>WJMK01000045.1 GCA_014727975.1 Microcaldota archaeon | reverse complement strand
GAATACCTGAGGGAGCAGGTGTTTTTTGAGCCTTATCCAAAAGAGCTTGTAATGGCAGAAAATAGGGTTTATATGGGATAGAAACCCGGGGAGTGCAATATATTTATAATACTTATCTGTGTTTTTGCAGCAGGAGGTAATCCGATGGCCCATGTTGGGAATTTGAAGGAAAAGCCAGTGATAACTGGTGTAGGGTGCACAAAGTTCGGAAGTGTTCTTGAGACCCCGGAAATTAAGGGGTTGGCTTTCCAGGAACTTGCGTGCGAGGCTGCTTTTGAAGCGATGGATGAAGCGGGGGTGGACCCGAAGGATATTGATGCTTTCTATATAGGGAGCATGGTCAGCCACATCTCGCACCTGTATTCGCACAATACGCAGATGGCGGACTGGCTGGGGCTCCACCTCAAGCCCGGGGTGCACTTTGCAACTGCATGTGCTACAACCAATACGGGATTGGGGCTTGCAGCAATGGACGTGGCTTCCGGGAAATACAGGAACGTGCTTGTTCTTGGGTGCGAGATTCTTTCTTCAACTGCAACAGATGATCCAACCAAAAGAAAAGCCCTGGACCCAAGCCAGCTTTGGTACTGGACAGACTTTGGGGTGGACCAGGCATATGCGTACCACCACTCATATGATATTGCAACTGCATATGGGGGGTTGCCTACGCTGGGGTATGCAAAGAAGCACAAGGTTCCGATGGAAAAGATGGATGAGGCAATGTTCAATGTGCACAAGAACGTGAGGCTGCACGGCTCCAAGAACAAGAAAGCGTTCGTGACAACTACCCTGCAGCAGGAAGCAAAAAAAGCAGGGTTCAAGGATGCCTGGGGCTTCTGGCAGAGCAGGAAAAACCCGTACCTTGCATGGCCTACAAGGGTGAAGAGCGCATTGAATACGGTTGATGGGGCATCTGCGATGGTTGTGAGCTCAAAGAAGGAAGCAAAGAAGAACTTCAAGAAAGACCCGATTGAGGTTGCAGGGTTCCACTGGAGCTCAAGCAATTACCCATGGTATGGGGCGGACCCAACATATTGGGAGATTGATGACACTGCGTTCAAGGCCGCAATGAAGATGGCAAAGATAAAGGCAAAGGATGTTGGGTACCTGGATGTGCATGACTGCATGCAGATTTACCAGCTAATTGAATCCGAAATCTGCGGCTACTTCAAGAAGGGAGAGGCATGGAAGGCATTCATTGAGGGAAGGACAACCTACAAGGGAGACAAGCCCATGAACACTTCTGGAGGAAGGCATGCAAAAGGGCATGCGTTTGCTGCATCTGCAGGTGCGGAAATTTACGAGGCCGTGAAGCAGATGAGGGGAGAAGCGAAAGGAAGGCAGATCAAGGATGAGCCGGAAGTTTCGATGGTGCACAACCATGGGTACGGAATGCATTCCGCGGTGACCGTATTGAAGAGGTGATTATGATGGAAAGAATGATTGAAAAATTCTACAAATCCCTTGCGAAGGGGAAGATTTACGGGACCAAATGCAAGAAGTGCAAGGAGTTCACCTTCCCCCCGAAAGCGGGCTGCAAAAAATGCGGTGCGCACAAGATGGAGTGGAAAACAATAAGTGGGGACGGGACTCTGCACTTCTTCTCGAGCGGGAACCTTCCGCCCATGAAGTTTGCAAAATACCACCCCTATGCGTATGGGGCAGTCGAGCTCAAGGAAGGTCCGGTGTTCTTTACCCAGATTGAGGGAGTGGATGTATCCAATGTAGAGGCAATTGAGGAGCAGAACATGCAGATGCCTATGCCCGTAAAAGCAAAAGTAAAAAAGATGGCAGGGATGAACATAGTGGTCTTCAAGGTGGTCAAATCACAAGCAAAAAAGAAGTCGAAAAGAAAGTCAAAAAAGTAGTCTCGGACGTATTTGGGGTGAGTGAAAAAAAGCTCACCCCAAAAACATCTTTTGTGGATGACCTGCATGCAAAATCAATGGACATAGTGGAGCTTTTGGCAGCGCTTGAGATGGAGTTCGGATTCAGGATTCCCCAAAGGGACGTAAGGCAGAACAAGACGCTTAAGGAAGCAGTAGACTATATGTACAAGAAAGCCAAGAAGTTCAAGAAGTGAGTAGCACCACTGCAACTGCATGGGAATCAGTAAAGGAAAGGGAGAGGTGGATCTCCTTTACCTTCTTCTTTTTTGCTATTTTTTCTATTTCTCCATGGAGGATTATTGAGGGGGCTCCGGTTTTTTCACGCACTACTTCAACGTCCTTTCCCTCTATCCATCCGGTGCGGAAGGCCTTATATGTGGCTTCCTTGGCTGCAAAGGCAGTTGCGAATTTTGCAATGTTTTTTCCCTGGGCGCAGGCGATTTCATTTTGGGTAAATGTATTCTGCAGGAAGCGCTTTCCGTATTTTCCTGAGAGCTTTTTTTCCAGTTTTTTGATATCTGCCAGGTCTGTGCCAAGGCCAATTACGCTCATTTGGATGCCCCCACAGCCTTTGCTGCTTCCTTGGCAATCATCAGCTCTTCATTTGTAGGGATTACAAGAACCTTTATTTCGGAACCAGGGGAAGTTATCTCCCGTGCCTTCTTCAAGTTCTTGCGGTTTTTCTTCAGGTCCAGATTTATTCCAAGTATTTTGAGATAGGTGCAAATCTGCTTGCGCATGGAGGCGGAGTTCTCCCCTATCCCTGCAGTAAAAACAACTGCGTCAACTTCGCCCAGGGCAACTGCATAAGAGCCGATGTATTTGGCAACCCGGTATGCGAACATCTCCAGTGCAAGCTTACAGCGCTCGTTGCCTTTCTTGGCCCGGCCCTCAATCACCCTGACGTCCTTGCTTACTCCGGAGATTCCCAAAAGGCCGCTCTTGTGATTCATTGTATCAAAAAGGCCTTCATATTCAAAGCCATACTTCTTCACCAGGTAATCCAGTACTGATGGGTCTATGTCTCCGGTGCGGGTGGCCATCATCACGCCTTCAAGGGGGGTCATGCCCATGGAAGTGTCCACGGACTTGCCTTTTTTCACCGCGGTGAGGGAAGAGCCTGCACCCAGGTGGCATGTGATGAGGTTGGGTTTCTTTTTCTTCAGCATCTTTGCAGCCTCCTGGGCAACATACTTGTGGGATGTGCCGTGGAACCCGTACTTGCGGACTGCATACTTGTCAAAATAGTTGTAGGGGAGCCCATACATGTACGCCTTGCGGGGCATTGTCTGGTGGAACTCGGTGTCAAAAACCATCACCTGGGGAACAGTGGGCATCTCCTTCTTTGTTTCCTGGATTCCTGTAATGTTCTTTGGGTTGTGGAGCGGGGCGAGCATCTTAAAATCATCAAGATAACCCAGTGCAACATCAGAAACAACTGCGGTTTCGGCCATCTGCCCCCCATGGACTACGCGGTGGCCGACAACAGAGATTTCGGTTACCCGCTTTATTGCGCCCCACTCCCGGTCATGGAGGAGCTTAATCATCAGCTTGATGCCTTTTTTGTGGGTTCTTGCATCCACTTTTTTCTTGAGGCGCTCCTTGCCCTTAAAGTGGATAAGCTCGGCATTTTTCCCGATTCGCTCAACAAGGCCATGCAGAATCGTATTGAAATCCTTGTCAAAAAGCCTGTATTTAATGGAAGAGCTTCCGCAATTCAGCACAAGTATCTTCTTCATTTT
>WJMK01000005.1 GCA_014727975.1 Microcaldota archaeon | reverse complement strand
CGGCCACGGACACCGACACAAGCACAAGCACCGACACCGACACCGACACGACCACGGATACCGATACGGATACAAGCACCGACACAGACACTGACACCGACACCATGGACACAGATACTGCAGACTGCAATGAAGCAACCGAGTTTATGGACACATCCACTGTGCAGGATGCAGTTTCCGGGGAAAGCTACCAGGTAAATATCTATGTTGATGAAGCGACCGCCGCAACCTGGCCCGCAATCGGGGAGGAATATACAATCAGGCTCCTCTTTGCAGGAGACGGAGTCCCTGAGTTCCCCGCAGTAGGGAGAACAGACGCAAACAGGGTTACAATCCCGGTAGGCGAGCAGGAATGGACCATCCTCAGGCTTGAAGGAGGGGACAGCGCCTGGCTCGGAGTGAACAGGGGCTACAAAGGAACCCTCAACATTTCTGATGGAGCAGTTCCATTTACCGGCACCAATTGGGATGGATACACAATCCAGCTTACAGATGTTAATCTCGCAGAAAATGAAGTGAGGGTGGAGATTAGCGATGGAGTTGTTACTGATTCCGCATGGGTGCCCATGGATGTTCCTTATGCAGTAGTGGGAGGCCTCTACGTCAAACTCACAGGAATGAGCGCCACAACTGCGGACCTGGATGTAACCGCAGACAGGGACAAGGACAACGCAAGCACTGTGTTCTCTACTGAGGGCAACCTCATGGAACATACTGTGGACAGGTGCGAGTGAAGCGCCTCCCTTTCCTTATTTTCCTTATTTCCTTTTTCCCATACCTTTATTATGATTAGTCAGCATAATCCATCAACTTTAAGGTGTATTCACGATGGAGAGTCCTTCTGAATTGAAAAACATGCACTGGAGCGAGATTATTGCAAAACAGGTTGTTGAAAAAAAGACTCCTCCATACGCGGTAATGAGCGGCATAACCACAAGCGGGCCCCTGCATCCCGGAACCCTTTGCGAGTTTATGTTTGCAGATGCAGTGTACAAGTCGCTCAGGACGCTCGAGAACCACTCAAAATTCTATTTTGTCGCAGATATCCTGGACGGGTTCGACAATATTCCCGAGCCATTCAAAAACTACGAGAAGGAGCTCATGCCCTACCTGGGGAAGCCCCTTGCCCACACCCCCGACCCCATGGGCTGCCACCAGTCTTTTGCAGACCACTTCCTTTCCGAAGCCACGGATGCAATGGAAAAGTTTGGTGTGCACCCGGAAATACTCCGTGCAGACAAGGTTTATGAAGAAGGCAAATACGATAAATACGCGCTTGAATTCTCCGAGCGCAAGGATGAAATAAAGAAGATTGTGCAGGAGAGCTCGCTCAGGGAATCAATGCCCGATGACTGGCACCCGATAATGCCCATCTGCGAGAAGTGCGGCAAGGTGGAAACCACCGGCGTTACAGGATACGAAAACGGTGAATACGAATACTCATGTGACAAGAAAACAAGGTATGGGGCAGAAGGCTGCAGCTATAAGGGAAAAGCAAAGATATCAGACCACAAGTATAAACTGCTCTGGAGGCTCGACTGGCCAGCAAGGCAGGACATGAGGAATGTAAGTGCAGAAGGCGGGAGCGTGGACCACCACACCCGCGGAGGATCAATCTCCACCCTTATCGCAGTCCACAGGAAATTCTTCGGGCAGGAACCCCCAATCCTCTACAAATTCGGGTTCCTTAAATACAAGGGAAAGAAATACTCCAAGTCCAAGGGAATCGGGCATTCTGTGCACGAGCTTATGGAGCTCCTCCCGATTCCTGTATTCGAATACGCGCTCCTGCGCCCGGATATCCAGGAGGACAAGGAACTTGTTCTAGAAGAGAAAACGCTCCTTCCGCTCATCTCCGACTTTGAGCATGCCGCATCCCTTGACCCAGGTTCCGAGCTTGCCCGTGCAGACCGCAAAAAAGCAATTTCCTATTCACTCACAGGTGGAATGAAGTGGAAAGCCCCGCTTGCAGATATTCTTGTAAATTATGCAATACACAAAGACTGGGCAAGAGTAGGGGAACTGCTAAAGGACCCGGAAGGAGTGAATTACCTTTCCCCCTACATCTTACGGTGGCTGGAGCGCTGCTGGGTACCAGACAAGTATGTATTTGACCTTGGGAGGGGGGAAACACCGTCCCACCCTGAAGCAGTGCGCAAGTTTGCGGGCTCCCTTAATGATGGGATGAGTGCAGATGAGATACAGGCACTTGTTTTTGAAACTGCAAATGCCCTGGGCATTCCTCCGAAGGAGCTCTTCCAGGACCTCTATAAAGTCCTGATAGGCAAAAGCAGGGGCCCCAGGTTCGGGACTTTCGCAATAATAATAGGAATTCCTAAGCTTAAGGAACTGCTTTTGGCCTAGTTCCTTTCCGAAACATTCTTAAGTCTTTCTCCCAGTAAATATATGAACAACACAGAAAGCTTAAAAAGCTTTTTTCTAGTTGGTGGGAGAAAAATGTCGAAGAAAAAATGCCCTGAGTGTGGGAGCACAAAGCTTATAAGGGATTATGAAAAGGGAGAATTGATTTGCGGCGCATGCGGACTTATTATATCCGAGAATATCCAGGATTCCGGCCCGGAATGGAGGGCGTTCGATGCTGAGCAGAAGGAGAAGAGGGCCCGTGGTGGTGCCCCAATAAAGTACATGCGCCCGAACAAGGGCCTTGTAACTGAAATCGACCAGTACAACCGCGATATCCGCGGAATGAAGATTTCAACCAAAAAGCAGGCACAGTTCTACAGGATGAGGAAATGGCACAAGAGGGTTTCCATTGCAACTTCCATGGAGAGGAACCTTGCAATCGCCCTTGCGGAGCTTGACCGTGTTGCATCATACCTTGGGCTCCCTGATGACATTAAAGAAGCTGCGGCCCTCTTGTACAGGCGCGCAGTCAAGGAAGAGCTCATCCGCGGAAGGATAATTGAATCCATTGTAGCAGCAGTGATTTATGCAATCTGCAGGATGCACGGAATTCCCCGCACCCTGGACGAGATTTCCAAGGCTTCCGGAATCGAGAAGAAGGAAATCGGCCGCTCATACAGGTTCCTTAAGGCAGAGCTCAAGCTCGATGTCCCGCTTACCGACCCCTCATATTATGTGCAGAAGTTCGCTACTGCGCTAAAGCTGAGCGGAGAGGTCCAGAAAAAAGCAGTTCTCCTCATCAAGAAGGCAGTAAAGAAAGGATTGATTTCCGGGCGTGGCCCAACTGGAGTTGCAGCAGCAGCTCTGTATATTGCTTCCGCAATGGTCGGGGAGCGCAGGACCCAGAAGGAAGTGGCTGATGTTGCAGGTGTAACAGAAGTCACAATCCGAAACCGCTACAGGGAACTAAAGAAGGAACTCGGGCTCAAGATTAACCTCTGAATCCCGGTTCCTTTCCCGAACTCTTTTTTAATTTTCTTTTCTATTCTTCCTTATGCTTGAGCTTGCAGTGGAATACATAACCCTTATACTGAATATCCTGGGGGCACTCATTGTAATTTACGGGAGCCTCCAGGCTTTTGCAAAGGTCCTCAGGATAGAATTCAGGCTCAAGAAGAAATTCCACTCCTACGAACACACCAAGCGAACTTATGTGCAGAAGCTCATTCTTGCACTGGACTTCTTTGTTGCAGCTGACCTTCTCAGGCTTGTTGCGATGCCCACAATAGACGAGATAATCCTTATTGCGCTCATCGTCCTCATCCGTACTGTGCTCAATTACTCCCTGAGCAAGGAAATCCACCTGCATGAAGAATAGTTCTTTAATTTTTCCAGCGAATCAGTTCCCATGAAGCGGCTGCTGCCACTATTCGCGCTATTGCTTTTTGCAGGATGCTGTGCGTTCAGCGAAGAGCTTCCGCTTCCTTCCATTGAAGAAGAGGCTGAAGAGGAGCCTCCGGATTATTCATACGATTTGTTTGTAAAAGATATCCATTCGGTTCCTGATTACCCGAGACTTACAGAAGAATACAAGGTCCGGGTCCAGGTCCAGAGGTATGGCCGCTACCAGCCCTCAGGGTACACAATCTGGGTCCTTGACGGAAACCAGACCATTATGAGACAGAATATAAGCGACCCGGAGCTCCTGCAGCATTTTGAATTCGAGTATTATGCCGACTCCACTCAACCGCACAACATGCGAGCAGAAGTCCTGAGCCTGGATCCCGAGCACCCTGAGCCTGGAGAGAATTTAGAAAACAACATAATGCGCAAAGACGTAAAAGCGTACCCTATTGGCTATTATGACATCTACAACTGGAAGGTAAACTGGTTTTACGATTTTGTGGGAATCCAGGTCAGGCAGGCCCAGGCATTCACCCCGCAAAAACCCCTCAACGTAAGCAGAATCGGGGTTTATGTGCAGGCAAGGGTTCCCCCTTCCCCCGGCTCAAAGCTCTTCATCTCCCTGCATGAAAAGCCCAACAATTGGGGGAACCTTGGAGTGGGAGAGGAGCTTGCGCGCGGAGAAATAGATGCAACCCAAATTGCACAGGATGCTTCCTGGCAATGGATAGAGTTTAACAAAACCGAGCTCCGGAATGATACATACTGGATTATGCTCAGCTATGAATCTCCTTCCACTGCAGGAATTGAGTGGTACCGCGCAGAGGGCAATCCGTATGGAACAGTTTATGATACGCAGATGCTGGACCTTGGGGGCTACGGGGAATGGGAGTACAAAGGGTTTGATTTTGCCTTTAAAGTAGAGTGAGTCTTTAAAATATTTGCTCTAGTTAATCTCCCTATGGCATCATTGAGTTTACTCCTGTTTGCACTTATTGCAGTTGTTGGGGGGCTGATTTAT
>WJMK01000046.1 GCA_014727975.1 Microcaldota archaeon | reverse complement strand
GGGCGAAGGGATCGCCTTCCACGAGGTGCCGTGCCCCCGGGACCTGGATGGCACGACGCTCCGGGAGAGCCGGATCGGGGAGCGGACCGGGCTCACGGTGGTGGGCATCGAGGACCCGGACGGGACCCTCTCGGATCCCGAACCCACCACCGAGCTCCGGGCCGGCTCCGTCCTCCTCGTCATCGGCGACGAGCAGCAGGTGGCGGCGCTGGCCGCCCTCCGCGACTGATGGAGCCCAAGGGGCCGTCCGCCACCGCAGCACCTCCCGCCGCGTCCGAGGGGGTCTCCTTCCGGCGCGACGTAGGCCTCTTCATGGCCGTGATGATCGGCATCGGGGCCATGATGGGGCCGGGCATCTTCGCCCTCCCCAGCGAGGTGGCTGCCTCGGTGGGGCCGCTGGGGATCGTGGCCTACCTGGCCATGGGCATCCTGACCCTCTTCACGGCCCTCAACTACGGGGAGCTCGGCGCGGCCCTCCCCGTGGCCGGGGGCGGCTACTCCTTCACCAGCCGCACCCTCCCCCGGCCCGTTGCCTTCCTCACCGGGTGGTTCTTCTGGATCGGAAACACCCTGGCGTGCGCCCTCTACGCGGTGATCTTCGCGCTCACGATCCAGGCCTACTTCTGGCCCGGGGTGAGCGTCCTTGCCGTGATCGTGGCCACCACCGTCGTCTTCACGGTCACCAACCTCCGGGGGCAGGCGGAGGCTTTGAAGGTGATCACGGTGATGAACGTGGTGGAGCTGGTCGTCCTGATCGGTGTGGGCGTCCTCGGCGCCTTCCAGGTCGAGCCCGCCAACCTGGAGCCCTTCGCGCCCATGGGGTGGGGTCCCCTCATCCCCACCATGGGCTTCATCTACATCTCGTACGTGGGCTTCGACCTCATCACGGTGGCGGGCGAGGAGATCGTCGAGCCGGCGAAGAACATCCCCCGGGCCATCCTCATCACCCTGGGCGTGGGGATGGCGATCTACGTCCTCCTCCTCTGGGTGATGATGGGCGTGGTTCCCTACGACGAGCTCGCGGGCACGAGCACGCCCTTCGTCTACGTGGCCGACGTCCTCTTCGGCCCGTGGGGACGGTGGGCGGGTGTGATCGCCACCATCATGGCGAGCCTCTCGGCCTTCAGCGTGACCCTCGGCGCGAGCTCCCGGGTCCTCTTCGCCCTGGGGAGGGACGGGCACGTGCCCGGGGTGCTCGCCCGGCTTCACCCCAAATACCGCACGCCCCACGTGGCGCTCGTCCTCTGCGCGGGGCTGGTCACGGTGCTGGGAGCGCTGGGGGTCGTGCGCTTCCTGGCCGCGGCCAGCAGCTTCGGCTACCTCATCGCCATCGGGATCGTGAACTACGCGGCCATCGCCATGCGGCGGCGCATGCCGGCCCTCCTGCGTCCCTTCCAGGTGATGCTGTATCCCCTGACGCCGATCCTGGGGATCATCACCTGCTGGTTCTTCGTGCCGACCCTGGACCCGCTGAGCCTGGGCCTCGGCGTGGCCCTCACCGGGGTAGGATGCGTGCTCTACCTCGCCCAGCCCGAGAACCGCGCTCAGCTTGGAGGACTCCCCTCCTACGTCCGACGACTGCGACTCAGAATCCGAGCCTTCTGGAGGCCCGACATGCAGGTGCTCATCATCGGAGGCGGCAAGCACGGCGGAAGCATCGCCGACCGTCTCGTGGCGGAGGACGAATTCCGGCTCATCTTCCGGTCGTCCCAGTACCAGATCACGTTCGTGGAGGAAGACGAGGCGCGGTGCAAGGAGCTCCAGCACCTCTACAACGCCCCGGTCTTCCACGGCGACGGGACCAAGGAGGAGGTACTCCAGCAGGTCCACCCCGAGAACATCGACGTGGCCATCGCCGCCTCGAGCGACGACGACCGGAACGCCATCGCCGCGCTCCAGGCCAAGCGGCTGGGGATCGAACGGGTCATCGCCATCGTCCGCGACCCGCACTACGCCCCTCTCCTGAAGGACGCGGGAATCGAGTGCATCAGCCAGCCCTACGCCACGGCCGCCATGGTCGAGAACGTACTGGACCGCCCGGGGGTGGCCGAGCTCTTCGAGATCGAGTCGGGAGCGGCGACGCTGATGGAGATCGTCGTGCCCGACAACGCCCGGGTGGTGGGCAAGCGGATCGCCGACATCGAGATGCCCAGCGAGTGCGTCGTGGCCGCCGTGATCCGGGCCGGGACCTTCGTGGTGCCCCGCGGAAGAACCGAGATCCTGGCCGACGACCGCGTGGTGCTCGTGGGAACGAGCGCGGCGGTGCGGGAGGGGCACGGCGCCTTCACCCGGGAGGGGTGAGGGCCGGGGTCCCGTACGACTCCCCGCTTGTCGGTCTGCGAGGCCCGAGCTACGATCGCGACCGGACCGTGATGGTGTCGGGTGTCCCTCCGTCGGTCCCGAGCCGGCATCCACCGGAACGGGAGGGGACCGGATCGATCAGGGGGAAGACACATGTCCACGTCCGGGACGCCCCGCCCGCGGGGTCGCAGCGCCTCCACGACCCGGCGGGGTCCGCTTCTCACCGTCGCGGCCGGGCTCCTCGTTCTCCTCGCGTGCGGCGATGACGGCGGCCCCGTGGATCCCCGGGAGCGGGTCGAGACGGTGACGGTCACGGCCGAGTCCTCCACCGACCTCCCGGCCATCGGCGCCACGGTGCAGCTCCGGGCCACGGCGCTGGATGGGGACGGCGACCCCGTGGCGGGGGTCGGCTTCGACTGGCGCTCGAACCCGGAGGCGGTAGCCACGGTGGATGGGACCGGCCTGGTGACGGCCGGGGGGAACGGGAGCGCCTCGGTGACGGCCTCGGTGGAGGG
>WJMK01000043.1 GCA_014727975.1 Microcaldota archaeon | reverse complement strand
CTCGGCATACTTGAGCCTGCAAAGGTAAAAACCCAGGCACTTTCTTCTGCTACCGAGACCACCCGCCTTATCCTCAGGATTGACGATATCATCGCATCCAAGGGAGGCAAAGGCGGAATGCCTCCGGGAGGACCCGGCGGGCCTGGCGGAATGCCAATGGGCGGCGAATACTAGCCCCCAACTTCTTTTTCTTTTGATTTTTATGGGAAGCCACGATGGACATATAGAATACATGAAAGATCCCTGGAAAGGGCTCGCTGTTTATTGGGCTTCCTGCAAGCCTTTTTACAAACCCTCATTAAAGGAAATGGGGTTCTTTGAAAAGCCACTCAAGGAGTTTCTTGAATATACTCCAAACCCGAAAGTACTTCTTTTTGGCGCAACCCCTGAGTTTCGGGACCTTCTTGGGAAATACCGGCTTGATGTTACAATGGTGGATATCAATCCGGAAGCAGTAAAAGAGATGGATTCCCTGGCCACAGTAAAGAATCCCAATGAAAAACTGGCAGTCAAGAACTGGCTCGAGCTGGATTTCCCTGATGAAAACTTTGACATAATCTGCGCAGACTCTACCCAGGACAACCTTCCGTTCGAAACCCACGCAGATTTTTTCAGGAACATATACAGAATGCTAAAAGAAGACGGGCTCTTTTTCTTTGCGTCAGTTTACAAGAACCCCTCCCTCTCCATCACACCCAGACAGATAGTTGAAAGATACAAGGAGAACCCTGCTTATTACGAGGATTTCCAGAACCGGATCCACGACCTTTTTGTGCTGGGGACCAGCCAGTTTTTCGACAAGGAAAAGCACTACTTCAAGTTCTCTGATGTGAACAAGGCGATGCATGCGGAAATAAGGGCACAGGGACTTCCCCCAGAAGCAGAAACGCTCCTCACTTTTGATGCAAGGGAGGAAGGTTATATCCAGGTGCATTCCACCCTTGCGGATTTCGAAGAGCAGATGAGCGGGCTTTTCGAGGAGCTGGATAGCTATGTTGACAATTCACACCATGCCCTCTCCAACATGAAGATAGCAAAGCTGCTCAGGAAAATTTAATGTAACCATGGTTACATCCAAACCGATTTAAATTATTCACCCCCACTAATTATCGATGCTATCTACTGAACTGGCAGGGGTAAAGCTGAAGAGCCCCACAGTGCTCGCTTCCGGGATACTTGGGGTAACCGGAGCTTCGCTTGCAGCAGTTGCAAAAGCAGGCGCAGGCGCAGTAACCAGCAAGTCCATTTCCCTGCAGGGGCGCAAGGGCCACCCCACTCCTGTAATCGCCACTTATTCCCAGGGCATGGTAAATGCAGTTGGCCTTTCCAATGCAGGAGTTGACGAAACCCTTGCAGAAATCGAATTTGCAGTAAAGAACGCAGGGGCCCCGGTAATCGCCTCAATCTTCGCTTCCACAATAACCGAGTTCGGAAAGGTTGCAGGGGCAGTTTCCCAGGCAAATCCAGACATAATTGAAGTAAATATCTCCTGCCCGAACGTGGAGGATGAGTTTGGACGCCCCTTTGCATGCGACCCGGGCATAGCAGCAGTAGTCACAAAGAAAGTCAAAAAGTCCACAAACATCCCGATTTTTGTAAAGCTTTCCCCAAATGTCCCAAACATCGCACCAATTGCAAAAGCAGTCCAGAATGAAGGGGCAGATGGCATAACCGCAGTAAACACAGTTGGCCCAGGCATGGTCATAAACATAGAAGCCGCAGCCCCTGTCCTCACAAACAAGGTTGGCGGGGTTTCCGGCCCTGCAATAAAGCCAATTGCAGTAAAGTGCGTATATGAAGCCTACAAGGCTACAGGGCTCCCGATAATAGGCACAGGAGGGGTAACTACAGGAAGGGATGCAGTTGAGATGATTATGGCTGGTGCCAGCGCAGCAGGAATAGGCACAGGGGTCTACTACCGCGGCCCGGAAATATTCTCCAAGGTTTCAGAAGAAATCCAGGAATTCATGGACAAGGAAGGCTACAAGTCCATAGATGAAATGAGAGGAGTTGCCCATGAAGAACGATGAATTCATAGTAGTAAGGCTAGAAGAGGTGCACAGGGAATCCGGTGACACCACCACCCTCACCATACCATACAAGCTAAACTCCAAGCCCGGGCAATTCGTAATGCTCTGGCTTCCGGGCAAAGGGGAAAAGCCCATCTCCATCTCCGGGGAGAAAGAAGGTAAATTCCAGGTAAGTGTGTGCGCGGTTGGCCCATTCTCCGAAGCGGTTTCCAAGCTCAAGAAAGGAGACAAAATAGGCTTCCGTGGCCCATTCGGCACCCATTTTAAAATTCCCAAGGATTCCACTTCCCTTGCAATGGTAGGGGGAGGGTACGGCTCTGCCCCGCTTTCCTACCTGGCAGAAGAAGCAACCGCACAGGGCAAAAAAGTCTATTTTATAGAGGGTGCCCGTACAAAGGCCCGCCTCCTGTTCACAGAGCGCATGAAACAAGCAGGCGCAGAAGTCCTTCTCTGCACAGATGATGGGAGCGAAGGCCCAAAGTGCTATTCCCCGGATGTTCTGAAAACCGTGCTTGAAACGCACAAAATCGATAAGGTTTTTACCTGCGGTCCCGAAATTATGATGAAGAAGGTTGCGGAGCTTTCAAAAGAAGCCAAAATCCGGTGTGAGGTTTCAATGGAGCGCTACATGAAATGCGGTATAGGGATATGCGGCCAGTGCTGCGTTGATGACATCGGGCTCTGCCTATGCACAAACGGCCCCATAATCCCCGGAGACCTCGCACTGGAGATAAAGGAATTTGGCTCTTACCACCGCGACTCCACAGGAAAGAAGGTGTAGGTTAAATGGAGAGGTATGACAGCATTATACTAGGTGCAGGCCCTGCGGGGCTTGCAGCAGCGCTTTATTCAGCAAGGGCAGGCAAGAAAATCCTGGTGCTCGACAAGGGCACTCCCGGAGGCCAGATTTACCTCAGCTCATTGGTTGAAAACTACCCAGGCGTGAAATCCACGGACGGGCAGAAGCTTGTAGAAACAATGGTTGAGCAGGCAAAATCCTTTGGAGCGGAAATCAAGCCCTTTGCAGAAGTAACTGAAGCAGACCTCAAAAACAAAACCCTGAAAACAAAGGAGGGGACAGAATACAATGCAGAATCAATTATAATAGCAACCGGGAACCGCTGGAGAAAATTAAACGTTCCAGGGGAAGAGGAGTTTGTGGGCAGGGGAGTGAGCTATTGCGCAACATGCGACGGCCCTTTCTTCAAGGGACAGGAAGTGGCGGTGATTGGGGGAGGAAATACTGCAGTGGAGGAAGCGATGCATCTCACCAATTTTGCAAGCAAGGTTTTTGTTGTGCACCGCAGGGACCAACTCCGTGCTGAGAAATACCTACAGGAAAAAGCATTCAAGAATGAGAAAATGGAATTCATCTGGGACAGCGAAGTAAAAAGCATCAATGGAGAGGGAAAAGTTGAGTCAATTACACTGAAAAACAAGAAAACAGGAGAAGAGACATCCCTTGGTGTCGGAGGCGCATTCATATTCATAGGGATGCTCCCCAACAGCGAATTATTCAAAGGCCAGCTTGAAACAGATGAGCGCGGATATATAATTACAAATGAAAAAATGCAGACGAGCATTCCTGGAGTCTATGCTGCGGGAGATGTGCGCAGCTCTCCGGTAAAGCAGATAACTACTGCAACTGCAGATGGCACAGTGGCTTCGATAGTCTCCTGCGGGGGGCACTAGTAGCCGCCGCTTTCTTTTTCAAAGAACCGGACAAGGGAGCTTGCTGCAATCGGGTAAAATACCAGGTACATAACTATGTTCAGCAAGGGTACTGCAGTACTCAGCACAACGATTGTGTAAAGCACATATACAAGGAACGCCTTGATATTCGCATCTTTTATGAAATTAAGCGAAATAAGAATCGCGCTGAAGGGCCTTACCCTTTTCTCCACATATGCAATAAACGAGAATGCGAAAAGAAACTCGATTACAAACATTTCAAAAAGCGCAATAGCTCCAAACAAGTAGGGGAAAGCCTCATGCACTGCCCCCAAATCAAAGAAGTAATATACCAGTACGAGCGGAGTAATGAAGAAGCCAATCACAACCAGCTTCACAAGGGAAATTATAAAGAACTGCAGTGAATTCCTGAATGCGTAATTCATGTATGAAACAAGTCCCACTGGCTGGAGGTGCAGGGCCCTGTGATATTCTTCCCAGAGTGCGCCCTTGTACCCTGCCGAAAATATCCCATTCAGCAAAAGAAGCACTGCACCGATTACTCCCAATGCTATAAGCGTAATCTCTGCATCTGCCCCGAAAGTGGTGAACAGCATGAAGAGCAGGAGCAATACTCCTACTGATGCACCCAGCGTAATAAGCATAAAAATTGGGTAGAGTATAGTTGGGAGCATGAAGGAAACCGGGTTTTTGGAAAAACTCTCCAAGGAGTTTTTCATTGCTTCTAGCAGCAGATCACCTGTTCTGCATTAGCCTCCAGCATTTAAAAGCTTTTTCCAGCCCTTTTTCATCATGGATGAACTCCTGCTCTTCCTTGCGGAAAAAGGCGCAATACAAAACAGGCTCAACATTACCACAAAATTAATCGGGGCATCCCTCTCAATGAGCCAGCAGAACGCATCCATCAGATTGAGATCCCTGGTAAAGCAAGGTTTTGTCTCTAAAAATGCAGAGGGGGTCCAACTCACTGAAAAAGGCAGGAAAGCACTGGCTTCCCTGTATTCAAGGCTGAAGGCAATATTTCAGCAGAAGCGCTTTAGTTTCAACGGGAAAATAGTGAAAGGCTCGGATGAAGGCAAATATTATGTTTCACTTCCGCAGTACAAAGGCAAGATAAAGGATGCAATAGGTTTTGCCCCATTTCCCGGAACACTCAATATAGAGCTTGATGACTCTCAGATAGAAACCCGCATGGCCCTGCGGGAGCACAAACCCATAGTGATTGAGGGGTTCAAGTCAAAAGGCAGGAGCTTTGGCCCTGCAGAGCTTTATCCCTGCACAATAGGCGGATATTCAGGAGCATTGATTTTCCCATTCCGCTCCCACCATGGCCTGAGGATACTTGAAATAATTTCCCCCTATGACCTCACGGAAAAGCTGCCAATTTCAACCGGTTCAAAGATAACCGTGGAAGTAGTTTTCCAGTAATCATTCTGTTTTCTTTTTCACTTCCCGCACTTTGTCCTGTATGATTGTCCGAGTTTCGCTTTCTTTTATCCTCCTTTTTATCCCCAAGTCTATCCCGGTATTGAGGTCGATGCTCTTGAACATGATGTGGTAAAATACCCTGTATGCCACTGCCAGCACTAATGCAAGCCCAACCATGCCGATCTCGATGCTTGCATTAATTATTGGAGTGACCACAATGCTTATCCTGTCGTGGATCACGGTAAATACAAGTGCAAGGAGCAGCAGCACAATAAATGAAATGACCGTGGAAAGTATCGGCCTCTCCAGCCTCATCTGCTTTATCAGCCTTCTGTTGGAAATCCCTGTTTTCTCCTCGATTATTACAAGAAAGAGCAGTATCACGAAGAAAGATGTCAGTGAAGTGAGCGTATACATCGAAAGCCCGAAAAAATTAAGCAGGAATATTGCAATGATTGCAGAAACAAATGCCTCTATGAATAATTTCATATCTCCCTTATTTGCTTGAACAGCTTAAAAATATTATGGAACGGGGAGCATAGCCTGCCTTCTGTGTTCCGTCGCCGAAGCGCCGCGCGGCATTATACTGAGCGCCAATTCCTGGCTTGCACCATCACCCGGCCTTCGCGGGCCGTTTCATCTCCTTCATGGACATCTCGTTTCCTCATAGTAAGACCATGGGAGTACCGTTTCTGTTCCCGCTAAGAGCCCCCTTAAGGGGCCTTTGCCTCTGGTGGGCAGAACTTCCTCCGGAGTTCCCGGTGAGCCGCCTGCCCCCCGTTCACTATAATATCTCATAAATAGTATTTATTCCTTCTCTTTTACCAAATCCTGGAGAATAACCTTGGAGCAATATAGCTAAGATTCCTCCCCCTGGTTATAACCATTGATTCATATCCCTTTATGAAGTCCGGAAACCTTCTCTTAACCCTGTTCATTATTCCCATCATGTCCTCTACTTTTTCCGCCTCCATCTCCAGGTCCCATGCCCCAACTGAGGCGGTAAGCGCAAACAGCTTTAATTCATTTGTTTTTCTCCTTCTTTTTCCCAGTGGAAACACTGGAATCCTCCCCCTCCGCTTCTTTTAAAACAACTTATCCCCAATACCTTCTTGGAGCACCTGTTTGGGTGCAGAATGGATTGAGTGCCCCACCGGGCACGGATGTGAAAAAATGGAAGAAAAACTCGAAGAATTTGAGGAAATTGAGGAATCTCCGTCAAAGGAGCAGAATTTTGAGAACTCCAAATCCGAAGGGTCTGGAGGAAGCGGAGGAGAGAGGCCGGACTGGCGAGTAATGCAGCCCGACAGGGACAAGGATGGAAACTCCACCCTGAAGAATGTGGGCGGCATGTGGAAGAAGACCAGCAAGAACGGCAATGAGTTCTATGTACTCAACATCGGAAGGCTCACTCTCCTGGTGTTCAAGAACGACAAGCAGGGCGGATTCAATGAGTGAAAAGGAAAAAGAGAAGTACGTGCTCATGAAGGAGCTTGAGGACCTCCCCGGAATCGGGGGCGTAACCGCAGACAAGCTCCGCAAGGCCGGCTATGATGAGCTTTCCCAGATTGCTGCATCCAACCCACACGAGCTTGCAGAGGCAGGAGAATTCGGTGTTGAAGCCGCAAAAAAGGCCATCGCATCTGCAAAGGATGCAATGGAAACAGGCTTCGAAACCGCAGACCAGATAATGGAAAGGAGGAAGGGGGTAAGGCGCATCACCACAGGCTCAAAAAGCCTGGATGAACTCCTTGGCGGCGGAGTAGAAACCCAGTCCATCACCGAATGCTTCGGGAAATTCTCTTCAGGAAAATCCCAGGTTGGCTTCCAGCTTGCAGTGAATGTGCAGGCCGCCCTCAGGGAAGACGGTGCGCCTGCCCCGCGCGTGCTTTTCATAGACTCTGAAAGCACCTTCAGGCCGGAAAGGATTGTGCAGCTTGCGGAATCCGCAGGCTTGAACCCGGAGGAAGCCCTCAGCAACATATTCGTTGCCCGTGCAGAGAACTCTGACCACCAGATCATACTCCTGGAAAAGGCAGAAGAGATGATCCAGAAGGAGAATGTGCGCCTGATAATAATTGATTCCCTTACTTCCCAGTTCCGCGCGGATTATGTTGGGCGTGGTGCCCTTGGGGAAAGGCAGCAGAAGCTCAACAAGCACGTGCACACCCTCCAGAAGTACGCTGACAAATATAATGTTGCAATCTACGTTACCAACCAGGTAATGGACAACCCGGCAATCCTTTTCGGGGACCCGACAACCCCAATCGGTGGCCATGTGCTTGCGCACGCAGCAACCTACCGTGTCTACCTCCGCAAGTCCAAGGAATCCAAGAGGATTGCAAGGCTCATAGACAGCCCGAGCCTTCCCGAAGGCGAAGCAGTCTTCAAGGTTACTGCAGGAGGAGTAGGGGACTAATCCCCTTTTTTTGATTTTTATGGAACTCTCTTCCAACCAGCTGGAATTCCTGGAAAGATGCAAAGAAGCCAGAAAAGCTGCGTTCTCATTCAAGGACCCACTTATAGTATTCCATTATGATGCAGATGGAATCACGAGCGGCGCAATAACCATCTCTGCATTCCTCAAGGAAAACAGGAAGCACCGCACCCACCCCACCAAGAAGCTTGATGATGCGTTGATCGGACAGCTCCAAAAAGAAAAAGAAATTATTTTTGTAGACCTGGGCGGAGGAAACAAGCGTGTAAACGAGCTCCAAGACGTGGTAATAATCGACCACCACCAGACCGAAGGAATAGAAAAACTCCAGGCAAATCCCCTCCTTTTTGGGATTGACGGGGGTTTGGAGCTTTCCGCATCTGGTACAGCGTCCCTTGTTTTCGACCATGAATTTGGCCTGGGTGTTGTAGGCGCAGTTGGGGATATGCAGTATCCCCTAACAGGGATGAACAGGCACCTGCTTGAAAAAGGGATAAGTGCAGGTGAACTAGAGCTAAGAAATGAGCTGCGCCTGTATGGGCGCTATTCCCGACCACTTGTTGACTTTCTTACTTATTCCGATGACCCGTTCATCCCTTCACTTACTTATAATCCGGGAAACTGCGAAAAATTCTTTTCTGATTTGGGCATAGAGCTCCAGGAAGGGGATTCCTGGAGGACATATTCCTCACTTTCTTTTGAAGAAAAAAAGCGGATAATCTCTGCACTTGCCAAGCTTTTGGTGGATAAGGGTATGGGATGGGCAGCATCTGAATTGGTGGGGGAAGCATACCTCCTTAATGACAGGGAATCCCAGCCAAGCACATATGATGCAGCGGAGTTTTCCACTGTGCTCAATGCATGTGGGAGACATTCCCGTGCAGATGTAGGAATTGCGCTCTGCCTGAAAAAAGAAGGCTCGTACGAAACAGGCCTTGAACTATTAAGGAAGCACAAGCTTGCAATCCGGGAAGGAGTGGTTTTTGCAAAAAAGAACCTGAATGATTTTGGACCGTTCTTTTTCCTAGATGCACGGGGGTTAATTGAGGATTCTATAGTGGGGATAGTATGCGGGATGGTTTCTGGCGGGAAAACAAAGCCAATCCTTGGCGCTGCCCTTTCCGAGTCCGGGATCAAGGTTTCTTCCCGCGGCACAAAGAAATTAGTTGATGAGGGCCTTAACTTGGGAAAAGTAATGTCTTCTGCTTCAGAAGAAGTT
>WJMK01000042.1 GCA_014727975.1 Microcaldota archaeon | reverse complement strand
GGATACAGACTCAGACACCGATGCAGATACTGATACAAGCACCAGCACTGATACTGATTCTGATAGTGACACCGATACGGATAGTGGCACAGGCACCACAGATACGGACACTGACACTGATACGGATACTGATACTGACACGGATAGTGATACAGATAGTGATACGGACAGCGACACTGATACGGATACTGATACTGACACGGATAGTGATACAGGCACTGATACAGATGTGGATACTGACTCTGATACGGATACCGACACTGACACGGATTCTGATACGGATACTGATACTGACACGGATAGTGATACGGATACGGATAGTGATACAGGCACAGATACTGACCCAGGGTTCATCATTCCTGGTGCAGAAGTGGTGATTGCCGCAGAAGATGCATTTGGGGCAGCAGATTTCTATGGAACATATATTTACGATTCATACAATTTTAAGTTGGAGCTGGCATCGATAAATAATGCATCTCCAATTGACCCTGCGAACATAATTATTTGCGAACCCTCACCCGGATTTGACTGTATTTACAGGACAGGCGTGAACCAGGGGGAGAGCACTCAGGGCACAGTTGGAGGGGAAATGAAATATGTCCATGTTTATACGACAGATATTGTAAGTGGGAGCGCAGAAATGGCATTTACAGAAGAGCCCTTTGTATTGGCAGAAGGGGAATCTGTGGACCTTGGAAACGGAATTTCAGGAACAGTGGAAATCCTCTGGAACAACCAGTTTACAGATAACCCGGATGACCCCCAGTACATCAAGAGCATAAGCATAGGCGGAACAATCGGAATATGGGATTTCAGCGGCACAACAAACCCTGCAAGCATGACCGGCATGGGAATTCCGCTCTGCCCTGGAGATGAAGGAAAAGGATTAACAGGAGATTTCTTCGCAGTATGCACTTGGCCCAAGACAATCCCTGCGGCAAGAGTGAGGATTGAGTTTGGGGGAGACCTGTTTGCATTTACAAGGGCAAACCCTCCTGGAGGCACATTCTGATTGGGCGCCCCTTATTCCTTTTTTCTCTTCTTTTTCTTCCTTGAGAACAACACATAGATGATTGCAAGAAGCAGCAGGATAAACAGGGCTATCCATATGCCTTGGGTAATCGTATCAAAAAGGGTTGGTTGCTCTGCTTCTTCTTCCGGTTCCACTAAAGGCACGACCTCTTTTGCCACTTCTTCGGGCTCAACAAAGGGAGGCTCCTCTTCAGGCTCTTCCGGAGGCAATTCGGGCACTCCTGGCTCTTCCTCTGGCCCCTCTTCAGGCTCTTGTTCCTTTACACAAGAATAATCTATGCATTCGTATCCATCAGGACAGTCGCTATCCTCCTGGCACTCGGGCGGGATGCAGGCCCCGTCTTCACATTCATAGCCAGGGGGGCAGTCGTCATCAACAATGCACTGGTGCCCAACGCACTGGCAACCCTCACATACATAAATAAGCTGGAGGGTGTCACCAAAGGGAGTGATTACCTGGCCCTCCATATCTGCGCAATCCTCATCAAAAGCACAATCTGAAGTGGAGAACAGTTGGCATTCCCCATATATATTGCAATAATAGCAGGAATTAGGGCAGTCTGAATCAGAATCGCATTCCGTTTCCTTCTTTTTTCCATCATCGTCCTCTGGAGGTGGCACATCTGTGTCCCCTGCAACCGCATATTCGCTGGTTGGGTCGAGGTTGAGGATTGTGAGTGTGTTGGCTACAGTGTCCAAGGTGGCGCCAGCATCTGCCCATCCTCCCCCATTATCAACCCCTATCCCAAGGGTGTTTTCGTCCAGGCCGGAAGCAGCAATCTCTGCATCGGTCCAGCTCCACTCGGCCCTATCTATTACGGGGAAGCCGCGCATGCCTGTTATCTCTACGAATCTGTTTCCGAAACTCGCCTTGCCCGGGCCAAGGGCGCGGGGCGGGCTCCAGTTCACCATGTATGCTGCGGTGGTAACGTCCCCAAGCGTGAGGACCGTGTATTCATCTGTTGTGCTTCCGGCAGGGTTGCGGAAGGTGGAGCGGTTGAGGACATATAATACCTGGTTTAGGTCCGCATTCACGTAAACATCATTAAGGTTGTTGGAAAAAGTCATGTTGTATATCTGGACCAGCCACATGTGGCCATAAAGGTAAAGGCCAATCTGGTTGCCATATGCAATGGTGTTGGTAATGTTCGTATTCTCGGTGCCATCATACACCATTACCCCTGCATAGTTGTTTGAAGAGTTGCTGCCGTTTACAAGTGAGCGGTTGGTGTGGAGGATGAGGATTCCATTGTTGTCCAGGGTATCAGAGCCGCGCACAGTAATATTATTGAGCACAGAGTCATCTGCGCCGCACAGAACGATTTCAGAGGATTCTGCGCCGTCCCAGTTCACGGTTGAGAATGTGTAGTTTATTGGGCGTCCTCCGGAACCGGTAACATCTTCAAAATAATTTAAGCATGCTGCCACGCCCCATTTATTGTTTTCAACGGCCAGGTCAAGCCAGGCGTTTTCCTGGGCAAAATCCCCTGTGAAGTTGTTCCAGACCGAATCAAACATGTTTATGCCGAATGCAGCGTTCTCTGAGAAATTGTTGCCAGTGAAATTATTGTCCAGCGCCCCGGAAAGGATGATTCCCCCTACGCTGTTGTTGGTGCCTTCATTTTCAATCAGCGTGTTGTTCATGGCATGCTGCGGGATTGCTTCCCCAAGAGCCCAGTCCAGGCGGAAGCCGTACAGAGTATTGTTCTTTGCAGTATTGTTTGCCAGGCGGTTGAACTCTGAGCCAATTGTGGTCCCTGAGTACTTTATTGCCCCAAGCTTTATTCCTCCGTCTCCATTCTGCTCTGCAGTGTTGTTTGTGTAATTGCAGTAGGAGGAGGACATTTCAAAACCGTAATGCGAATTGTTCGTGGCAGTATTGTTTTCCAGGATGCTGGTCTCAAGGCCGTGGGAATAGAAACCTGAACGTCCGTTGTTCTGTGCATCGTTTTCATATATGGTGAAGTTGTCCCTCCTGTAAATAAAGAAGCCGTACTGAGTATTGTTGAATGCTGTGTTGGAGGTTAGGTTAGTGTTGTCGCCCCCATCAAAATAGAAGCCATGTTCCTCATTGTACTCTGCACGGTTCCCGGTAAACGAATGGCTGCCATCTGAGATGTAGAATCCGTGCTCGCTGTTGTTGCGCGCAGTATTGCCGTTCAGTATGAATCCTTCGCTATTGGCCTCTAGGCAGAAACCGGAAGCGCTGTTGTTCTCCGCAATGCAGCCCGTAATGGTGATGTTTTCGGAGCCCCAGAACCAGAATCCGTCTTCTCCCCCTGCTGAAACTGCATTGGAAAGCGCAAGCCCATCGGTGAAAAAGGTGGCCAGGCCCCTTTTTGCGACTACTCCATTCAGCACTGAATTGTCTGCATCACAGAGGAAAAGCTGTGAGAAAACAAAGGTGCCCCAGTTCACGGTTTCGTTTGTGTAGTTGATTGGTAGCCCTCCTGTACCTATATTGTCTTCCATAACCAGGGTGTGGCAGTCTGATGCTTCTGTGAACCAGAGGCCCATATCTGAAAGGGTATTGTTGGCTGCAAGGTTTCCGCTGAAGTTATTCCCGTATGCAGATATGCTGAACCCTTCCTGGGTATTGTTCAGGGCGGTGTTCCCGGTGATGTTTGAATCATATGTCGCGGAAAGCAGCATGCCTATCCAGTTGCACTGCTCCACCCTGTTTCCTGTTATGCTGCTGTTGTGGGCCCTCTCAATGTATACGCAGTGGCGGTTGGAGCCGGTGAAATTGTTGCTGGAGATGTTTGCCCGCTCGGAATAGGTGCCGGAGCTTTCGGTAAGGTAAAGCGAGTAGTAGTCCGGCGTGCCTGTGACATTGTTGCTGAATACTGTTGCGTTCTGGGCATCCTGAAGCTCAATTCCATCATATCCTGGCTCGTAAACTGAGCTGTTTATGAGTGAAAACAGGTCTGATTGCCTTACAAGGAAGCCTTCTGCCTTGAAATTGTTTACTGATACATTTACAACGGTGATGTTGTCTGAGCGGTAGAGGCTGAAGCGCCCGAATTCCTCAAATATGCAATTGCGGAATACGATGTTGTCTTCATTGTTAAGGTAAACTGAATAGTCGTCTGTGCCGCAGTTAGTGCAGGTTACGGTGTGGCCCTGGCAGTCGAATATTTTATTGTCTGAATTTGCAGGGTCGTTTATGCAATTGAAATTGTTTACGCTTGCGGAAGTGTTGAGCACTACTTTTGCCGTGCATGTGCCAATATTGTTAAGGGCATTTGTGCAGTCGGAGCACGAGTCGCACTCGCAAACTCCTCCTCCCAAATCAGTCCAGGAAAAACAGAGCCCGGAAAACAGAATAACGCTAAACAGGAACAATGAAAGCTGCCTATTCATATAACTAAATCTGGAAGAAGATATATAAAGGGTGTTTATGCCTTGGGCATCCTTCCGCGGGGCTTGGGGGGCTTAATCTCCTTGTACTGCTTGGAGAGCATTTCCCTGTGCGCATATGGGCGCACCTTGAATTCCCTCAGAATTGCGTGAATAAGATAGGCTTTTTCCAGCTTGCCCTGGTTTTTGTGCGGGATGGACTCGAGCACTTCGCCTATTGTTGCGTAGGATTTGCGCTTTCCCTTTGTGAGTTTTTTTGCCTCTGTTTCCAGGGCAACCTGGTCAATTTGGGAGAAATCAAATGCCTTTTTTACGAGGGTTTCGTTTATTGCGCAAAGGGTCCCGGAAACCTCGTAGTCCCGCACAGAAGGGTCAATTGACATCTTCTTTATGGCTACCCAACTCTTGTATTTTGCAAGCAGTGCGATTCGGCCCCTGGGGTGGGTTTTCTCCACCCCTAATTTGCCTGGGAACATTTCGGGCTCTGCAAGAACAGGGGCGGAAAACTTATGGAAGAGCTTATGGAAGAAGTATGCTTCTGCCGCAGGAACGAGCTTGTCCAGTTCCCCTATGGATTCCTTGAATGCGGAGCGGAGATCGGAGGTGCTTAGGGATTTGAGGGCCTCAGAAGGGGAAGATGCGGAAATTCCATCAATGAATTCATCTATGCGCATCATCCCGATTCCGGTGTAAAGGAAACCTTTCTCATTTGTGAGGCGGGAGACTGCTGCAGCTGCGTGAGCAACATCCTGCTCTGAGGCAGATGCCAGATTATAATGATACCCGTGCTTGTCCCCTTTGTAGTCCATTTCAAACTTAAGTTCTTCCGGCATTGATACCAACCTCATTCCTTGAAGCAGCAAAACAATATAATTCTTTTCTTGGAAATGGGAGCATGATTAAGATTAATGCACCCACAAGTGTGAGCAGGGGAAGCGAATACAAGGGAGTTGTGGAAATAGGGGAAAGGGAGCTTAAGGGTGCGCGCCTTGTTGAGGTTGCGCTCTGCAACGAAATTACGTATGGGGGAAAAGAGGCAAACTATTCCTGCTGGAAGATGAGCAAGAAATTTTCACCAAAAGATGCAAGGTCCTTGTTCCAGCTGCCTTTTGATTTCCGTGTAGAGGGAGAAGCGCCCGTTACATATAAGGGAAAAAGGCTTTCCAGCAAATGGAAGCTCAATGTAAACGTTGATGTTGTGGGCGCAGGAGACCGCTGGAGAAGGATGGATGTGATTATGCTGAGGTGAGCATGGTGTTTGGATTATTCAGCTCAAAATTGTCAGTTGGCCTGGAAAAGAGGGGCAGGGAGTATTTCCCCGGGGAACTTGTAAAGGGACACCTGAAGCTCTCCACGCTTAAAGAAGTGAAGGCAAGGGGGGTGAAGGTGCAGATACGCTGCGTAGAATGGATGAACCCAAAAAAGGATGGGGGGAAGGAAGAGGAAGGAAAGGAAATCCTGCTATGGGAAAAGGAAAAGACCCTTGGGAAGGCGCACAAATATTCTGCAGGAGAATGGAAATTTGAATTTGCGCTTCCCAAAAATGCATTGCCCAGCATAATTCCTGAGCCCTGCAAAAAAGATGCAAATGAAGGGGCAGGGCTCAAATGGTATATACGCGGGCACATGGACATCCCTAACGGAATAGACATGCATGCATACAAGCAGTTTTTTGTTTACTGAGCCTGCAATTGGCTGGCCATGAGCCCTGCCTGGAAGCCTTCGGCCCTCATTGCGCCGTAAACAATTCTTTTGTACCTGGGGAGTTTGCTCTTTATTTGGGGGCGGTCAAGTCGCCTCCTCTCATCATTCTCCTCGCTTTCCTTCCTCAGCTGCCTCCCTGTCCTCCCAAGCTCGGAAAGCATATGGCTGTATTCAGAGCATGATGCCCCCATGTAGAATTTCCTGAGGTAGCTTACTGCATGCTGGTAAGTAACTGCATAGCCCGCCGCAATGCCCTGGGGCGTGCGGGGGGTGAAACTGCCTTTTGGCCTCCACTGGCTTCTCTGCATGGCCGCAAGCGAATTAATTACCTGGAATGCCTCGTTCATTTCTTTTTTTGATGGCATGCGGGCGAGTGTGAGCCTGGAGGTGCGGTCGAAATTGTGGTTCCTCCTGAATCCTGCGCGGCCATAAATCTCTTTAAGCCTCCCGAGTGCCCTGGGCTCAACTTTGCCAGTGTGCGCCATGAGGCGGTTGAGCATTTCTTCTGTAATCATCAGAATGCATTCCTTGAGCTTCCCGGGCTTTTGCGCAAATTCCGGGTCCCTCCATACAACATGCTTGAAAGGGTCGTAGGGTTCCCTGGAGCGGCTAAATAGGCTGAGCTGCGAATGGGCTGGCCCTGGAGGCATCTGCCTTGTGCGGAGCTGTGCTGGGGCCTTCCTCTCAACCCGTGCCTTTATCCTGGGCTTGTGCTCCCCCAGGGACAGTTTGAGCTGGCAATTTGGCCCATCTTGAGTTACTCCCATAAAAATATAATATATGACACAAAATATATAAGCGTATTGGTTGGAAAAAGTATATAAATAAGGAAGTGGCTAATTATGCCCATGGGAGTTACAAGGCCCCTCAGCAAAAAAGAGCTCACGCTGAGGCTAAGCAAGGCAAGGCAGCTTGAGCAAAAAATGCGCCAGGACAGGTTTGGCGCTATGAAAACGATTAGAGAGAGTATCCGGAGGAGGGCCCATCTCCCGCGCTCTGTCCCTTCGGTTATGGGCGTGGATTCCAGGGGAGAATACATCCGCATAGGGAGCAGGCAAAAAATGAAGCTGGAGCTGCTTGACAGCGGGCTTGTGCTTATGGGAACCGGGCTGGAGCAGGGATGGGCAGGAAAACGCATTATTGGGGGAGTGCCGCAGAGGGTAAGCACCCTGGACATCTACAGCGCAACTAGGAGGGCAATGGAAATACAGGAAGGGCTGGAGGCAGGAAAACAATGGAGGAATGAAGCGCTTCCGGAAATTGAAAAAATGAATTCAATGCTTTATTGCTTTTGGGACTGGGGCTCCCCAATCTGGATTTACTCATACAAAGGAGTGCTGGAGTCATTGCATGCTGCCCTGGAGAACACAATTAACCCGCTCAAAACTGAAGCAGCCGAGATGCTCGTAAAAGCAGCCGGGCTGGTTGCGGAAACAAGCGCTGCCCCAAACCTTTCCGAGAAAGGAAAATGGGCTGCTTCAGCATGCGCCTGCCTTACTGCATTCAGGAACAGGATTGGGAAATGGAGGGACAGGCAGGTTGAAGGCATGATAGCATACAACAAAATGCGGGAACGTTATCTGCGCTCAGAGCGTGACTGGAGGGTGTGGAAAGCGCTCAAGAGGCTGGTGGCGGTTTACTCGGGCGAAAGGCGCTGGCCAATATTCGGGAGGGGGCAGAAGGATTTGAGGTATGTGCAGAAACTTGGGGAGATTGCCTCCTCACCCAGGAAACGCGCGGCAAAAACAGAAATGATTGCGGGGCTTGCAAAGGAGATGGGGGCAAACAAGTATTCGCGCGGAGGGAGGGGCTTTGACCTGAGGCTGCTCGATGAGGCAGGAAAATGCTATTCGCTGGGGCAGAACGAGAAGGGAAGGAGGCTCCTGAAAAGGGGAATGCTTATCCTGGAGCTGGACAAGCCAGGGTTTATTGCAGAGCAGCTGAACAAGGCTGAAGCATATATGCAGCCTGCTGCAGAGAAGATTGGGGAGGGCGCAATGCATCTGGAGCGCATTCCTTCGCTTCCAAGGAAAGGGCCGGAAAGGGAAGGGGCGCTTGGGGCAGCAGTGAAGTCTTTCAGCGAAGCCCTGGCAGAGATGGAAGCAATAAAGCGCTGAAACAGCTTTTTAAAGATTCACCCCCTAAAAAGAAAACTGACTGACATTTTGTAACGAGTGCCGTCTGCAGTAGTTTCGTTGCATAGCATCTTGGCGACGGCACCTACGCCCTGCTGGGTCGTCACAAAACGTCACGCCTCCTTAGCTCAGCCTGGCTAGAGCGCTCGCCTTGTAAGCGAGAGGTCGGGGTTTCAAATACCCCAGGGGGCTTTTACGCGTTCATAAGTTCCTGGTTTTATTTTTACGTCGTAAAACTCTTGCCTTTATAAATTCTTCCCCAACTTAAAGCTGAAAACATGGAATTGATTGTGGCGGAGAAGCCCAAGGTTGCAAACACAATCGCAAGGGCACTTGGCGGCTCTAGCGTAAAAAGGAAGCTATATAGTAATATAGGATATTATGAGTGTGAAGTGAACGGGGGGAAAGTTGTGGTTGCGCCTGCGGTAGGCCACCTATTTAATCTCGCAGAAAAAAAGAAAAGCAAGCAATACCCTGTTTTTGACATTGAATGGAAGCCCTCTTACTCTGTTTCAAAGGGCGCGGCGTTTACCCGCCCATATGTTAACATGCTGAATTCGCTTGGGGAAAAGGCAGACCTGTGCACGGTTGCCTGCGACTATGACCTGGAGGGCTCGGTTATCGGATATAATGTTTACCGGTTCTGCTACGGGAAAAAAGACGGGAGGAGGATGAAGTTTTCATCACTTGTTCCTTTCGAGCTTAAGGAAGCATACGAGAATGCTGCCCCTGAAATTGATTTCAACAACGCATCTGCAGGGGAAACCAGGCATATGCTTGACTGGTTCTATGGAATTAACCTGAGCAGGGCGCTGATGAACTCCCTCAGGAAAGCAGGGGGGTTCAGGACAATGAGCATCGGGAGGGTGCAGGGCCCTGCGCTGAATATTCTCTCAATCCGGGAAAAAGCAATACAGGATTTCGTGCCCGAAGATTACTGGGAAGTTAAGATATGGCTGCAGGGGATAGAGTTCCTGCACGAAAAAGAAAGGTTCAAAATTGAAGAGGAGGCAAAAAAGGCGCATGCTGCAATAGGGAATCATGCCGAAATAGAAAGCGTGGAGAAAAGGGCAAGGAAAATCTGGCCCTATCCCCCATTCGACCTTACATCGCTGCAGCTCGAAGCGCACAAATGCTTTGGCATCCCGCCTTCCCAGACACTTTCCATTGCACAGTCACTTTATGAGGATTCGCTGATTTCCTATCCAAGGACTTCTTCGCAGAAACTGCCACCCAAGCTCGGGCTCAGGAAAATTATAGACAAGCTTTCCCAGATTCCGGAATACAGGGAGCGTGCGGAAAAACTCAAGGAAAATGAATGGTTCAGGCCCTTCCAGGGAAGGAAGGAGGACCCTGCGCACCCTGCAATCCACCCCACAGGGCTCCAGAAGAAGCTGGAGGGGAGGGAAAAGAAGCTTTATGACATGATTGCAAGCAGGTTCCTTGCGGTTTTTGCACCCCCTGCAGAAGCAGAGGGGACAAAAGTGCTTGCGGATTCAGGAGGGGAGAAGTTCAAGGCTTCTGGGGAAGTAATCAAGGAAAAGAACTGGATTGCATTTTACCCATACTACAGGAGCAAGGAGAACCTTCTTCCGCCTTTTGAAAAAGGGAAGAGTGAAGAGGTGGAGAAGAAAAGCAAGGTGAAAAAGAAAACCAAGCCGCCCAACAGGTACACCTCCGCAAGCATCATCTCCGAGCTGGAGAAGAACAAGCTGGGGACAAAGGCAACACGCTCCACAATAATTGACACTCTTTTCAAGAGGCATTATGTATCAGGGAAGAGCATAACAGTTACGGACTTCGGGATGGATGTGTGGAAAGTGCTCGGGAAATATTCCCCAAAGATACTGGATGCAGGGCTCACAAGGAAAATCGAGGACGACATGGAAAAAATAGTTGAGGGGAAGCTTACCCAGGAAGAAGTAGTGGAAGAGGGGAAGGAGGTCCTTGTAGAAATCCTTGAGGATTTCAAGAAAAACGAAGTAGAAGTTGGGAAGAGCCTGCTTGCCGCGATGAAGGAAACGGAAGAGCGGGAAAACAACCTGGGGGCCTGCCCGGAATGCGGGGGCACACTCAGGATTATCCGGCTCAAGGGAGGAAGGCAGTTTGTTGGCTGCTCCGGATACCCCAAGTGCAGGAAGGCATATCCTCTCCCAACCGGAGCATACGTAACAGTTACAAAAAAGACCTGCAAGGAATGCGGCACAAGGATTGTAAAAGTAAGGCGCGGCAAAAGCGTATTTGAGATGTGCCTGGACACAACCTGCAAAACCAAGGCTGACTGGGGGAAGCCGAAGAAGACCGAAAAAGAAAAGGGCAGTGAAGAAAAGAAATAAATACGCTGGCTCCCAATACTGGATTTGTGGTGAAATTCTTATGAAATATTTCCATGAACTTCAGCTTAAGGGAAAACGAGTTGTAAAGAGGGTGGACATAAACTCCCCTGTTACTGAAACAGGTGCTATTACGATTAATCCCCGGCTGGAGAGGCACGGAAAAAGCATAGCGATGCTGAGCGATGAAGGAGCGAAGGTGATTGTGCTTGCGCACCAGGGGAGGAAAGGGAAAAAGGATTTTGTGAGCCTCAGGGAGCACGCGCTGCTGCTGGAAATTCTGACCAGGAAAAAGGTTGAGTTCCTTGAAAGCATGGAACCGGAAAAAGTGAAGGAAACGATAGAGAATATGAAGGAGGGGGACATCCTGCTGCTGGAGAATGTAAGGATGTGGAAAGGTGAAGAAGAGGAGGGGGAGGAGGGAGAGCTTGTAAAAACCCTTGGCCCGCTCACAGATATTTTTGTGCTTGATGCGCTGAGCGTATCCCATCGCGCGCATTCATCAGTGGTGGGGCTGACTGGGCATGCGGTAAGCGTTGCCGGCCCGGTCCTAAGGAGCGAGATAAAGGCGCTTGAAAATATAGGGGAAGGCGGGCTTACGCTTATTTTGGGGGGAGGGAAGGCAAAGGATTCGCTTAAAATCATGGAGAAATGGCTGGAGAGCGGGAAAGCACGGAAAGTGCTGCTCGGGGGCGCAATCTCCGTTCTGTTCCTCCATGCTTCTGGGAAAAACATTGGGGGCTCGCTTGGGTACCTGGAGGAAAACGGGCTGCTTGAATATGCAGAAAAGGCAAAGGGACTCCTTGAAAAATATCCGGACGAAATAATGCTTCCCGAAGACCTGGGGCTTGAGATTGGGGGCAAAAGGGTTGAGTCCGGTTCCGGGGAAGTAAAAGAAGGGCGAATCATGGACATAGGGGAAAAGACCATGGAACAATATGCAGGGGAGATACTCTCTGCTAAAAGGATCCTGGTAAACGGGCCGATGGGAGTATATGAAAAAAAGGGGTTCGGGAAGGGAACCAGGAAAGTGCTGGAAGCAATTTCAGAAAGCGAAGCATTCTCCCTTGTGGGCGGAGGACATACAATAACTGCGATAAAGGAACTGGGGCTTCCTGAAGACAAATTCAGCTACATAAGCTTGTCCGGGAAGGCGCTGATACAGTACCTGAGCGGAAAAGACCTCCCTGCAATCCTTGCGCTTAAGAAAAACAGGGTAGAGAGAAACGTTTAAATAGTATTTGAAGATATTCCGGCATGGCTGCAAAAAAACCTGCCCGGAAAAAGGAGAGTTCCGGGAAAAATAAGCTTGGGATATTTGTTCTTGCAATGATGACGTTTGCCGCGATTGCGAGCCTCCGCGGGCTCCCATCGATGGCTGAGTATGGCTTGTCTTCTGCCTTCTTTTTTGTGCTTGTTGCAATAGTGTTCTTTATTCCTGTATCCCTAGTTTCTGCAGAGCTTGCAACCGGGTGGCCCAAAAGAGGAGGAGTATATTCCTGGATAAAAGAGGCATTCGGGCAGAGATGGGGGTTCCTTGCAATCTGGCTGCAGTGGATACAGAATGTAGTGTGGTATCCAACTGTGCTTTCCTTCGCGGCAGGGGCACTCGCATATATTTTCAACCCTGCGCTTGCAAATGAGCCGCTCTATATTTTTGGGGTGATTGTTGCTGTGTACTGGGGGGCAACACTTGCTGCATTCCGTGGCATGAAGCTATCCGGGACAATCACGAGCTTCGGGGCAATGGCAGGGACAATACTCCCTGGAATCCTGATAATCCTGCTTGGGGCATTCTGGGTATTCTCGGGGAACACAAGCCAGATAGATTTTTCAATAGGGGAACTGATTCCTTCAGACATAACCCACCTTAGCACAATAGTTTTTGCCGCGAGCATACTCCTCTTCTTTTCCGGAATGGAAGTATCTGCAGTGCATGCAAAAGAAGTGAAGGACCCGCGGGAAAACTACCCAAAAGCAATACTTATTGCAGCTGCGCTTACCCTGGGGATATTCGTACTTGGAACACTTTCTATTGCGGTGGTGGTGCCTCAGGCACAAATCAGCCTTGTTGCAGGGGTGATGCAGGCATTTGAATCATTCTTCACTGTATATGGGATAGAATGGATGGTTCCGATAATAGGGGTGCTGATTGTATTTGGGGCAATCGGTCAGGTAAGCGCATGGATTGTGGGGCCGAGCAAAGGAATGCTTGAAACCGCAAAGGAAGGCACGCTTCCTCCCCTGCTACAGGAAACAAACAAGCAGGGCGTGGCAACCCATGTCATGATTGTGCAGGGGATAATCGTTACCCTCCTGGCTTCTACATTCCTCTGGATGCCCCAGGATGTTTCAAGCACATTCTGGCTGCTTACTGCACTCACTGCGCAGCTTTACCTGATTATGTATGCAATGCTATTTGCTGCTGGGATAAAGCTGAGGTATTCAAAACCGAATGTTAAGCGCCCATACAAGCTGCCAGGGGGGATGGCAGGAATGTGGCTTGTTGCAGGGATAGGGGCGCTTGCATGCGTCTCTGCAATAGGGCTGGGGTTCATACCTCCTGAACAGCTGGAAGTAGGCACTCCGCTCTTTTATGATGGGTTCCTTGCTGCAGGCATACTGGTGCTGGGCGGAGCCCCGCTTCTTATTTACCAGTTCAGGAAACCCAGCTGGAAAAAGGCTGCGGCAAAACGGTGAAAAAATGGTATCAGAAAAAGTAAAAACCGGAAAATCAGGGAAGTATTACAGCGGGCATGTGAGCACCTACTCGGACAGGTATATGGAAAAGGAAATCCCAAAATATGAGGTGCCCAAGGACGGGATGCCTGCAAATGCAGCTTACCAGCTAATACATGATGAGCTTAACCTGGACGGAAATCCCTCCCTGAATCTGGCGAGCTTTGTAACTACGTGGATGGAGCCGGAAGCGGACAAGCTGATTATGGAGAGCCTGAACAAAAACTTCATTGACCATGATGAGTATCCCCAAACCGAGGAAATTCACCAGAGAGTAGTGAACATGCTGGGGAGATTGTTCAATGCTCCCCCTCAAAAGACATTCCTGGGGACTGCAACCATCGGGTCTTCCGAAGCAGTTATGCTTGGCGGGCTCTCGCACAAGTTCAGCTGGAGGAACAGGAGGAAAAAGCAGAAGAAGCCATATGGCAAGCCAAATATGGTGATGGGGGAGAACACGCATACTGTTTGGCACAAGTTTGCAAGGTATTTTGATGTGGAGCCGCGCTTTATTGCATTGAAGCCCGGGAAGTACACAATAAATGCAAAGGATGTTGAAAAGCTAATTGACGAGAACACTATTTGCGTCGTTACAACTATCGGAACGACATTTACCGGGGAAGCAGACGATATTGAAGGTATCAATAAACTTCTGGTCAAGGTAAAAAAGAAAAGGGGCTGGAACATAGGGATCCATGTGGATGGGGCAAGCGGGGCATTCATTGCGCCTTTTGTGCACAAAAAACTCAAGTGGGACTTCAGGCTTGAGCAGGTTAAAACCATCAACACCTCCGGGCACAAATACGGGCTGGTGTATCCTGGGCTAGGGTGGCTTGTATTCAGGGACAAGGCAAACCTTCCTGATGACCTTGTGTTCAATGTTAACTACCTTGGTGGGGAAATGCCTACATACACCCTGAACTTCTCTAGGGGCGGGGGCATGGTTATCGCCCAGTACTACAACCTTATCCGGATGGGAAAAGCAGGTTACACGCGCATCATGAAGAATATGATGGAGACTGCGCAGTATCTTGCAGGCAAAATCAAAAAGAGCGGGAAATTCGTAATGCAAAGCACCCCCACGCTCATGCCCCTGATTACTTTCCAGGTCAAAGGGAAGCCAGGGTTTAGCGAGTATGACCTCTCAGATAAATTGAGGGAGCACGGATGGATTGTGCCTGCATACTCCATGCCCCCAAAGGCAGAATCTGTTGTGGTGATGCGCGTAGTGATGAAGGAGAACTTCAGCAGGGACATGGCAGACATGTTCTTCAGGGACCTGATGGACTCATACGATGCACTTTCCAAGAAAGTGAAAAAGGTAAGGAAGCGGGAAAAGAAAGGCTCCAGGGTGCAGGGAATCTGCTAACCCCCTTCTTTCTTATTTTCTTCTTTCCATATTTACCTGGATGATGAACTCTAATATGTCTGAGGCCTAGCCTATGATGAATATCTTGAGTACTGAAAGTGCTAAAGAGAAGCGAACTTGTTCGCTAAGATCTTGAGTTCTGACTTAGGGGGGATTTTACTGAGGTCTAGCTGATGGGAGTTTGCATCGCAAGAATCATTGCCCTGCAGTAATGCATATGATC
>WJMK01000001.1 GCA_014727975.1 Microcaldota archaeon | reverse complement strand
TCTTGGTTTTCTTCATCTCCGGCTTTCCCCTGCTTTTGCGGGTTTGGGTTTTTCTTTTTTCAGGGGGCTGGCTTTTTTCGCGGAAATTAAGGAACATGGGTTCTTTTTTACCTTCAATGTCTATCAGCACCCAGCGGGTTTTTTCCTCCAGCTTCTTCTTGAGCACGGTGTAAACTGTTTCCATTTTCATTGCCTTGGAGTTGGAGCTGGTTACGAGTACCTTGATGTCAGCATCCGTTTCGCGGAGCGCGGTAATGGTGTTGAAGAATTCCCAACTATTTCCGAACTCTACTTTAAGCGCAACTGTTGCGGTTTTCCCTATGAAAAGGAGGCCCTTTTCCAGTGGCTCAACACGGAAAGCTGCAGCTGCGCCCAATGCCTCGTACTGGGCAATAAGGGATTTTGGAAGCCCGGAAACAGGCTTCTTTACAGCAATAAGCTTTTCAAGCAGCGGAAGCACGGGAATACTACTCTAAAAGCGCTTATAAATTTAAGTGCAGAAATGGGCGCATGCTTCTGAAAAAAGAAGAGGGAGATGAGCTTTTGAAGGCTGCAAGGGAGGCAATCCAGCACTACCTTGAGTTCAATGAGGAGCCCTCAATCCTGAAGGGAGTTGACCTGGACAAATATACCGAGCCGCGCGGAGTATTCGTAACCCTGAGGATGGGCGGCCATCTCCGGGGATGCATTGGTTTTGCATTGCCCATGTTCCCGCTTGGGCTTGCAGTTGTAAGGAGTGCAATTGCAGCTGCATTTGATGACCCTAGGTTCCCCCCGCTTACCGGGGAAGAGCTGGAGGAAGTGGAAATTGAGCTTAGCGTGCTTACTGTGCCAAAAAAGATTGAGGTTTCAGATTCATCCGAATACCTTGAGAAAATCAAAGTGGGGAGAGATGGGCTCATTATCAAGCAGGGGGGGTACAGCGGGCTTTTGCTTCCCCAGGTCCCTGAGGAGCAGGGCTGGGACGCGGAAGAATACCTGGAGGGGCTCTGCATGAAGGCGGGGCTCGGGCCGGGGTCCTGGAGGGATGAAGGAGTTGAGATAGAGGCATTCCAGGCCCAGATATTCAGGGAGGAAGAGGAATGAGGGAAAAGGTAATCAAGCGGGAAAAGGGCTGCTACCTGAAGCTGCCTGAGGAATTCAGGAAAGTGGATGAGATAGAGGTTTTTCCGCTCAGGGACGGATATTACCTGCTTTCAGTTCCCCTTGCTGCGCCCCCTGCACAAAAGGCAAAGCCCCAGGAGAGCATGGAGGAGAAGGTGCTGAAAAAGCTGGATTCCCTTGCGCTCAGGAAGCGCTCCCCTTCTTACCTGAAAAAATCCCTTTCCAAGGAAGAATGGAAAGAGCTGGAGAAGCTTGTGAAAAGCGGAAAGGTTGCCTACATACACAACAAGAAATTCCAGGAAGGGATTTACGTAATTGAGAACCGCAAGAAACCCATGAAGAGGCAGGGGGAGCCAAACGAGATGGCAAACCGGCTTTTTGCAAACGGCTACATAATACTTGAAGCGAGCAGGGACGCGCAGTCCCTTTCGGAGAGGCTCCTTAAGCAGAAAGGCTCAATAATGGGGGTGCGGGGCTTTGACGGTAAATACTATGTTGTTACTTCTACTTATTTCAAGAAAGCCTGGGAGGCGGTTTCCAAGATGGGAGAGGAGGTAACCCCTGAGGAGGTTGCAGAGAAATTCGGCCTTTCAATAGATGGCTGCAAGGCTGTGCTCAAGCTGCTTGCAGAAAAAGGAGACTATGTTGAGAAGAAAGGGGGCATCTACCTTAGGGTGTAAAGATGATAATAAAGGATTCAATACACGGAAACCTGGAATTGAGCGAATTTGAGGGGAAAGTGGTTGACTCTCCTGATTTCCAGAGGCTCAGGAGGATAAAGCAGCTGGGGGTTACCTACCTTGTTTACCCGGGGGCGATGCACACGCGTTTCGAGCATTCCCTGGGCACGATGCATGTTGCTTCCAGGATATGTGACAGGATTGGGGTGGAGGGTGAGGAAAAGGAAAAAGTTCGGCTTTATGCACTGCTCCATGATATCGGGCATGCTGCATTTTCCCATGAAAGCGAGAAGGCACTTTCAAGGTATTTTGGGGACCATGAGGAGGTTGGGAAAAAGATGATGGCAGAGGAGGAGCTTGGGGGCCTGCTGCTTGAAAAATATTCAAAGTCCGAGATTGGGAAGCTGGGCTCGGGGATTGAAAAAGTAATTGTTGGGGGAGATGTGGGTGCAGACCGGATGGATTACCTCCTGCGCGATGCATACCACATAGGAGTTTCCTACGGGATGGTTGATGTGGACAGGATACTCCATACCCTTCTGCTCGAGGAAGGGGAGCTTGTTGTGGGGGAAGGGGGGCTTGAAGCTGCCGAATCTCTCCTTGTTGGGAGGTTCCTGATGTTTTCGACTGTTTACCTGCACAAAACTGTCCGCATTGGCTCTGCAATGCTGAACCGGGGAATCCTGCGCTCTATAGAAGACGGGATGGATGCAGAAGAGTTCCTTTCAACTGATGAGCTTGTGCTGGAAAAGATGCTTGGGACTGAGAATGGGGGAAAGTATGCAAAGGCGTTGCTTGGGAGGAATCTCTATAAGCAGGCATATTCTGTGGAGGGGGCGCTTGTGGATGCGGAAAAGGCAGAAGAAGAGCTTTCATCTGGGTGCGGGTGTGAGATTATTGTGGACCTTCCCCCTGTGCTTTCCAGGCCGCTTGACATAAAGGTGAAGGCGGGAGGGGAGCTTAAGGGGCTGATGGAAATATCTGACCTTGTGCGCTCACTGTTCCTTGCTGAAGAAAAGAGGAAAAAAACGCTTGTCCTGTGTGCCAGGGAAAACCGGGAAGAAGTAAAACAAGCGGCTGAAAATTATTCTAGATAAAATAGCCTGCAATATGGATTGCAATAACCAGGATTACCGTCCCAATTACGAATGGCTTCGGGTCGATGGATTTCCCCCCAAGGTCTGTGGTGGGGGAGAGCCCCATGATGCCTGCCGAAGACATTGGCATTGAAACATTTGTTCTTTTCAGAGACATGGTGATAACCTGTATGGAAAATGATTAAAAAGCTTGCAGGGCCTGGAGCGCAAGGTATGCAACCATTACGCAGAGCAGGAGAACTACCAGCATTATAAAGCAGGCCATCAGGACTCCGAATACGACCTGTTTTGGGTCAGGTATTGTAGAAATCTGGGTTTCCTCTGTATTGAGGGCAAGCCCCATCCCCAGTATAAGGGGGAGGAGAAGGTCGATATTAGCCAGACTAAGAGCTCGTGAATAGCCAAATTGCAGTGCCATGGTTCCAATTTAGCATAAAAACGCTTAAAAACCTTCTAATTCCATTTAGGAGCATGCCCCATGTCGAATACAAAGAGCTAAAGCCCCTTAAGCTTAAGGGGGCAACAACGATAGTCGGCTTTCCAACAGCAGGACTTGTTGGGAGCATAGCCGCTTCCTACCTTACAACCAAGCTGGATATGGAGATGGTGGGGTACTTTGCAAGCGACAAGATGCCGCCTGTAACTGCAATACATGAATACAAGCCGCTTCCTCCTTTGAGGGTTTATATTTCAAAGAAGCACAAGCTTGTAGTGATACTTTCTGAAATAGTTACCCCCATTTCGCTTTCCGGGGAAATGGCATCTTCAATCCTGGAGATAGTGAAGAAACTAAAGTCCCCTCTCCTCATAACCCTTGGGGGGATATCCATGCACGAGAAAGAAGGCGCGGTTTACGGGATTTCCACAAGCGAGGAGCTTGTTGCTTCCCTGGAGAAAAGGAAGCAGGTGAGCCGTGTGAAGGAAGGAGCGACTACCGGGGTTGCCGGGCTATTGCTCACCCCCGGGACGATTAAGTCCCCTGTGCTTGCTTTGCTTGCCGAAACCCTGGAGGAGCAGCCGGACCCGAAGGCAGCGGCGAATGTCCTGAACGTGGTTGCGAAAATACTCAAGATAAAGATAGACACAAAAGAGCTGGAGGAAGAGGCGGAAATCCTTTCCAAGGCTACAAAAGAAGCTGTGCTGCATTCCAAGAAAGGAAAGGGCAAGCAGCTGGGCCAGATGTACGGATGACTGTTTGCTTTTTATACTTTTTATCTTCTAAATAGTGAGCCACATAGTGGACGGAGTGACTCGGTGTTTTTTGGCGCAGCTTTTTGCGCCGGAGTAAAACTCCTGTAAAAAGGTGCGCCGGGGTGGCAGAGCCTGGAAAATGCGGGAGGCTTAAGACCTCCTGACTTAGTGTCTACGCAGGTTCAAATCCTGCCCCCGGCATTTACTCCTTTTGTTTCTTGGCCTTTTGTATGGCTGTTCAATACAGAAATGTTACATATAAACATACAAAAGTTAATCCCTGAATAGGAATTCCCAGCACTCCTCTTTTGTGCCTTTTTTCCTGTTCCATTCCTTGACTACTTTCATATATTCGTTGATTTGCCTGGAGTATTCCTCTTTTGGGATGGAAGCCCCTGCTAGCCTGAAGCCTGCCTTTCTTAGTGGGCTGCACCTTGCCCTGCCAAGTATCTTGCCTTCGGAGGTGTGGGGGTAGGAGCGGCAGATGTACGGGGCAAACTCGTGTATTTTGCACCTGTTGTTTTTATCCAGGAAGATGCAGGAGTGGGATTTCAGCGCAAGGAGGTACTCGTAGCGTTCCTTTTTTTCGTAGCATCCCAATATTGTGTATTCATTTAAATTGAGGAGATTCGCAGGGGAAAGGAAAGCGAACTCTTCTGGTTTCTTCCCAGTGTTTTCCGCTATCCTCCTTACATCAAAAGAAGTGAGGGTGATGAGGTAGTCCCTGCAGCAGGGCGCGCTGCATCCTGAGCAGGGGTTGGGCATACTCATTCCTTTTTTTCTTCCCCAAACTTTTCCTTGTAGAGCTGGAAGGAGCGCTCAACTGCCTTGATTGCGTCCTCCTTTCCAAACCATCCGACTACTTCTGTGTGCTTTCCCTTCTCCAGGTCCTTGTACCTCTTGAAGAAGTGTGCGATTTCTTCCAATACTGAGGAAGGAAGGTCCGTGAGGCCTTCTATGTTTTCAAATTGGGGGTCTGCTGTGGGCACGCAGAGAAGCTTGTCGTCTGTCCCTTTTTCGTCCTTCATCCTGAGGAGGCCTATGGGCTTTGCCTCCACTATGCACCCTGGTATTGTGGGGTAGCGGTTGTAAATCATAATGTCCAGGGGGTCATCATCATCGTACCAGCTCTGGGGAAGGAACCCGTAATCCACCGGGTAGAAGAACGGGCTGTAGAGCACCCTGTCCAGCACTATTGCGCCGGTGTCCTTGTCATACTCATACTTGTTCCTTGAGCCCATCGGGATTTCGATTACTGCGTTTATGAAAGAGCCCTCTCCGGGGTAAACCTTATGGAATAATGTCTCTTTGTTCATATTTTCCACCTTTAGAACTGCTGAATTGAATTTATGGAGTAGTAGTTTTAAGGCTTGTGATAAGCCCTATGTTCAGCATATTGAACATATGTTTAGTTGAATGATATGATAAGTTAGAATGTTCAAAATATTAAACAATGGTTTGCGGTAAAGAAAACTAGCAAAAATTGATAGGAAAAGAAAAAGAAGAAAAAGAAAAGAAGGGGTTTGAACCCCTTTTCCTTACTGCACTTAGTTTGT
>WJMK01000051.1 GCA_014727975.1 Microcaldota archaeon | reverse complement strand
TTTTCTTCCTTTTTCTCTTCCTTCTTTTCTTCCTTGGGCTTCTCTGCAGGCTTTTCCTCTTTCTTTTCTTGTTTTGCGGGGGCTGCAGGCGCAGGTGCGCTTGCCTTGGGGAGCCTCTTCAGGATTCCCTGGAGGAGCTCTGCCGCGCTTCCTGCGTCCTCAATTGCAATGGAGGAAGTGCCTACTCCGATGCCCACCGAGCCTCCAAGGTCCTTCTTGGACTTCACGTATGCATAGGGGATACCCTTCTCATCACAAAGTGAAGGCATATGGATAATGATTTCCTCGGGCTGCACGTCCTCGGCCATAACCACAAGCTTTGCAGACCTGCGCTCAACTGACTTTGTAGTCTCATTTATTCCCTTGCGGAGCTTTCCTGTATCCTTTGCAACAGAAAGTGCCTCAAGTATGTTTGCCACTACTTCTTCTGGGGTTTCATATTTTACATAACTTGCCATAGTTACACCTCATATCATTGGCTTAGAAGTAAATACATAGTAAGATTTATAAAATAAAAGGAAAAGAAGGTGAAACCTTATTCAAGGTCCTTCGGCCTCTCCCTTTTTCTCCTTGTATAGAGCACATAAAGGATTGCAATCAGGAGAAGGATAAACAGGGCTATCCATACCCCCCTGATTATTACGTCCCAGATGGTTTCCCCTGGGCTTGCAACAAACTCCTCCCGGCCCGAATCAAAGCCTTCCTTTGAAACCTGGAATACATAGTCTCCCGGGGTTTCAGGGACAAATTCCAGTTGGCCCTCCTCATTTGTTGCGCCCATTCCGTAAGGGGTTCCATCTATTACTACTGTTACTTCCGCATCAGGGACAGGGTCCTCTCCACTGGTTACTGTAATCACAATGGGCTGGCCTACTTCTCCTTCACCAGGGGCATCCACATCGAGCCCTGGCTTCCCTGGCTTCTCTTCTCCAGCTTTTTCTTCTTCGCACTCATGGGTTGTGAGGTTGCAGAAGTAATCAAAGCTGTAGAGCTCATGGCAGGTCTCGTTTGAGCAGCATTCGTAGGGGCTGCATTCGTGGTTTATTATCTGCCCGCACGGGCATTCTACCTGCTCGCATTCCCCTGTTTCTGTGTTGCAGTATTCATCAGAGCCACAGTCGGAATCAGTTTCGCAGCCCTCTTCAGGCTCCTCTTCCCCTACACACTCGTAATCTATGCACTGCTGGCCTTCCTCGCAGTCATCATCAGTAAGGCACTCCACGGGCTCGCAACTGCACTCTATGCACGCGTAAAGCTGACCCTGGTCCGGTTTCGGGGCAATATCATCTGTGGGAGAGCCATCTGTGTACTCTTCTTTCCCAGGGTCTTCCTTTTCCGGAGGAATGTCTTCATATTCTTCACCTGGTGCCTTCCTGGTCTTGGGCTCGCACGGGTCATAGACACCGCACTCTGCATCTGGGCCAAGCATGCACTGGTTGTATTCATCTACTACTCCAAGAACGCAGATGTAGCAATCTGGGCAGTCATCATCCTCCATACATTCCACTTCGGGCTCTTCGCATTCAATTACTTCGAATGTTTCATCCGTGTCCTCATAGCCGGGGTCCTTGTCCGCATAAACCCTGTGCTCCCCTGCAAATGCCGGTGTGAAAGTGAGTTCCCCGTCCGTGCCGGTTGCACCGAGCCCAGTATACCAGTGGGTATAGCCTGGCACTAGGGTCTTTATGTGGATTTCCACATTCTGGAGCGGGTCGCCATCGCTGGTTACAGTAATTGTAACTTCCTCCCCAAGGCATGCAGGCTCCTGGATTTCAATGTCCATGGATTCCATGGGGTTCCCTCCATCTCCTGGGGGCTTGGGGGTAGTTACTGTAACGGCATCGGCAGCAGTTGCATTGTCCCCGTTCGGGGGCTCTGCATCAACTGTTACGTTGTTCTGGTGGCTTCCCGTTGTAATGAGGGTAACATTGTACTCTGCAAAGAAAGTATCCCCTGGTGCGAGTTCAGGGATTGAAGCATCCCACTGCACAAACTGCGGGCCGGAGGAGTCGGCAGGGGGAATCGCCTCCCCTGCATTGAACTGGAGCCCGGCCGGGAGCGTATCCAGCGCAATAATTGGTGTGAGGTTCACTTCCCCTGTGTTTGTAACCGTAATGTTGAAGGTAACTGTCTGCCCGGTCTGGACCGAAGCTGCAGATGATTCTTTGAGCACTGCAACAGAGGAATCGTTTACATCTATGCCCAGGTTGGTGGAATCAGTTACGTTGCTCCCAAGGGAAGGCTGGCCTTCCGCATCAAGGACATTGAAATACGTGCCTGATACGGTTCCTGTGTCCACAGTTGCATTGATTAATATGAGTACTGAGCCCCCTGGGGCGATTGGGCCAACATTGTCCCAGGTAATTACGTTGCCCGTGACATCATCAGGAGTGAGGTTGGAATTATTGTACGTAAATGCTCCGGGGAGCGTATCCACAACCTCAACCGGGTCCAGGGTTGCATTCCCATCGTTTGTAATGTTGAGCTGGAACTCTGCCATCCCCCCAGGTGAAACAGGGTGGGAAGTAAGGTCGGTTTTTTCCACCAGAATACTTGCATTGTACTCAAGTATCCCATAGTCACTGGAGGGATCAAGGTTGTAGCAGGAGAGTGTCCTGCCAACTGTGTCAGGAGTATTGTTCAGGATCGTCCACCCTGCATTGTATTCTGCAAGGGTGAAGATGCTTGGGTCGTGGCCAGGCTCCTCTGATGCAAGCCAGCCCCATACCAGCTCATCTATGCTGGGGCTTGAAGTGGTGGTAATCTCCACCCACTTCTGCTCAAATGATGTTACCCCTGCGGGAAGAGCAGTGGAATTGGTTGACCAGTTTATTATGTAGTTGTCCCCATTCACAAATGCATCATCAATTGATAGAAGAGTATAATTCTCAATTGGCGAAGTGCCAAGGGGCTCCCCGAAAGTAAGGAAATCAAAGTCCCCTGCCCAATTGTTTGTGGCATGGACATAGAGGTCCCCGCCAGTATTGTTGTAGAAGTAAAGGCCACGCGCGTAAAGGTTGTCGCAGTTTAATGCATTCAGCCCGTAGTCGCTGTTGTTTGCAACCGTGTTGAACTCCAGGAGGTTGTTCTGGCAGCCTGCACGCACGAATATGCCTTCCTCCCCATTATCGTGGATGGAGGAGTTGCTTACATTGTTGCCCCAGCTACTGCCCGCGAAATTCACTCCTTCCTCTCCATTGCCATAAATTTCCACAAAGCTTACGTTGTTGTCATCACCGTTGTTGAAGTTTATTCCTGCGTCGGTGTTGTTCTGCACAACCATAAAGTATCCTGGGCGCCCGGAAACAAACGAATCAGAAGTATCTTCAAGCCGAATTCCGTCCTGCCCATTGTGCTCTACATATGTGTTCCTGGTTGCCGGGCCTGGGCTTCCTCCAACAATAGAGTTTGCTGAGTCAAGAAGATAGAAGCCGTGGCGCGTATTATACCTATTGATGAAATTCTTGTTGGGGAACAGGGGGAGGTCGAATTCGTTGGCTATGAATATGATGTTGTCGGAATCCTCCACATATGCCCCGTCCAGCGCATTCCACCTTGCAGATGAGCCCACAAATTCCCCATAGGTGGAGTTAGTGGAATTTATCCCGCTCATTCCATTATCATCACAGTAATCATTGTAGAACATGTTGGGGCTGCCGGATGTGGAATGGCTGGAATCCAGGAAAATCCCGTTGAGGGTGTTGTTGTAGAGGCGGTTCAGCCCAAAACCATTGTCTGAGGAATTGAAAATGCGGAGTCCGTGCGCCGCATTCTCCGTAGCATTGTTGGAAATGAAAATATTGCCTGTTGAGCCAACTGCGAAAATAAAGCCGGAGTCACTGTTGTTGTATGCAGAATTGTAAAAGACTAAATTGGTATCTGAGTCATAAAACAGCATGCCTGGGAAAGTATTGTTGTATGCATAGTTGCTGGTCACATTATTGTTGTCTGAACTAAACAGTTGAAGGCCGACGGAATTGTTGAAGAAGCGGTTCATGCTGATATTGATGTCCCCTGAATTCTCCACTTGGAGCCCGTAATCGGTATTGTTGCGGAAAGTGCAGTTGCTTAGAGTACTGTTCCCTGCATAATATAGGAATGCACCGTAGCCGTCATTCGGGTTCCCATAGCTGTCAAACGAGCAGTTAAAAAGCGTAATATTCTGGTAGATGTTGCCTGCGGAGCCGTTTACCAACAGACCTGCAACATCCCCTGGTATGCCATTGCCGCTTATTTTGTGGCCATTGCAGTCCAAGTATACGTCGCTTGTGTTGATAAGCACACAGACCGAAGCCAGGCCATGTCCCCCCTCAACAGGATTCGGGGCGCCCACAAGGTCTGCCTGGAGCTGATAGCCGCCTGATGAGGTGATTACCGGGCAGGTGGAAAGGTTCTGGAGGATTCCGTAATCGCTTGCAGGGTTGAGGTTGTTGATTGTGAGGGTGTTTGCCGTGGTGTCCAGGATTGCCCCTTCATTGGACCATGTGCCTGAAGATATGCCGTATTTCCACAGCTCAAAATTGGATTCAAAATATCCTGCCGAAAGCTCAGAATCCGTCCAGTGCCATACAAGCTGGTCAATGCTTACTGCTGCACTCCCATTGCTTATGTTTACCCACTTGTTTGCAAAGCTTGCTGTATCTGCTGGAAGCGCTGTGGAGTTTTCGGTCCAGCTGATAGAATACTGGTCATTAAGTGCAACATTGTCGCTCATGCTCAGGTTGGTAAAATCATTATAGCTGCCGGTGCTGTCATCAAATATAACATTATTGAAATCCAGTGAATAAGGATATATGCTGGAAACCACAAAAATGTCTTCGGCGTTGCTGAACAAGTGGACATCCCTAAGCATGGAGTTGTCAGCACTGTCAAAACCTATGCCTGCAATTCCAGAAGCGCGTACCATGTCACGTTCAAACGTGGCATTGCTGGAATTGATGGCCAATATGCCATAGAGGCTATTGGTGCTTATGCGGTTGTCTTCAAATGTATTATTCTCAGTTTGGTTGAGGTATATTCCGTAAAATGAACCCTGTATCGTGTTATTTATGAACCTGCTCACAGAAGAAGGAGAGGGGTCATCATCTTCCACCACAAGGCCATATGCTGGGTTGGCAGAAAGATAGTTGTCCCGGAATGTGATGTTGTGCACTGTCCCTGAAACTGCCCCTCCCCTATTTATGTATGTTCCATACCCGTTGCTTAGGAAACGGGAGGAAGAAACCGTGGAGTCCCTGCACATGTAGACATATGCCCCGTAAAAATTGCCCGATGCATTTACCCTCTCAAACGTGTTATTTATGGATTCCCTGTCTGGGTCAGAAAAACAAGCAAAACCTTTCGAATCAGCATCTAATGAATCATCCGCAACACAGTCGTGCACATAATTGTTTCTTGCCCCATACATTGCAATTCCGTTTCCGCTGGTTGCCGCATTCACATCCCATACTTCATTGTCATCACAATATTGGATGTAGATGGCCGCCCTTGCTGATGAAGAATTGTATATTGTGCAGTTGTAGATTACACTTTCGGAAGAATATGCATCTGAATTGAGGGCCTCTCCCAGGAATATTCCAAAACCCGGGGGGGGAGTGACCCCGGTCCCATTTATTGTCATATTATGCACATCGGCCAGGCTGACATTCTTCAGGTATATCCCATCCGCGTATGCAAGGCGCATCCCGATTGAACCGTTTGCAATTGTTACATTGTTATTGTGCTCAAGATATATCGCCCTGGGCCCACCAACAGTATTCTCAATTGATGAGCCATTCAGGTCAAATGTCTTGTTTTCAAAATTTGGAGGGTCATCTATGCAGGTTGCAGCTCCGGACAGCTCACCGCCATCTGCAATTACGCCATTGTAGCAATGCGTATTGTTATTCAATGCAGCGGTGCAATCAACACATCCAGTTGGATTTCCACATACGCACCATCCGCCTCCAAGGTCGGAATAATAAGCGAAGGTGGTTCCTGCAAACAAAATAAATATTGCGGCCAATAAAACAAATTTGCTTCTGAACATATCCCCTAATTCCAGAAGAATATATATAAATGTTTCGTGGTTGCACAGGGACAGGCATGAATGCTTTTTAAAACAATTCCATACATAAACAGCTACATGCAGCGGGAACTCAAAAAAGACCTGGTTAATGAAGGAACACCAAAAATTGCCAATTCAAAAATGCCTGAAAAAACAAGGTGGCAGAGATTCAAGGATGCTCTTGGGAGGGGCATTGTTGTCCTTGGGATTGCTGCTGCAACTGCTATTCCTTGTGCTGCTGTTTCTTCCTGCTCGCTTATTGTTCCCGAAGCAAAAGATAGAATTGGGGATACGGATACCGGGGGGAGTGACCTTGATACAGATGTAGATACCGACAGTGACACGGACACAGATACCGATACGGATAGTGACACGGATACTGATACGGATACAGACTCAGACACCGATGCAGATACTGATACAAGCACCAGCACTGATACTGATTCTGATAGTGACACCGATACGGATAGTGGCACAGGCACCACAGATACGGACACTGACACGGATACCGATTCCGATACTGATAGTGATACTGACAGTGACACAGATACTGATACGGACACGGATTCTGACACTGGTTCAGATGAGGGCTTTACAATCTCTGGCGCAAAGGTTGTTATCGCGAAAGAAAGAGTGTTTAGCAGCGTTCCAATTGGAGGAACTCTTGAAGATCCGGAAGACAACTATGAGGTAATGCTA
>WJMK01000044.1 GCA_014727975.1 Microcaldota archaeon | reverse complement strand
GATCTTACATTAGAGTTAGAAGATAGAACATCTGATAAACCAGATAATGTTGAAGGTAAAGTAGGTAAAGACTCTATTGATAATAATGAAAATAATACTGAGATTAATGATAATTCTGAAAATGAGAATTATGAATCTTTGGTTGATTATAAGTTAAAATCTAACTAAGTTATAAAGGAGATATAGATATGAATTTGAATTTTTCGAGTCAAATATCTAGAAAATTAGATACTAGAAACAAACCGGATAAGTATGCAGAAAGTCTTATGAGAAATATCATAAGAGATCTTGGTGAAGGTGATAATCTTTCTGATGTATTTTATCCTTATAAATATCTTCCTGTTGGTATGCAAGATACTACAACAGAAGATTTCATTGTCATTCCAAAAGGAAGAGCTGTATCTTTATTAACTCATTATGATAATACAGAAGCCTCTGGTATTCTTCCTCCGGGAAGTGGTCAGAGTATTGATATTGCTTTAAGTGCTATTGATTCTAGTCATATTACAACAGCAATTGATGATACATATTGGGGTTATCCTAATCATGTAGCTGCTCTTTTAGTTCCAGCTAATGGTGGAGCAATTTATTCTGGTCAGTATACAAGTAGAGATGTAACAGCTGAAACTTTAAGACTTGGTGGTGGTGTTGTTACTACTGCTAATACAGCTGGTCCTGTTATTCAAGCCAATTATCCTGTTGGTGTTGTAATTGGTGATGTGTATCAAGATATTAGAGGTAAAAATCTTAATTACCAATTATTTGATAAAGCTGTTGCCGTTAAAACTAATTGGTACATTGAAGTACCTTATGTTAGAATAGCTAATGGTAACGAAGGTACTTATACAATTGATCCATCTACAGCTGAAATTGTTGGTACAAGTATGACATTTGATACAATGAATTCTAAATATACTTATCTTAGAATTCTTGACAATGACAATTATAAAGCTGGTGTTTCTGTTAAACCTGATACTAGAGGTAACTATGTTATTGAAGGTACAACACCAACAATTCAGAGTGTAGGAAAATTAGTATTAACTGATTGTAGATATCCAAAGGATATGTTGGAATTAGTTGATACATATGAAAATTCTGACATGCCTGGTACAGATACTGGTGGTATACCGACACATTTATTTCAGTTTGCTCATGATTATTTGGTTGCCACAAGTGCAAGTAACAGAATTTATGATGTTGTTGAAGCTATTCAAGCTGGTACTTTTGGTGCTGCTAGAATTCTTATAAATAGATAATAAAGTGGAGGATACTAATGAAAGATAAAAAGTTTAATGAATATTATAGTGCTTTCACTAATAATGGAGTTGTTACAAGATTAACTGATAATAAAGAAGCGACTTTAGAAATAAGAGATTTGTTAACTTCTAGAGATGCTACTAGATTTATACCTCAAGTTGTTCAGACCATTATTAGAGAAGCATTGGAACCAAATTTGATGATTGTTCCAAACTTGTTCCAGGAAGTTCGTATGGAACGAGGACAACAGATTCAACTTGGTGCTCTTGGTGCAATGCAAGCTAGCGAAATACCTGAAGGTGCAGAATACCCACAGGTTGATTTTGATGTTTCTGATAAAGGTGATATGATTGCTTTCACTACATCTAAACATGGTCTCATGATTAGAGTAACAGAAGAGGTTATTCAAGATAACCAGTGGGACGTTATGGGTTTATGGATGAGAGCAGCTGGTAAAGCTTTAGCTAGACATAAAGAACAGTATGCTATTAGATTGTTAGATACTATGGGTGTTACTATTTTTGATAATACTACACCAAGTAATGGTCAGTTGGGTACTACTACTGGTAGAGGTATAGATGGTGCTCAAAATGGTTCCATGTCTACTAATGATATGTTTGATATGTATGCTTATTTGTTACATAGAGGTTTTACACCAGATACAGTTCTTATGCATCCTCTTGCATGGAGAGTATTTATGTGTGATGCTGAAATGAGAGAGATTGTATTAAAAGGTGCAACATTAGCTTCTAGACGTTTACCTAATGGTTCTCCTGCTTCTGCTTGGGGTACTGGTTTTAATGGTCAAGGTCTTAGAACAACTGCTACTGGTACTCCGACATTAACAAATCCATCTACAGGTAATACTGAAAAGATCGGTGCAAGTGCTTGGTTACAGACATTAAATGGTCTTGCTGCTTCTTTCAATATTGCTCCTAGATATTTACCTACACCTTTAACCGTGTTGGTTACACCTTATATAGCTTACACGGCCCCAGTGTATAATTCTAATGCTAGTAAAGGTAAAACAAGTATTGTTATGACAGATTCCAGTAATTGTGGTCTTTTAATAACTAAACAAGGTGTAGAAAACAGTGAATTTACTGATCCTATGCGCGATATCAGAGCCTTGAAAGTAAATGAAAGATATGGTTTTGGTTTGTTAGAACAAGGTAAATCTGTTGCAGTTGCTGATAATATTAGTATTGTTAGAAATTACAACTTTGAAAATGTTAATAATGTTACTCTTGATGAGTTAACAACTGACACCGCTGTTTAATTAATATGGTATTATAATAT
>WJMK01000047.1 GCA_014727975.1 Microcaldota archaeon | reverse complement strand
GCACTATCCGCTGTATTGTCTTATGATGATATATAACTCCCAGGATGAGTGCCGGAGCTTTTTCGCCGGCAGTCATCTCCCCGGGCAGCCTTTGCGGTTCATAGCTGCACCCGTCTGTGCCGGTAATTGCTAACCCTGTAGCGATCAAGCCGAGGCGATGGCGTTCAGAAACCTGTCCCCCAACCTGAAAATCCTGTTGCTCATCGCCGCGCTGTTGTGCACGGCCGGCAGCGCGCGGGGTGGTAAATTCATCGACAGCTCGATCAGGGAGCTGATCTGGTTGAATTTCTCGGGGCGTTCGGTGGAAAGTTTTGAACGCGTGGGAGACCTGCTTACCGAGGATCCCGGCAACTACGCCGCTTACCTGCTGAGGGCGAACTGCTACGGATGGTTCATTGCCCGGAATCCCGAAAACCGAAGATATGACAGCCCGTTGCTCGAGGCGCTCGATGCCTGTATGAGCCGCGCCTCGGAAATAGACCGCGAATCGCCGGAGTACAACAGGGCGCTTTATTTTCGCGCGCTTGCCAATGTTCTCCAGGCCAGGTTCCGCGCTCTGAGGGGGCACAATCTTTCCGCCCGCTGGAGTACACGGGGGGCAAAAGAGGCGGCGGATGAGCTGGTCGAAAGGTTTCCGGATGACCTGGATGCCGCGCTGCCGCTGGCTATTTTCGATGCGACCTGGGGCGGTAGTCCTATCTGGCAGAGGGCCGCGCAGTTTGCGCTGCTGCTGCCTCGCGGACAGCGGGATAAAGGCATCGGGATGCTGGAGGAGATAGCCAACAGGGGTGATGACAGCAGCCTCTGGGCGAGCCTCATCCTGTTCGACGCCTACAAATCGCGGGACCGGACCCTGGAGGATGCGCTCGGGACAGCGGAGAGGCTTCACGGGCTGTTTCCCGACAACTCGGTGATCCAGCTGGAACTGGGTGAGTGCTACCGCCGCTTGGGGAGATGGGTGCTGGCCGAGGTGGTTTACCGCAGCATCACCACCAAGGTGGCGGGAAGGGTGCCCGGCTACGATGAAGTCATATTCGAGATCAGCCGTCTGCGGCTGGTTGAATGCCTGGTCAACCTGGGCAAGATGGATGAGGCTTTCGACATCGTGCGGGCCGTGCTGATATCCAACCCCATCAATCCAGAATGGGTGGTGCCCTGGGCCCACCTGTATTCGGCGCGCATATACCGCCACCGCAGACAGCCCCAGAGGGCGGAAAGGAGCCTGCGGTATGCGCTGGAGAGCAAGGATTTCGACAAACTCCACGAGGCCGCCGAGCGGGAGCTGGATGCGGTCGAAAAGATGATGGAAAACAACGGGGAAGAAGACTGATAATACTGGCCGGAAGGGGCCGCTGCTACCCGGAGTCGCTGACCGGGACTTCCTGGTCCTTGTACTGAAGCTGGTAGAGGTTGCTGTAAATTCCCCCCGCCTTGAGCAGTTCCTCGTGAGTGCCTTCCTCCGCGATTCTTCCGTGGTGCATCACTATAATCCGGTCCACATGGCGGATAGTTGACAGCCGGTGGGCGATAATCAGGCTCGTGCGGCCGGATATAAGACGTTCCAGGGCTTTCTGTATCATCTGCTCGGTGTGTGTGTCCACGCTGCTCGTCGCCTCGTCCAGAACCAGTATCCTCGGGTTCTTGTACATTACCCGGGCGAATGACAGGAGCTGACGCTGTCCCTGGCTCAGGGTGGAGCCGCGCTCGGTCAGCACATGTTCGTAGCCGCCGGGGAGTCTTTCGATGAATGGACTGGCGCCGATTGCCTCCACGGATTCTCGTATACGTTCCGCCGAGGGGTTGTCCTCGCCGAGGGCGATATTGCCGCTGATCGATCCCGAGAAGATGAACACATCCTGCAGAGCGATTCCGATGTTCTGACGAAGCCACTTCTTGTCGAACTCGCGGATGTCGTGTCCGTCAATCGATACTCTGCCTTCCTGTGGGTCATAGAAACGTGCCAGAAGGTTGATGATTGTGGTCTTGCCCGCGCCGGTCGAGCCCACGATCGCGATTTTTTCGCCCGGTTTCGCGGTGAAAGATATGCCTTTCAGCACGGGTTCGCCCGGGTTGTAGGCGAAATGTACATCCCTGAACTCCACCTTGCCCTCCACATGGTCCAGCCACTGCGGCTGTTCCGGGTCTTCGATTATCTCCTTCGTGTCGAGCAGGGCGAAAATCCGCTCCGATGAGGCCGCGGCGGCCTGGAAGATATTGTATTTCTCGCTCAGGTCGCTGATCGGTTTGAAAAACTTCTCCACGTACTGGATGAAGGCCACCAGCACGCCGAAAGTCAGCGTGCCCTCCATCACGCTCAGGCCGCCGTGCCAGATGATGATCGCCAGGGCAACCGTACCGATAAGCTCCACCAGCGGATAAAAGAGCGCATAGTAGAAGATCGTCTGAAGGTAAGCTTCCATGTGGTCGCGGTTCAGGCCGTCGAAACGGTCCTCGGTGCGCTGCTGACGGTTGAACAGCTGGATGACCATCATGCCAGAGAGCGCCTCCTGGAGAAAAGCGTTGATCCGGGCTATTCTGGTGCGCACCATGCGGAAAGCCTCGCGCATCCTGCGGCGGAAATAGAATGTCACCACGAGCAGCACCGGGAGTATGGAGAATGTCAGCAGCGCCAGTTTTGCATTCAGCAGGAGCATGGCGATCATTATCCCGCCGATCATCGCCAGGTCGCCGATAACCGTAACCAGGCCCTGGGAGAAAAGCTGGTTGAGTACCTCTACATCCGTAGTCGCCCGGGTCACCAGCCGTCCTACAGGGTTGCGGTCGAAAAACCTGAGTGATAGTCTCTGAAGGTGCTGAAACAGCTCCATGCGGAGGTCATACATGGTTTTCTGGCCCAGATAGTTGGTAATGTATATCTGCGAAAACCGGAAGAAAAAGTCCACGGCTATGATGCCGAGATAGATCATGATCAGGCCCGTGAACCCATCGAGCTCGCCCGGTACTATGTACTTGTCGATTCCCACCTTGACCAGGTAGGGCCCGGCCAGCTGGCAGGCCGAGCTGGCCAGCAGGCTTAGCGTGCCCAGCAGTATATACAGCCAGTACGGGCGCAGGTACTGGAACAGCCTTTTCGCCAGCCGCGAATCATAGGCCTTTCCCGTTACCTCGTCCTCGTGCATGAAACTTCTTCTCTTCAACTTATCCTCTCTATCTGGTCCTGAAGCAG
>WJMK01000041.1 GCA_014727975.1 Microcaldota archaeon | reverse complement strand
TCCCGTTCGCTCCCCCAGCTTTCGTTCCTCACCGTCGGACACGTTTTGGTCAGGCGCCTTCGCCACTGGTAGTCCACCCAGGCTCAACGGATTTTACCCCTACCCCGGGTGTACTCCTGACCTCCCCCGTTCCCAAGCCAAACAGTATCTCCTGCGCGCAGTGAGGTTAAGCCACACTATTTCACAGAAGACTTATCTGGCCGGCTACGAACGCTCTAGGCCCAGTATTCGTGGGTACCACTCGAGGCGCTGGTGTTACCGCGGCGGCTGCCACCAGTCTTGCCCACACCCTTATTCTCCAAGCTATTTACACTTGGCAAAAGACGCCGGCTTAGCCGACGCCACTCGGAGTTCCCCTATCACTGTTTCCAGCATTGTAGAGGTTTCGCGCCTGCTGCACCCCGTAGGGCTAGGGCCCTTGTCTCAGTGCCCTTCTGGGGGCCACCACTCTCATGGCCCCTAGAGATTATCGGCTTGGTAGGCCATTACCCTACCAACAACCATAATCCCCCGCAGTCTCGTCCTATGGCGGAACTGTTCCAATTCACAGCCCGTTTAAACCACCAAGCATCCCAGCATAGGTGGAATATCGGGTATTGTCCTCAATTTCTCAAGGTTATCCCCGACCACAGGGTAGATTGACTACGTGTTACTCAGCATTTTGCCACCCCAGGAAGTCCTAGGGTTAGACTTGCATGGCTTAGTCAAACTCCGATAGCAGTACCCTCCAGCAGGATCAACTGGAGTTGTTTTTTACATCCTAAGTTCTTAGAGTACAATTCTTAAGGAATCATGCGAGGTACATTTGTAATTCGCATGTACTATCTCTCTCTTGGCCCTTGAAGCTTGTTTCAAGCATGCGAGATGCATGCTCCTACCTAGTTGATAACAACAACATCGCGCATGTTTCGGCGCAAAATAGGTGAACGCTATATTAGAAAGCTACTATTTTTAAACCTTGCTTTTGCACGTCGGAGGAAATAGAGCATGCTTGCATTTTGGATAATCGCCCATATTTTTAAAATGTAACACACCCATACATTTACATGAACAGGCGGGAGGTTAATTCTATTCGGAAAAACAGGGCACCCTCAAAGAAGATTGCAACAAATGCTTTCAGGAAGGCAGCGGTGCTTGCAGTTGCAGGAATTTTTTCTGCTTCAATTGGAGGGTGCGCTGCACTGCCCAAGAAAATGCAGGTTGCAAGCTCTGAAAGCGTAACGGTGGAAGTGCCTAAACCAAAATCAGAACCAACTGAGGGAAAGCGGGCTCAGGAAAAAAAGAAAAAAACCAAAGTGGGGCTTGTTGGAGAAAATCCATATGTGGGAGAAGAAGAGGAATACGAGTCTCCGCTCATGGATTGCCCATATTAGATTGCTTTAAAAACCCTTAGTGGGCAAAAGTTTTCCTAATTCTAGACATTTAGTGACACTTGAATAAAAGTTTATGTCGGCCAAAAGAAAGTGGGAAAATGAAATGGCGCAGAGTAAAGGATATCCAGCTGGTTAATGCACAGAAGCCGCCAGCCTCGGCCAGGCTTGGGAGGGCAAGGCTCAGGGCCAAAACGTTTTTCTCAGGGGTGCTTGCTGCAGGGATATTTGGCGCTGCCTTCGGCGCATCTGCGCAAGATATAAATACTAATAAGTCCACAAATTATTCAGCAAGGGATGGTGGAGAGATGGTTCAGAAGAAGAAAGCAAAAGCAGGAATTGAAGCTCAAATTGATTCTATTATAAAAAATGCAAAGGCTCAGCTTGGCAGCATGGGCCTGGACAACCCGGAAAACAGGGAAATGCTTGATGAGCTGGGCAAATGCCTGAGAATATTCAACAAAAACCCGCACAGCAGATATCTCGAAGTAAAAATAACAAAAAGGCTGGAGCAGGAGCTGGAGGAAGAATACGGGAAAAACAGGTACATGGAAGTTGCAAACGCACTCAGGGAAATGATAAAGGCAGATGCAGAATTGGGCTCCATCCCTAAAGAATATGGAATGGCAGGTGTCCTGGGGGACGTGCTGATTAAATACGAAAAGCTGGAAGGGGCAACCCCTGTTTTTGGAAGAAGAGACATGCTGAAGGACGATGAGTATGGTTTCCTGAGGGCAGTCCTTGCACAGGGCGTGCCTGCAGAAGTTTATGAACAGGAGCATATGGAGCCGGGGCTGAGGGAAGTTACCCCTGTGAGGGAAGAGGGACTTGCAAAGCCTGCGGAGCCTGTTTCAGAAGAGCTGCAAAGTGAAATGCAAAAGCAGATGAAGTATCTTTTTGAAGCAGTAATCAATTTTGAAGTAATTGCAAGGGACCCGCAGGCGCTTGACAAATTCCTTTCATCTTACCACAGCATAAGGGACGGGGAGGTGCAGGATGAATTCCAGCGATATGTGATGAATGAGCTGGACAAGCTTTTCGGTGACGGGGAAATCTCAAAGGGGCCCTTTTCAAAAATACGCAGGATGAACAGTAAGCTCATTGCTGAAGCAGAGGAAGAAGCAAAAGGCGTAAGCACGGAAGAGGGAAACAGGATTATTGCAGAAGCCTCCAGGGGAATCAGCAATGAGGAAAGAAGGGAAATAATCCTTTCTGCGGCAAGGGAAACCAGCCTTAGCGAGCTTAACAAGTTCTTCAAGGACCACAACATAAATTTCAATATTCCTATTGAATTCGGGAGTGCGGAGCACATTTCGGAAATGCTTGTGGTGCTCGGGGAGTTTGTAGGCCCCGATGGATTCGATGTTGAAAAGATGGAAAAATCCATAAGCGAGGTTACAAACGCATTCAACAGTTATATGGAGCTTTCCTCAAGCGTTGACCCCAGCGTGTGGAATTCGCGGCTGCAGGGAGTTTTCCTGGAAGTGGTGAGCGCGGAAAGCCAGGAGGAAATTGACAAGCTCAGAAGCAAATACTCAAAAGGCATGGAAGCAGGAGCATTTACAATTGCAGAAAAACTCTGGAGGAACGAAGGGGTTGCCCAGCACATGATTGAGTCTGTATTCGCATACAACTGGGGGGCGATGGCAGAAATGGACCTCTCCCCAGTGGGCTCAAGGAAGCACCATTACCTTGTCCCGCCCGGAGAAAGGGAAGAATTTCTTGCGGAGGAGAGAAGCATCGTGAAGCTTGCAAAGCTGCACAGCTATGTGCTCGGAAACAAGAAATTCACTGATGCAAAGCTCCACTTCATTGGTGCAATGGAAGGCGGAAAAGACCTTAAGGAGCTTGACGACCTTCTTGAAGGAACAGGGGAGGAAGAGGCCTCCACTGAGCGGCTTGCGTATGCGCCCCGCTCGTTCCTTTCCAAGATGGACCTGGTTACCCAGTATGCATTCTGCACAAACACCTGGCCTGCAATGGAAAGCACTACCCTGGAGCTCCAGCTCACCGACCCTGCTGCACCTGTAGACGGGACCGTGGAAATAGCGGACCTGGAAAACAACCCTGCGCTCAAGGCAGAGGCGAACCAGAAGGTAATGGATGTGATGGAAACCCAGCTCTTGTACATGGGAAGGGCAGGGCACCTGGGATTCATGCTTAATGCAGTTCCCATGGCCATGGAATACTCAAGCAGCTACAATGATGTCGTTACAATCCTTAACACAGTGAACAGCACAACAAACCAGATTTCCAATACCCAACGGTATGCGGATATCGGTTCCGGAAGAGTGCTTTCATATTATACAATGGTCCAGATTCCGCTTGCATTTGCAGAAGCGATGAATGACAACCTGCGGGTGCTGGAGGACCTTATGCTCCTTAGGCCGCAGGCATCCGGCTACATGGGCACTTACATGAACAAAGACATGTTTGCGGTGAGGAGCATGGGTGAAATACTCAGGAGGTTCATGCACACTTATGCAAGGAGGAGCGGGGCAATCAGGCCCGGGGAAATTCCGGTTTACAGGGCTCCGCAGGACTCAAGCATAACCGATGCTATGGAAAGGAGGGCATATGAGCTTGCAAGGCTTGCGCGCTCTGCTTTCTCGCCCCTTTCAGACATCAGCCCGGAGTATGAAGCAGAAGCACAGCAGATAATGGAGCAGCTCATGACCTCCACAAGCGAGGAGTTTGCGCAGGTGTGGTCAAGGGAGCCTTCGCTCCATGAATATTTCTTTGATTTCTTTACTCCCAAAAAGGCAAAGATGATTCCGCGCAGGACATATTCTGTGAACAGCTTTATCCCGGGTTCCCTTAGCAGACTTATGGAGCTGCTTTCTGAAGTGAGAGGAGTTCCCAGGTATGTGCCGGGAATGGAAATAGAGCGGGGGGCAGTCAGCGCATACGGAAAGGGATATGGGGGGGAAGTGAAAGATGAAACCGGGAAGGAAACAGAAAAAGAATACAGGGGGATGGAGAGGGGATATGTATTCGGCCCGGAAACCCAGGCAGGAGTTGTGCACACTATAGATAGAGGGGAGGAAAGGAGCCGGGCAGAAGCGCATGGGGAAGGGGAAGAATTTGTCCCCCCTTATGAAACCATGAGCGAATCCGAAAGGAATACGCTTTACGGGCTTTTCAATGATATTACTGCGCCTGGGTGGTTTTCAGTTTCAGGATATGCAGCCGGAACCTGGGCAGAAACTACAACTGAGGAAACAGTGCCTGAGCACACTGTTGAAATGGAAGGCCCTCCTGCACCAACGCAGATGCAGGTGCCTGAAGAGGGCACATATACCAAGGTTACAGATAAGGCTCTGATTACACGGCTGGAGCACTATGCGCGCACCTACAACACAGATGGAGTTACGTTGATTACCTGGGAAGAGCATGAGAACTACCTTAGGGAAACTTCCGGAGGGGAAACTGAAACCACGGGCGAGGAAGAAACCCGGAAGGAATTCAGGGGATACACCTGGGGAAGGATAAAAGGGGACTGGTACAGGATAGGTTACATAGATATTGAGCCTGAAGAGCTTAACCGCCTATTTACCGGTTTGCAGATCGGGCCAGGGGAAAAGTATGGTGCATTCAGGATGCTCAGCGGGGAGCAGAAGTACCAGATGGGAAGCGTAGAGGGAGTCCAGACTGAAGAAGGGGAGGAACTCCAGGGAGAAAGGGTTCCCGGGGAGCAGGACTGGGGAGTGTACGGATGCCTTGTAGGAGTTAATTTCACAAATGTATTCAGCGGGGGTTCGCCTCCGCCTGCTGCGCCATCTGTAGTTGGTGCAGGGATTTACAATGCGGGCGGAAGGCCTGCAATGAGGGGCCGCGGCGGAGTCCTTCCGCAGCTGCCAACACTTGAAACAGAAACCGATGCCGGAAGGATTGCGCAGGAATATGCAGGAGGAATAAGTGCAATGTATGAAAAGGGATTCTCGGGAATGCGGAACGCTGTTGGTTTTGTGACCCTTGTGGGAAGGGAAGTGGAAGCAGAAGAAGTTGGAGAGAAAAGAGAAACTTACCTTGCAGGGGGGGAAATGGGCCGCGTTGGAAAGATAAAACTTGGGGGAAGGGGGGCAGAAGAGGCATTTGCAGCAGAAGAATCCTGGATAGATGGGGTAAGGGAATACACTTTTGCATGGCAGGGCGCAAACGTGCCAAAGCTGCCCGGGAACAATGAGCTTTACACCCTTGCAATGGCAAACATCAGGGAGGATGAAAGCAACGCAGGGCTGCTTGGGACAATGTTCCGTGACCCGGATGTACTGGATGCATTCCTTGTTGCAGACTGGAGACACCTCTCAGACGAAGCAAAGGAAAGAAGCGGGCAGTACGGCCATGCGGGTGCGCTTACTGCAGCCGAATGGGACAATGGCAGGGCGCAGGCAAGCAGCCTCTGGCAGATTATGCGCACAAGATGGAGCCTGAGGAGAGTTGTTGCCGAGCTGCGCACAGTTGAGGCAGACCTGCAGGAGCTCCGGGATGCAAGGGCAAGCGAAGACCTTGCGTACACCGGAAGGCTGGACAGGGAGCAGAGCAAAGGAGACAGGATGAGGGAGCTGGAAAGGAAACAGAACCTTCTCAGGACAATGCAGACTGCACTCGGGCTCATTGAAGCACAGCGGTATTTCGGAACCGCCGGGCTTGAATGGGACATGCTGGATGAAACCACCCAGGCAGGAATTGAGGCAATCTGGGGAGGCCCGGATGAGTGGAGCGCGCTGATTAACTCTTATGTGGAAGTAGATGATGCATTCATGCTTTCATTCAACATACAGCCTGCGCCATGGGGCTCTGCAGGAGGGAAGGTAATTGTGCCCACCACGCATGTAATCCTTGCGCTTGCAGCGGGGGAATACTGGAGGGAAGACCTTAGGAGCTACAAGGGAATCCCGAGCTTTGATGCGGGTGTTACGATGCTTCCTGAGAACGACTGGGGAATCGGGGCAATAGTGGGAGGAATGTGGCGCACAGGGACGCTTAGTGATTACACTGCTGAATACGGGCCAGGAATGGAAGTAGAATATGGAGAAGGAGGGGAAGAAGAGGTGGATGTTTCCAGAAATGTTTACGAAGCGATGGTGCTTGGGTGGATGCCATGGTGGGAAGGGTCCCGCGCACAGGGATATGTTGTCCTTTCAAAGGAGCAGGGAACAAACAACTACCAGATTAAGGAGGACCTGGACATAAACAGGTACGGGGCAGGCACAAGGCTGATGTGGGTAGGGAAATCCGGGGTAGCATTCACCGTGGACCTGGAGTACATGAGAAGGGAGCTGGAAGCAATCCAGAGGGGAGCAGCCCGCCCGCATTATGAGGAAACAAAAGACCAGTTTGGTGCGGAGGTAAAAACATCTGACAGCACAGACACCTGGTATGTTGGAGGAAGAGGAGTAATCGGAAGCATAGAAAGGGTTTTCAGGGACCGCACAGGGGAGCTTGACCCGAGCAAGGTAAAGGAGCTTGAAGGAGGTTTCTTCCTGTTTGGAGGATACAAGTGGTAGTGCCCAGGGGGACCAGGGGACAAAGTTTGATGGTGCCAGCAATGGGAAAACCCGGGATATCCACAAAAAAAGCATTTAGAAGGATTATTTAAGTTTTTCTGAGATAGTGGGGTATGGAGGACAGGCTCGCGGCAGTAATAGTAGTGCTTGTAGTGTTTTCGCTGATCCTAGTTGCAGGGATGCAATTCTACGAAGAGAAAGTGCAGGTGGATGATGCAACCGATTATGTGCTTGAGGACCTTGTTGGAAAGCACCCTACTGCCGATGCGCTGGAAATAATGGACTGGGAAACCCGCACAAATGAGCAGGGTGAAGAATACCTGCGGATAAGGGCAAGGGTTACTGAGGGGCTGTATACCCCGTGCCCGGTAAGGGTACATTACTTCTACCACTACCCTGTCCAGAATTTTGTAACCGACCCCAAGGAATACATCACTAGTTCGGAATGCACTGTATGTGAAGGGGAGGGGTGCGTAATCGGGTTTGAGGAGGAGGCAATTATCGCTTCCCACACGAACTCCAGGACACAGGGAGTGCACAATTACGTGACTACCTATAATGATGCGGTGCCTGTGGTTTACAGGGATACTGAAGGATGGAAGGTAAAATGGGATTCCTCCTCCGCAAACTTTGGATATCTGGTAAAAGTTGCAAAAAACGGGGAAGTTTCAGCAGTGGATATGGTTTATTACTAATCTTTTGAGGAATAGTAATACTCGTTCTTTTCCCTCTGCTCGCGGTCCAGTACGCTCTCTGGCTTGTTTATGCGCGGGCGCTTGGAATCCTTGTCCCTGCGCATAGTGATTCCTGCCATTTGCAGGAAGGAGTTCATTCCTTCCCTTTTTCCCAGTGGGGATGAAGCATGCCCATGCACAGAGCTCTCCCCATCAAACACCATAAGCCTGTGGGCAATGGAATCCACAAACACCACATCGTGGTCTACAACGAATGCGCATTTCTCGGTTTCTGCAATTGTGCGGCGGAGCAAATCTGAGAAGCGGAGCCTCTGCTCCACATCCAGGAATGCAGTGGGCTCATCAAACAGGTAAATGTCTGCTTTCTGGGAAAGGGCCTGCGCAATGGATACACGCTGGAGTTCCCCTCCGGAAAGCTGGTCAAGGTCTTTTTCCATCAGCTTCATCAGGCCCAGTTCGCGTTTTGCGTTTTCTGCAACCGATTTGTCTATATTGCTTCCTAGGAATAACTGGAATACAGTGGTGCCTTTCTGGGGCTTTATGTACTGGGGCTTGTAGGAAACCTTGAATTCCCCCGGCTCGCCTTCATCCGGATTCTCCACCCCTGCAAGCATCTTTACGAAAATGGATTTTCCCAGTGCATTCTTGCCTACGATGCCTACAATCTCTCCTGTGCGGACGTCTCCTTCATCTGAAGAGAACTTGAAGCCTGTGAATTCTTTTTTCATCCGGGAATATGTGAAGCGGGTCTTGGTCTGGGTTTCCCTTTCGCTGTATTCGCTAAAGGTTATTTCGCGGTCGCGGAATCGGATGTTTTCCTCCCTCAGGAACCCTGCGAGGTACTCGTTTATCCCTGCGCGGGTGCTCTTTACCCCGGAGGAGACTCCGTAGCCGTTTTCTTCCCCATAGAAGATATAAACATAATCGCTCATGTAGTCCAGGATTGCAAGGTCGTGCTCCACAACCACCATCTTCCTCCCTTCGGAGAAATCCTTCAGGATTAGGGAGGTGCGGAGCCTTTCTTCTATATCCAGGTAGTTGCAGGGCTCATCCAGGTAATAAATGTCTGCATCCTTTAGGTAAGCGGCTGCGATGGAGACGCGCTGGAGCTCCCCCCCGGAAAGCTGGGAGATTTTCCTTTTTAGGATTTTCCTGAGGCCGAACTTTTCCACTGCGTCCCCGTATGCATTGCGCTCATCCATGGTCTTGAGGAGCTTCTCGACCGTTCCCTTGAATGCATCACGGAGCTTGTCCACCATCTGGGGCTTGTATGATACCTCAAGCTGGGTTTCCTGCTCGGATTCAAAATAGCGGCGGGTCGCGATTGGGAGGCGCTCCAGGATTTCATCTTCCGTGAATTCCTTTGTGTGTTCCCCAAAATTGGGCTTTATTTTTCCGGAAAGTAGATTGAGTGCGGTGGTTTTCCCGATTCCGTTCTTCCCTACAATGCCGCAGAGGCCTTCGGTGGGAAGGGGGAGGCTGTAGAGCCTGAATGCGTTTATCCCGTACTGGTAGACGGGGTCTCCGGATTCCCCTGCAAGATTGATTATAGTGATTGCATCTACGGGGCACTTCTTTACGCAGAGCCCGCACCCTATGCACAGGAACTCGTTTATGCGCGGGAATTGGGTATCCTCCTCGGTTACTATGCACTCCTCGCCCATTCTATTGACTGGGCACACCTTCTCGCACTGGTAACCGCATTTTTTGCGGATGCAGAGGTCCCTGTCAAGGATTGCAATTCTCGGGCTCATCCTAATCACGAATTCCGTATAGTTGAGCTTGGGATATCTTAAAAAAGTTATATGCAGAATTCCAGTCCAAGTGCACTAAGTGGGAAAGGTGAAGACCATGGCAGAAGAAACAGCTGAGAAAACTGAACCAACCAAAGAAAAGAAAGACGAAAACACTGTTTTCGTTGGAAAGAAAGGAGTGATGGGCTACGTGCTTGCAGTAGTTACCCAGTTCAACAACGGGGTTGAAACTGTGATGGTGAAGGCAAGGGGAAAGCTCATCTCCAGGGCGGTCGATGTTGCAGAGATAGTGAGGAACCGCTTCCTGCCTGAAGTAAAAGTAAGCGACATCACCATAAAGACCGAAGAGCTTACATCTGAAGACGGGAGCATGAGCAAGGTATCCGCAATCGAGATTACCCTTGCAAAATAAGCGGGAAGAAAACTTCCCTTTTTATCTTCTTTTTCCGGTTTCCACTAACATTAATAATGGGTATTGACCAATAAGAGCAAAAGTGGTATTCATGATGAGGACAGATTATATTGATTCTGCAAAAAAGAAAGTGGGGGAAGGGGTAACCCTGGCTGGCTGGGTGCATGAAATCCGGGACATCGGGAAACTCATCTTCATCCAGCTCAGGGACAAAACCGGCATAATGCAGGTCATTGCAAAAAAGGGAGTAGTGCCTGACGAAGTGCTTGAAAAAATGAAGCGCAACAAGGAAGATGTAATCTCTGTAACCGGGAAGATTGCAGAGAACAAGGTTGCGCCAGGAGGTGTGGAGATTGTGCCTTCGGAAGTTAAGGTTCTGAGTGTTGTTGAGAAGAAGCTTCCAATCGACCCTACCGGGGTTGTGGAATCCGACCTTGATACGCGCCTGAATTACCGTTACCTGGATTTGAGGAAGCCTGAGGTTGCTGCAATCTTCAGGATTAAATCTGCAATTATCCAGGAATTCAGGAAGAAAACCATGGGGATGGGCTTCCAGGAAGTGCACCCCACGCACATTGTGGCTGCGGCCACGGAAGGGGGAACGGAAGTATTCCCGGTTGAATACTTTGAGCAGAAAGCTTTTCTTGCTCAGTCTCCGCAGCTGTATAAGCAGCTTGCGGTTGTTGGGGGAATAGATAAGGTAATGATTACCTCTCCGGTGTGGAGGGCGGAAAAGCACCACACCACTACTCACCTGAACGAAGTAATCCAGATGGATGTGGAAATGGGCTTTGCGGATGACAATGATGCGATGGATGTGCTTTCGGAGGTTACGCTTTCGGTTCTTGGTGAAGCTGCAAAGATGAAGGAGGAGCTTGCATTGCTCAAAACCGAGATTAATGTGCCTTCGGAAATCAAGCGCTACACATATACAGAAATCGTGGATAGGCTGAACTCTGAGGGGGAAAACCTGGAGTGGGGGGAGGACTTTTCTAAAGAGCAGGAAAAGAAGATTTACGGGATTCTTGGGGAAGACCTGTTTATTATACATGACTGGCCTACAATGAGCCGTGCATTCTACTCCATGCCCCGGGAAGACAAGCCGGAAGTCTGCAAAGCATACGACCTTTTGTACAAGGGGCTGGAGATTTCGAGCGGTGCCCAGCGTATCCACATTCCGGAAATGCTTGAGGAGCAGCTTAGGAAGCGTGGCCTGGATCCGGCTAACTTCCAGTTCTATATTGATGCTTTCAGGGTTGGTGCGCCCCCGCACTCAGGGTGGAGCATCGGGCTTGAGCGGATCACCATGAAGGCCACCGGGATGCAGAATATCAGGGAGTGCATGATGTTCCCACGGGACAGGACAAGGGTGCATCCCTAGGAACATATTTAAACTTTTACTAACACAATCTATACAGGGACCAAAATGATAAAACCAAAGTGTGCAAAAACAGGAGCCAGGAAAGCAAAGGAAGTGCCTGAGCCTATTCGCAGCAATGCAACAGAAAAGGGCCCGGACAGCCTCCAGAAAAATCTCCGCGTGCTTATTGTGGACGATGAGGTTCCCATTCACCGCAGCCTTGCGCGCATGATGAAAAGGAAGTTGGGGGAGTGCAGCATATCCGGGGCTGAAAATGGAAAGACTGCAATGGAATTGCTTGAAAGGGAGGATTTTGGGCTTATTTTGCTGGACCTGGACATGCCGGAAATGAAAGGCACGGATGTGGTCAGGGCGCTGAAAGAGAGCGGCAGGGAGGACCTGATTGACAAGGTAGTAATACACAGCGCAAGTGCTTGCAGCGACCTGAATCCCGATGTAAATGAGCTAGTTGGCGGCAGGCTCCTTGAAAAAACAGGGAACATGGACGAGCTGCTTGAAGTTCTTGAATTCGCAAAAGAAGGAAGAGTAAAAGAATGGAAGCCTGCGCCTGCCTAGAAAAGGAGGAGGAGCGTGGGCACAATTATTGCACCCATCAGAATTGTCCTTTCTACATTCATTCTTATGCATAAGTAGCCTAGTGCTGTTGCAACAAAAAAGAGCATCAAGCCCGGAAGCGCATCTATGAGGAATACAATGAGGGTCAGGTAGATTGCAAGCATTGTATTCATCAGGGTGAAATTGATTTTGGAAATCTCGCCCAGCTTCTGGCGGAAAAAATAAACCAGGATGCATGCAAAAACTACCCCGATTATGAATACTGAAAGGTAGGGCAGCAGTGCATCCTGTATCGGAGTAATTGAAGATGCTTCCGCAATTGCCCCGATTCTTGCCTTGTCTATCGTGGATGCAGTTGAGAAAGCAAATACTGATTCGCTTACTCCTATTGATGCGATTGTTGCGAGATAGGCAGCTCCTGCGAACGGGATTAGGATTGAAGCGAATGCTGCTACCTGGGCAGGAGAGCTTATTCCGGGCAGGAGGTCAGCAAACCAGCCCAGGAATACCCCCAATGCTGCAAATTTGATTATTGAAAGGTCGATTCTTTTCGGGAGTTTTTGTTTGGGGAGCTTTGCATTTGAGTATGTGAAGATTGCTGCCATTGCAAACATCCCTGTGAACAGCGGGAGAAAAGGGTCCGGTAGCCCCAAACTGAAGGATTGTTTTCCTACTGCCCCTGCAAGGACGAAGATTAATAGTGCACCTAGGGGGTTCCTGCTCTTCAGGATTAAGACTGCGGACGCGATTAGGAGGATGTGGAGGAGGTAGGGCTGGATTGCAGGGAAAACCAGTGGGTAGAGTGCCTGGGAAATCGGGAAAAGGGTTATGCAGAGTATTACTGCGAAAATGGCGGAAACTACCATCACTGTAAGGGCTTTGAGGCCTTCCCCCTTCATGGCCATGCGGTGGCCGGGGAGAACGGAGAGGACTACTGTTGAGTCTGGTATTCCAAGGAAGATGGAGGGGATGTATGCTATTATGGAGTGCACCGCGAACATTGCAATTATCATGAAGGGGAGGTCCGGGGAATCGATATCCAGGGACAATAAAACGGAGGTGAGGGTGTTGGGGTGGAGCCCCGGGATTAGCCCGGTGAGAAGTCCGAGAACAAGGGCCAGGATTATCAGGAGCATCAATACCACTAGAAGAAAAATATATTATGAAAAAGAAGGCTTTTAATGCTGTTTTATCTGGGGTTTTTTAATTTATATGATGAAGTTGGGTGGAGGTGTGGATATGGACCTAAAGGGAAGGAATTTTTTGACCCTCTTAGACTACAGCAAAGAGGAATTGGAATATCTATTGGACGTTGCGCTCAAAATGAAGAAAGGAGAGCTTGTGAAGAAACTGCCAAACAAGACCCTGGCGATGCTTTTCCAGAAATCCTCTACCCGTACCAGGATGAGCTTTGAGGCCGGGATGACCCGGCTTGGGGGGGCGGGAATGTTCCTGGACATTAAAAATACCCAGCTTGGGCGCGGTGAGACGATTGAGGACACTGCAAAAACCATGAGCAGGTACGTGGAGGGGATTATGGCCAGGCTGAATGACCATAAGGATATTGAGGGGCTGGGTGCAAATGCAACCGTTCCTGTGATTAATGCGCTTACGGATATGTACCACCCCTGCCAGACTATGGCAGATATGCTTACTGTTCTTGAGAAGAAGGGAAAGGTTGAGGGGCTTAAGGTTGTTTATGTAGGTGACTGCGGGTTTAACATGTTCCACTCAACCATGATTGGGTTCTCTAAATTAGGTGCGAACGTGGTTGGGCTCTGCCCGGACAAGGAGGAGTACAAGCCCAAGCCTGAGATGCTTGAGAAGGCAAGGGCACAGGCCACCGGTAGCATTGAGGTTTCCCATAACCCTGCAGATGCAATGAAGGATGCGGATGTTGTGTATACAGATGTATGGGTAAGCATGGGGCAGGATGAAGAGAAAGCCAAGAGGCTTGCGGACTTTGATGGGTTCCAGGTAAATAATGAACTTATGGGGCACGCGAAGCCTGATGCAATCTTTATGCATTGTTTGCCTGCGCACCGCGGGGAAGAAGTTGCTGCTGAGGTTATCGACAGCGAGAAATCCGTTGTGTTTGATGAGGCTGAGAACAGGTTGTGGGCACAGAATGCAATACTTGTAGAATTGATGGGCGGCACTTCGGAGTAGGCGCGGAACGCGGCAAACTGCTCCGGAGTGACATGGGCACTGAGTAACTTGCGCGAATAGCGGCACAGAAGTTACTCAGTGGCGAAGGCCAGTGAGTCCACTATCCTCTTTCTTTTTATTTATTCTCTTATAAACTGCTTCTCATGATACTCAACGCAAAGCACCAGATTGCAAGCCTTATTTCCAAAGCAACTTCTGAAGATGAGAGCCTGTGCTTCAAAAGCCTGGAGGTGGCACAGGAGGGCCATGGGGACATTGCAAGCAAGATAGGCTTTATGCTTGCGAAAAAGATGAGGATGCGCCCTGTGCAGGCTGCGCAGGAAGTTGCGGAAAAGCTGAAGCCGCATGAGTGGGTAAAAGGCGTTGAGGTTGCGGGCCCATACATAAACTTCATGCTTTCTGATGAGTTTTATGCGGAAGCTGTAATGCGGATACTGCAGGATGGGAAAGAGTATGGAAGGGGAAACTCCGGGAAGAGGGTTATTGTGGAATCCCCTTCAGTGAACCCGAACAAGCCATGGCATATAGGGCACCTGAGGAATGCGTTGCTTGGGGACGCAGTTGCAAACCTGCTCCAGTTCAGGGGAGACCATGTGCAGAGGATGGACTACATAGATGATTTGGGGCTGCAGGTCGCGCAAAGCCTGTGGGGGTACCTTAACCTGGACAAGGAAATAGAGGGGAAAGCAGACCACTGGATTGGGCATGAGTACGTGAAGGTTGCAGGGATGGTGGAAAAAGACGAGGTAGTGAAAAAATCTGCAGAAGGAATCCTCAGGGAGATGGAAAACGGGGGAAATGAAACTGCAGAGAAGGCGCGATGGCTGGCAGAGGAATGTGTAAAGGCTCAGTACGAAACCGCATTCAATTATGGAAATTATGAGAACGTGCTGATTTGTGAAAGCGACATTATGCGGGAGATTTTTGGGGAGGGGATTGAGAAGCTCAAGGCAAGCGGGGCTGTAACCCATGAAACCAGCGGGCCAAGCAAAGGGTGCTGGGTGGTTAAGCTTTCCGGGAAGATGAGGGGGATGACCGAGCCAGACAAGATACTTATACGGAGCAACGGGACTGCAACTTATACTGGGAAGGACATGATTTTCCATCTCTGGAAGTTCGGGAAACTGAAGGGCGGTTTCAGATATTCCAAGTTCCTGGAGCAGCCTACGGACGGGACTGCATATATCACATCTAAAAAAGGGAAGGCGATGGATTTCGGGAAAGCGGATTTAGTTGTGAATGTGATTGGGGTGGAGCAGAAGTACCCGCAGGAAGTAATCAAACATGTATTGGATGTGCTTGGATACACTAAAGAGGCAGAGAACTTTGTGCACCTTGCATACGAGCATGCGTGGCTCCCTGAGGCTAAGTTTTCCGGAAGGAAGGGAACCTGGGTGGGGCACACTGCAGATGAATTGGCAGCAGAAGGAAAAAAGCGCGCCCTGGAGAAAGTAAAAACCGGGATTCCGGAAGGGGAACGGGAAACCGTTGCAGAGGAGGTTGCAATAGGGGCAATAAGATATGCATTCCTGAAGATTGCTCCTGAAAAGAAATTGGTATTTAAGTGGGATGAAGTGCTGAGCCTGGAAGGGGATTCAGGGCCTTACCTGCAGTATGCTTGCGTAAGGGCAAGGAGGATACTGGAGAAGGCAGATTTCAATGAGAAAGTGGGGGCATACGGATTCAATGCAGAAGAGAAAAGGCTGGTCAAGGAACTTGCGCAATTTCCCATGATTATGAAAAATGCGGCAGGGAAGATGAAGCCACACCTTGTTTCGGATTACCTTTACTCGCTTTCCAATGTATTCAGCAAATTCTACACAAACAACCCGGTAATCAAGGCGGAAAAGGAAGAGGAAAAGAAGATGAGGCTGGCAATGGTTTCAGCCTTCAACAATGTGCTCTCAACCGGGCTCGGGGTACTGGGGGTGCCGGTTCCGGATAAAATGTGACAGTTTGGAGTGCACGCGGAGCGGCACAAGCGCTCCGAACTGGCATTGGCTAGGACTTGATGTATTCCAGGGATTCTTCCATGCCCATCTTGAAGCCGAATTTTGCAAAATAATTTACTATGTTGCACACATCCCTTTCCAGGTATTTTTCTGCACTGGGATGGGAAAGTACCACTCCCTGCCCAAAATCAATAAGGTAGGGCTTGGGCCCCACAAGAATATTGTATTCGCTTATGTCTGCATGCACCAGGCCTGCGCGGTACATCCTGCGCATGTCCAGGAGGATGCTCTTGAGCTGGGAAATAGATTCAGGCCCAAGCACGTTCAGCTGGGAGTAGGGGTAACCCTCTTCCCCAAGAAACTCCATCAGGAGGATGTTTTTCTCCTGGAGCAAAGGTTGGGGGGCATGGACCTTTGCGCGCTCGCAAATCTGGAGGTTCTTGAACTCCTTCTGGGCAAATGCAGAAACCAGGTCCCTTTCTGTACGGCGGAACTTCTTGAAGCGGGGGTCCCCTTCCAGGTACTCTTTCCTGCGCATAAAGTGGGTAGTTTCAATCTTGTAGATTTTCACTGCAATAAATGAGCCTGAAGGAGTGGTTGCGCGGAAAACATTTGCCTCCTTTCCTGTGGAAACCGGATAGTCTATTGTGGAAAGGATGCCTTTTCCTATGAGCTTGGAAAGCGCAAGCAGGGTCTGCCTGTCAAAAACCTCGCTCTCGAGCTTGAATCTTTCCTTAAGTAAAAAATCGTCTTTTGAAGGCCTTTTTCTTTTTGAAACCTTCCTCGCCATCTATCCGACCTTTAAGTATCCTTTGTCCTGGAGCCACCTCCTCTCATTGGGGTGGTATCTCCAGATTACTTCGCCTTTTTTGTCCCCCTCTATCTCCCAGGGCCTTACAATAACTGCGTCCCCTTCACGGACCCAAATCCTCCTCTTGAGCTTTCCTGGAATCCTGCCCATCCTCTCTTTTCCGTCATTGCAGAGAACGGTCATGCGGCCTCCGCCCATTATCCCTGTTACGATTCCGAGGACTTCTCCCTGCTTTGGGAGCTTTACCCGCATTATCTGCTGCTCCTCACCTGGTGCTGGCTTTTTCTTTGGCTTCCTCTTGGGCCGGAACGGCTTCTTTTTTCTTCCGCCTGCTGCCATTATTTCACCGAAGTCCTTGCGCCACAGGCTTCACAGACAAGCATCTTGGACCTGTGCCCTGTATCCTCTATATGGGTATCCGGCTTTCCGCACTGGGAGCAAATAACGTACAGCTTAACATATTCATTGAACTTTTTGTTGAGCAGGTCCCTGTTGAGTTTCCTGTGGAGGATAAGCCTTTCGCCTTCCTGGTTCGCAGGAACTGCGAACTCTTTTGTGAAGTACTTGATTACCTGCTCGGGCTTCCTTCTGATCTTCTGTAGCACCTGGGAAAAATTGCGGATTATTGTCTTGTTTCCTTCTGTAAGAACTTCGAGGGCAGGGGCCTCAAATCGCTCGCCCGTGCCTATGTCTTCCGGGAGTTCCTTGTGCGCTTTTTCCAACAGTCCATCATAATCCATTAATTCACCGTATTGAATGCTCAAGATATGGAGAAGGAAGGTTTATAAAACAACTTACTCTGTTCCCTCCTGCCAGCTGTGCAGGTATTTTTCCTGCTCCGCAGTCAGGGTATCCATCTTTACCCCGAGTGCATCCAGCTGTAGCCCTGCAATCTCATCATCTATTTTTTCCGGGAGGCTTATCACTTTTGCGCCTAGCTCCCCCTTGTTTTTCACAAGGTATTCGCATGCAAGGGACTGTCCTGCAAAAGAGGTTGCCATCACTTCTGAAGGGTGGCCTTCTGCAGCGCCCAGGTTCACAAGCCTTCCGCCTGCGCATAGGAAAATTTTCTTTCCTTCAAGCACGAACTCTTCAAGGAACGGGCGCATCTCGCGCATGGAATCCGCATTTTCCCTTAGCGCAGAAACATTTATTTCCGCATCAAAATGGCCTGCGTTTGCAAGCACTGCGCCATCCTTCATCCTCTTCATGTGTTGGATGTCAATTACGTTCTTGTCCCCGGTTACAGTTACAAAAACGTCCCCTATTCTTGCGGCTTCCTCAATGGGCATTACGCGATAACCATCATAATATGCCTGGAGGGCGCGGAAGGGATGCACTTCAGTCACCACTATGTTTGCACCCAGGCCGGCCGCCTTTAGCGCTACTCCTTTTCCGCAGTCCCCGTACCCGCATACAACAAGGATTTTGCCTGCAAAAAGGATATTTGTGGAGCGGAGGATTCCGTCCAGAGTAGACTGCCCGGTGCCATAATAATTATCCAGGAGGTGCTTGGTCTTGTTGTCGTTTACTGCCACTACAGGGTATTTGAGCACCCCATCTGCTTCCATTGCGCGGAGGCGGATTACCCCTGTTGTGGTTTCTTCGCAGCCCCCGATTGTGGATTCAATCAGCTCGGGCTTTTTTGTGTGTATCATGGTTACGAGGTCGCCTCCATCATCAATGGTCAGGTTGGGCTTTTGCGCAAGCACTGCCTCTATGTAGCGGTAATAATCGTCTGTGGTCTCGCCCTTGTATGCATAAACAGAAAAACCATCCTCAACAAGCGCTGCTGCAACATCGTCCTGGGTGGAAAGCGGGTTGCATCCTGCAATTGTTACTTTTGCGCCGCCTGCGCGGAGTGCGTGCAAAAGCACCGCGGTTTCCTTGGTTACATGGAGCGCGAGCCCGATATTCAGGCCTTCAAAAGGCTTCTCCGCTTCAAACCTGGACTGGATTTTCTTCATAATGGGCATATGCTGCATTGCCCACTGGATATTCTTCTTTCCCTGCTCTGCAAGGGAAAGGTCCCTGACTTCGTAATTCTCTCCTTTGTCCATTCAAACACCAGAATTGCCAGAATTCTTACTAGATATATTTCATAATAGTTATATAGGCTTCTGCATAAATTTAGCCCATGGACATCCTAATCAGGGGAGCGCGAATCATTACCCAAAATGCAAATCAAGAAATTTTGGAGGGGGATGTGCTTATTGAAGGGAACAAGATTGCCAGAATAGGGAAAGGCCTGTCCGGGGAAGGAGTAGGAGAGGTGCTGGAGGGGAAGGGGAAAATAATTTTCCCGGGGCTGGTTAATGCGCACACGCATGGGGCGATGGGGCTGCTCAGGGGATATGGAGAGGGGCTGCCGCTGCACCGCTGGCTGGAGGAAAAGATCTGGCCCGCGGAAAAAAACCTCACAACCGAAGATGTTTACTGGGGGACAGTAATGGGGGCAATTGAGATGGTAAGGAGCGGGACAACCTGCTTCAATGAGATGTACATGTTCGGAATAAGGCACATGGCTGATGCTGTATCTGAAGTGGGGATGCGCGCGGTGCTTGGGAAGGGTGTTTATGACAAACCTGACAGCAGGAGCGTAGAGAGCGAAATGAAAGAGCTTAGGGAAAAGGTAAAAGAGATAAAGGGAAAGTACCCGCGGGTGCAGATTGGAGTTGCGGCGCATTCTGTATATGCTTGCTCTGAGGAACTGTTAAGGGAAGCCAAGGGATTTGCCAACCAGGCAGGCCTGCTTTTCCACATGCATGTAAGCGAAACCAGGGGAGAAGTATTCGACCTGCTCAGGGAAAAGAATATGCGGCCGGTGGAGTACCTGGACTCTATTGGCTTGGTGGATGCGGGGTCAGTGCTTGCGCACATGGGATGGGTAACCAAGCGCGAGATTTCCATTGCAGGGAAGAACAAGGCAAGCGTGGTGCACTGCCCGGTGAGCAACATGAAGCTGGCAACAGGTGGAATCTGCCCGGTTTCAGAATTTGAGGACGCAGGAGCGAACATTGCACTGGGCACAGATGGGGCTGCGAGCAACAATTCGCTGGACATGGTTGAAAGCATGAAATATGCTCTTCTTTTGCAGACTCACAAATACTGGGATGCTGAAAGATACCCTGTGGAAAAGGCATGGGATGCTGCTACCATAAATGGAGCGAATGCCCTGGGGCTCAATGCCGGAAGCATAGAGGAAGGGAAGCTAGCGGACCTGGTTTTTGTGGACGGGAAATCAGTGAACCTTGCGCCCCTTCACAATGATTTGCGCTCTATCGTGTATTCGCTGAATCCGGGGAACATAACAGATGTGATGGTGGATGGAGAATTTGTATTGAGGAATGGAGAGATTGTGCTTTTGGATGAGCAGGAAGCGATTGAAAATGCCACGGAAGTGGCGCATGACCTGGTGGGGCGCTGATGCACGAACACGTAACCTGGAATATGATTGAGGAATGGGTTTCTGCAAAAAGGGAGGGGAAGCAGCAGGCCGAAGAGATAGGGGAGCTAATAATTGAAGTGGACAAGGGGATGATCGGAATTAAGCACCCCAAAACCGGGCTCCTTCAGCTTGTGGACCCCAAGGATTTCGGAATCAGGGGGCTTAGCGGGGACGCTGAAATAATTGTGCACAGGAAAGAGGGAGGGCACTATTTTGTCTATTTGCTGAACCCTGGCTCGGACAAGCTTGTGTTGCTTGAAATTATTGTGGAAGATGCTGCATTCGGGGTATATCCCAGGGACTTTGAGCTTGGGGAAAACATCTCCAGCAACAATTATGTGGTTATTGATTCAGAAACCCTGGCAATTTGCACAAAAAAAGTCATCTTTGTTGTGCGCGGCGGGACACATATAGGGATTACGCTGGAGAAAGCAGGGGTTGCAGGAATAGAAAACCCTGTATTCGGGGTTGGGAAAAGCGAGAGCCATGTATGGCTTGCGGTGATGGAAAAGGGGGCGGAGGAGGCAGTGCTTGTGTGCCTTACTGATTCTGATTTGGGCTATGCTGTGCGCAGGAAAGAAAAAAATGAACTAAAGGACAAGGAACTTATGGAAGAGGAGGGCTAGGAATACGCTGCCCTTCTTATTGGCTTTCTTTTTGGAATTGTTTTCTGCATTGGCTTTTGCGGGGGGCTCTTCAGGCACCTTGGGAGGAATGAGGTTTTCTTTGGCTTTTGCTTCTCTTTTGGGGCAAGGCCTTCCAGCTGGGTTTCCAGCTTCTTTATTTCCTGCTGGAGCTCCCGTTGATTCTTTTCTGTTTCCTGCATGCTCCTCTGCAGCTCCCCGAGCTTTGTGCAGGAATGGAATGCCAATCCACCTGCTGCAAGCGCAAAAAAGGTTGCGCCTATAGCAACATGCCTCAGGGGGATGCGGAAAAAGAAGTTTGTGGTGCCTTCCAGCTGCATGAGCAGCTCATCCTTCAGGTGCTTGAGGTGGCGCTGAAGGACAGGCTTTGCATTTCCATTCTTCCTCAGCACTTGTGCTTCATCAGGATAAAATGAAGCAAGGGTTTCCAGCATGCTCAGCTGGTCCCTGTAAATCCTGGGGTTCGTGGGTTCGTCCTGTTCCGGGGATTGGCCTGGAAGCGGGGGCGGACGTGCGCATGGCCTTTTTGCTGCCTCGGGGATTGGTGGCGGACCCTGGCCCATGAGCCCTTTTTTTCCAGTGCCTGAAAATTTTTTTCTATCTGAACCATCAGTGCCCATGGCATTAATTAGTGATTATAAGGGTTTAAAAGTGTTGCACTAAATAGGCAATGCAAGGGCAAAACAAAAAGAAAATAAAAAAAAGGGAATTTGGGAGTTGTGCTTATCCGAAAAGGTTTGCAAGGCCTTCAGCTGCCTGCTCTTCCTTCTTTTCTTCAGTTGGCTCTTCTTCTCCTTCCTCTTCCTTCTTTTCCTCTCCGCCTGCTGCGGGTGCTGCAGGTGCTGCTGCGGGTGCTGCCGCAACAGTAGCAACATTCTTGAGGAGGTCCTCGAAGTCCACTCCCTTCACTGCTTCAGAAAGAACCTTTGCCTTAGCTTCATCAGCCTCAGCTCCGGCGGCTTTCATTACAGCTACAATTCCTTCCTGGGAAACATCTTTCCCGGATCCGTGCAAAACAAGCACGGCATGCAAATATGGGTCTACTTTTGCCATTTTTATTCCTCTTTTTTGGCTTCGGATTCCTCTTCAGCCTTTTCTTTCTTTTCCTCAGTAGAAGCACCTGAGGGCGCATCTGGAGACTCGTCTTTTGTGGAGGTAGATGCTCCGGATGCGGATTTTTCCTCCGCTTTGGGTTCTTCCTTTGGTTTCCCCTCAGCTTTGGGTTCCTCGGCCTTGGGTTCCTCTTTTGGTGTTTCCTTGGCTTCGGGTTTCTCCGATGCCGGAGTTTCCGGCACTTTATCGGACAGAGCCATCCCGGTCCTGAGGGACTGGGAGAGAAGCTGCTCTATCGATTGTGGAGAGTAAATGTCGCCATTTACAGCGGCGTTCATTCCCTGGGTAAATGCCTCGGTGAGCAGGAGAGTAATGTTCTGCTCGGTAGGCACGTCCGCATTCACTGAAAGGTTGAATGAGGACTGGAGGGCATCCGTGAACTCCGGCGCAAGCGTTTCCGCGGAGATGTTCAGCAGGTCCGGGGAGTATATATATTCCCCATCATATGCAAGGAGGACATCCACGTTCACCTTGAAGGGCTTGAACCCGAGTGTTCCAAGGGCCTTTGCCTTGTCAGAGCTAATCTCTTCCCCTGCCTTGACCACTGTTGAATCTTTTACAATGGAAATCTTTGGGCCGCGAATCTGCGCATTAATCCCTGCTGCCTTCAATTCTGAAAGCGCGGGGCCGGGCGGAAGCTCGGTTTCCCCTTTGGGAACTGTGATGTCTGTGGGCGCAACCTGGCCCGGCTTTGCAATAACGTCCATTGTGTTCTCCTGGAAGAACTTGTTGAGTTCATACGGGGAGAGTTCAGTAAGGACTACTGCTGCAGGCTGCTCAAAGAGGTCAATGAGCTCCTTGGGCTTCTTTGCACCCTCAAGCGCACGGGTCATCACTGCGGACTTCCCTACGCGGATTTTGGTCCCCTGGTCCCTGAGCTTCTTCCTTACATTCTGGAGAAGCCTGTCCGGGAGCTTCCTTAAGTCAATAACAACTAGGTTCTTGGAGGCTGAGAATTCCTTCTTGTATTCTTCCACCTGGGCCTTCTTTTTTGCGAGTTCTGCTCTTTCCCTGGTTTCTTTCTTTTCTTCTGCCATAGTTCCCACCTCACATCACCTGGACCGCCTTGCCCATAGTGAGCTTTACATAGGCGGACTTTATGCTTGACGCACCAGCCTTGTTCTTCACTGCATCGTACACTGCTTCAATGTTTTCTGCAAGCTGCTTGGGCTCCATCGCCTCAGAGCCTACAAATGCCTGTGCAACAGGCATGTATTTTCCCTTTGAGCTTATGCGCACGGAGCGCTTTGCTGCGTTGATTGCGTTTTCCGGGTTGCCCACCAATGGCTTGGGCATCTTTCCCCTTACCGCGAGGAACTGCCCGAAATTCTTTGCAATCTGCCCGAGAAGGTTGGGCTGCGTGAGGAATACGGAATCCTGAACAAGCTTCTTGAGCTTGGGCTGGTCCTTCTTGTATTCCAGGAGCTTGTCCACTGAAAGGACTTCGTCCGCGCCTGCCTTTTTTGCAGATGCGCCCATGTCTGCTTCAGCGATTACCACGACCTTGGGCTCCTTGCCGCCCTTCCCATGGGGGAGCGCAATGTCCAGGTTCAGCCTGTTTTCCGGCTTCGAGAAATCAATTCCCCTGAAGTTGAAGATGACTTCAACTGACTGGGTGAACTTCCTGCTTCCTTTTTCCTTAAGCATCGCTTCGATGCCTGCAACTAACTTCTTTTTATCCATTCAATCCCTCCTGCTACCAGCAGTGCTTGCGGGCAGAAATTGACTGTTGTCCTACTTGTATTATAGAAACTTTTTTAAATTACTCGCAAATAAGGTTGCAGGCGGAGGGGATACTGCAAGTAAAAAGGTTTATAAATCAATGTATAATAAAATAACCTTCATGTCGTCTTCTGGCGCTTAAAAAGGCCAGTTTGAATGTTAATGCCGTGGTGATATGGTAAGCTTAGACAATGCGATACTTGCTTCCTACGACAAAGAGGGGAAGCACTTTGAGCTTTATGTGGACCCCAAGAATACATACCTGTATTTGGACGGAAGCAAAAAAGACCTCAAGAACATACTCGTGGTGGAAGAGGTTTACGAGAACGCAAAGAAGGCTGAGCGGGCAAAGAGCTCAGACCTACAGAAAGCTTTCGGGACCACGGACATAACTGAGATACTGGAACTGGTGCTCAGGAAGGGGACTGTGCAGCTCACAACTGAACAGCGCAAGAAGAAAGTGGAGGAGAAGCGCAAGAAAATAATAGATATGATTTGCAGGGAAGCAATCGATGTGAGGACCAAGGCGCCCATTCCCCCAATGCGCATTGAGAATGCGATGGAGGAGGTGCGGTTCCATGTGGACCCGTTCAAGGACCCGAAGGTACAGATGGAAGAGCTGCTCAAGAAGCTCAGGCCATTGATTCCGATTAAGTTCGAGAAAATACAGATTGCTGTGAAAATCCCTGCGGAGCATTCGCACCGTGCGTACGGGTCGCTGAAAACCTACGGGATAAAGAAGGAGCAGTGGCTCAAGGACGGCTACCTTATTGCGGTAGTGGAAATCCCTGCGGGAATGCAGGGGGAATTCATAGACCATATGAACAAGCTGACGGCCGGAGAGGTCGAGACAAAGAAAATTGAATAGGTGATTGATTGGAAAAGATTGTAGTGCCCGGAGAAATGCTCTGGGAAAAGGAGATGAGAGTTCCGAACACCGCAGTGGTGGACGGGAAAACATATGCAACCGTGCTTGGAATGGTAAGGGATGACAGGTTTATCCCGCTGGAGCTTGTGTACAAGCCCAAGCCCGGGGACAATGTGGTTGGAATAGTTACGAATGTAAGGCATGCGGGCTACTCTATTGAGCTAAACCTGCCCTACGATGGGTTCATAAGTTCCAAGTTTACGCGCGTAAGCTTCCAGCAGGGCGACCTTATTTACGGGCGCGTTAAGTTCGTGGACGAGGTTGGCAATGCGGACATTACTGATGCAAAGCGGCTCCCTGCAGGGAAGATTGTGGATGTGCCTGCATCCAAAGTGCCAAGGATTATAGGGAAAAAGAGCAGCATGCTCAATGTAATCCGAGACGGGACAGGATGCTCTATTTTCGTAGGGAACAACGGATATATCTGGATTGGCGGCAAGGGGAACCTCCCGCTTGCGCTCAAGACAATAAACTTCATTGTGGCAAATGCGCACAAGCATGGCCTTACAGACAAGGTTGCCGAGTACCTGAATGAGCACGGGGGAGATGTGAAGGTTCCTCCGCGCGAAGAGGAGAAGCCCCCTGAAGAGAAAAGCGGGCTCAGTGAGCCTGCGGAAGAAACTCCGGAGCCTGCAAAGGAGCCGGAAACCGCGGAGCCTTCTGAACCCTCAGAAGGGGAGCCCGTTTCAGAAAAAGAGGAAAAAGATGCAGGGAGCAGTGAAGAAGAAAAGCAAAACCCGATCATGCACTCGAAAAGTGCAGGGGCAGCTGAAGAATCCGGAGAAGTAAAAAAGAAAGGAATTGATATTGAAGAGATGTGATTGAATGGAAAAGCCAGAATTGATTAAAGATGGAAAAAGGCTTGATGGAAGGACCCCGAAGGACCTGAGGCCTGTGAAGATTGAAGCAGGCGTGCTTAAGGAAGCCCAGGGCTCTGCGCTTGTGGAGTGGGGCGGAAACAAAGTGCTCGCGGGGGTTTATGGCCCAAGAGAATGTATCCCAAAGCATGGGGCAGACCCGTACAAGGCAAAGCTCAAAATAAGATACACAATGGCACCTTTCTGCTCAAAGGGAGAGCACTCAAGGAGCGGCCCTAACCGCAGGAGCATTGAAATCTCCAAGGTGATTAGGGAGGCTTTTGAGCCGGTTGTGCTGAGCAGCCAGTTCCCAAGGAGCCAGATTGAAGTTTACATTGAAGTTGTGCAGGCAGAAGGAGGGACAAGGGTTGCTTCTTTGACTGCGGCTGCTGTTGCCCTTGCAGATGCTGGTATCCCGATGAGTGACATGGTCTCTGCAATTGCAGTTGGGAAAATTAACGGGCAGCTCGTAGTGGACCTTGGAAAGGACGAGGACAACTACGGGGAATCTGATGTGCCCATGGCAGTTACGCACAGGGACAAGCAAATCGTGCTCATGCAGATGGACGGGCTCCTCACAAGGGAAGAGCTTGCCCAGAACATAGATGAGGCGATTGAGGCTTCAGAGAAAGTCTATGAGCTGCAGGCTGATGCACTCAAGAAATCCTACGAAAAGGAAGAGAGGGGGAAGCTGAAGCTCTGAGGTGATTTTTATGGGAGAAGAAACAAAAACAAAAATACTCCGTGAAGTAAGGAAGGACTTCCTGCAGGAGCTCCTTGAAAAAGGAAAAAGGTTTGATGAAAGGGAGCTCAATGAATGGAGGCCCGTGGAAGTGCAGAAAGGGGCAATTCCAAATGCAGAAGGCTCTGCGCTTGCAGAAATAGGGGGCACAAAAGTGCTTGCGGCAGTGAAATTTGATATCATGACCCCGTTCCCGGACAGGCCTGAAGAGGGCGTGTTCATGACAGGGGCGGAATTCGTGCCCTTTGCATCCCCTGAGTTTGAGGCGGGGCCCCCACGTGAGGACGCAATTGAGTTTGCCCGTGTAGTGGACAGGGGAATCAGGAGCGCTGAAGTAATAGATGTAAGCAAGTTCTTCATTGAGGAAGGGAAGGTGCTAGGATTGTTCGTAGACCTGTGGGTGCTGGACCATTCAGGGAACCTTATGGACACGGGTGCGCTTGCGGCTTGCGCGGCGCTCCTGGACACAAAGGTCCCGAAGATTGAGGATGGAGAGCTTATCCGCGAAGAAAGCTCCGGAGGGCTGGACATGAAATACAAGCCCCTCGCCACCAGCTTCATAAAGGTGGGAAACAAATTCCTCATGGACCCGTCCAAGGATGAAGAATATGCAGCAGACATGAACTTCACGATAGGCACTGTGGAAGGCAAGGTCTCGAGCATACAGAAATCCGGGAATGCGGGCCTGAGCAGGGACGACGTTCTCAGCCTTACAGATATTGCATTCGAGAAATCAGATGAACTGAGGAAATATCTTTAGGTGGTTATGATGAAGAGCCCAAGGTACGGAAGAAGGATAAGGAAGCTTGCAGGGGCTGCAACAAAAAAGAAGAAGGATTCGTATGAGTGCCCCAAGTGCGGCAAGAAATCCGTAAAAAGGATTTCCTATGCGCTCTGGAAGTGCAACTCCTGCGGAGCAAAAATTGCAGGTGGGGCATACAGCCTCAACACCCCTGTGGGAAACAGCGCAAAGAGAATGCTTGCAAAGGAAGAGGCAGGTGAATAAGCATGGGAGAATACACAGAATGGGAAACCGGAAACAAGGTAATGATTTCAAGCCTCAAGACCTTTGAATTCCCCTCCACTGGCGCAAAGGTCCTGTTCAAGGCAAGGCCCCCCATTGCAAAGGACATGGGAACAGATTAGGGAGCACATGGAATGCGAGGGAAAACTAAGGTTCTCTTTCCCAAGCGCCAGAAAAGCGCTTGAGGCAAAGAAGGCCCTTGGGAAGGGGGGACCGGAAACCGGGCGTTCGGAAGTGAAAGTCTCGGTTGATGGGAAGGAACTTGTTGTGGAGATTTCCGCAACAGACACAGTAGCCCTGCGGGCGGCTGCAAACAGCTGCCTGAGGCATGTAAAAGTTATAGAAGAACTAGGTGTTTAGAATGGCAGAAAACGAAGAAATACAAAAGGAAATCATCAGGCTGCAGAACTTTGAAAGGCAGATGCAGGCAGTAATGATGCAGAAGCAGCAAATCCAGGTACAGCTCGGGGAAATCGGGCTTGCGCTGGAAGAGCTCGGGAAAGCAAATGAAGAAGAGGAAGTCTACAAGACAATCGGTAACGTGATGATCAAGAGCTCTGCAAAGGATGCAAAATCCGAACTTGAAGAAAAGAAAACCCTTATGGAAGGAAGGATGAAAACCCTTGAGGAGCAGGAAGGAAAGCTCCGCGGTGAGCTCCAGAGGCTTCAGAAGAAGCTCCAGGAAGAGATGGGTTCATCCGATGAAGCATCCTGAGGAAAAGAGGAAGAAATTTCTCTCTTTTCTTGAAAAATACAAGGATGCAAAACTGGTTGTCACTTCCCACTCGAACTTTGACCTGGATGCGCTCTGCTCCTGCATTGCAGTAAAAAGCGTGCTTCCTAATGGAGTAGTTGCGTGCCCGGACAAGATGGACGCACCTGCAAAAGCCTTTGCTGAGAAGCTTGGGCTTAGAGTGGAAAAGCTTGGGAAGCTGGACAAGGGGGAATTTGAGGGGCTGGTGAGCGTGGATTGCGCTACCTCTGTTTTGCTGGAGGAAGCAAAGGGGTGGGACATCAGGCTTATTGTGGACCACCACCACAAATCAGAAAATGCCCTTTCAGCTGAATTCATGATTGTGGATGAGGATGCGCCCTCCACTGCGGAAATATTCGGGGAGCTGCTCCCTGAGGTTTCTGAAGAGGTTGCGTTTGCGCTTGGGGTTGCAATTATTTCGGATACTGCAAGGTTCAAGTCTGCCCGTGCGCACACATTTGAAATGCTTGCTAAAATGATCCGGATTTCCGGAAAGGAATACTCTGAAATGCTTGAGGATGCAGAGCCCGAGCTTGATATGGAAAATAAGCTTACGGTGCTGGAGGCGTTCAAGAATATGCGCATCCAGATGCACGGAGGGTATGCGGTTGTTACTTCTGTTGTGCCTGCGCATGAGTCCCTTGTTTCTTCTTCTCTTTCCGAGTTTGCGGACATTGCATTTGTTGCAAAATGGAAGGATGAAGTGAAGGAAAGCAGGGTTTCCTCCAGGGCGCGCAAGCATGTCCCATTTATGATGAATGAGATAATGAAGGAGGCTGCAGAAGAGCTTGGGGGCGGAGGCGGCGGGCACGCAAAAGCTGCAGGCTGCTCCTCCAAGGCAAGGCCAGGAGAAACCCTGGACAAATGCATAGAAGTTTTAATCAGGAAAATAAATGAGGTGTGAAAATGAAACAGGTTCTTGTGGGCGGGCAATACGGAGACGAAGGAAAGGGGAAGATTTCCTCTTACCTTGCAATTAAAGATGCGCCGGAAATTGTGGCGCGGGGGGGCGTTGGGCCCAATGCAGGGCACAAGGTCCTGTATGAGGGCAAATGGTATTCTTTGAGGATGCTTCCCTCCGGTTTTGTGAATCCAAATTCAAAAGTAATGATTGGGGCAGGGGTATCCGTGGACCCGGAAGTATTCATGAAAGAGATTGAGATGACGAATACGGATGGGCGCGTTTTTGTGGATAAACGCTGTACTACTATTACCCAAAAACACAAGGAAGAAGATGCTGCCGCTGCACTCAGCAAAAAGATTGGAACTACGAAAACCGGATGCGGGCCATCCGTTACTTCCCGGGCGCGCAGGGATGCTGTTCTGATGCAGGATGTCCCTGAGATGCAGAAGTACGTAGTGGATGTTGCGGATGCCGTGCACAAAGCAAAAGATGTTTTTGTGGAGGGGTCGCAGGGCTTCATGCTCTCCTGCTTGTATGGGACTTACCCGTTTGTAACTTCCAAGGATGTTTCTGCCTCTACAATTGCTGCAGATGTGGGGCTTGGGCCAACTTCAATTGAGCAGGTGATTATGGTCATTAAGGCGTATACTACACGCGTGGGAAACGGGCCTTTCCCTTCAGAAATTGAAGTGGAGGAATCGGTTAAATTGAACTTCCAGGAATACGGAACTGTTACCGGGAGGCCGAGGAGGACTTCCCCTGAATTGCACTGGGAGGACCTGAACTTTGCGGCGCAGGTGAACTCTGCAACCCAGATTGCGGTTACAAAGGTGGATATCAGGTTCCCTGGGAACGAAGGAAAAACAAAATACGATGAGCTTACTGCGGAAGCAAGGATGTTCATAGACCAGGTTGAAGCAAAGCTTGGGGTTCCTGTTACGCTGATTGGGACCGGGCCGGATGCAAAGCACATCATTGACCGCAGGGACAAGATGCTCTAGCAAAGCTTTAAATATTATAGCCAACTATAGATTACTATGGCAAATACTTCTATCCAGGTTTCAGAAGAGCTTTTGGAGAAGCTCAAAAAAAGAAAGCTTTATGAGCGTGAGACATATGAAGAGGTAATTGAAGACCTTCTTGAAGATGTTTCTGAGCTTTCAGCTGAAACCAAGGAATCCCTGGCAAGAGCAGAAAAGGATGTAACGGCAGGTCGCGTGCACAGCCTTGAATCAGTAAAGAAGGAGTTCGGACTCTGATGTACTCTGTGCTCTTTTCAGATGAAGCAAAGAAACTTTTTGCAAAATTGGGAAAGGAAGACCAAGGAAGAATAATTTCGGCCTTGGAGAGGTGCAGGATACGGCCAGCACATTTCCTAAAAAGGCTCGTAGGATCTCCATATTATAGTTTGAGGGCAGGGGACCAAAGAATCATAATCGAGCTGAAAACTGAAGAGGGGATGTTGCTGGTAATGACAATAGAGCACCGCAAAAAATCCTATAAGCATCTGCCCAAATAGGGAAGGGTTTTTATTTTCTTTTCTTCGTTAATTCCAAACCATGCCGAGATGGCAGAATCCGGTAATGCGCCAGACTTGAGATCTGGTGCCCTTCGGGGCTTGGGAGTTCAAATCTCTCTCTCGGCGAAATTTTTTGCTGCCGGTTTACTCCGGTAGTAAAAATTTCTGTAAAAACATGACCCGCGTTAAGCTACTTCTTTGTTTTATACCTGATTTCATTAACTATTTGTGGAGTAGTTTGCAAGCTCCTGGATCTCATTGTTTATTGGAATGTTGAGCACTCCCTCAATGATTACGTTGATGAGTATCCACTTGAGGATTATGAAAATAACTAAATATGCGAGCAGGATTATTATCCATTTTGCCCAGCCTGGAAGGTGCTCGTAAGCAGGATAGTGGTTCAGGAGCTTCATCTCCACGTATTTTTTTACATGAATGAACCTGATGAGGAAAATGATTTCAAAAAACATGAATAGAGTAAGGGAAATCAACCCTTCAAGATAGAAAAACGATACTATTGCTGTTAGTAGGAGAAAGCGAATAATGTTGCCTTTGCTGAAATCAAAAAACCGCTTCATGGGATTCTAATGCTTGGGAAGAAATAAAATAGGGGGCTATTTGTGCCCCGCATATTTTGCTGCAAACGCAATCATCAGGTGGGAAAGGCCGCTAAACAGCAAATCAATTCCAAAGAGCAACCCGATTACCCAGACCGCATCCGAGGGCCATCCACCAAGCACAAGGGCACCCAGAATCAGGGAAAGGATTCCGTCGAAGGTGAGCCATTCCCAGTAGATGTCCGGCTTGATTTTGAATGCAAGCGCAACCTTGAAAATTCCCCCAATTACCAGGGCGAGCCCGAGCAGGAGGGTAAGGGTTATTGCGCCCTGGAGCGGATACACAAGGAAGAGCAGGCCCACAACAAGGTAGAGGAGCCCTGCAAGCAAAGTAAATAGGAACCCGCCCCACTTCCTTGCCTGGAAAGCGAGCACTACCTGGGTAAGCCCTGCAAACAGCAGTATTATTCCGAAGAGGATTTCAACTGCGAAGGTACCTGCAACCGGGAAAATAATTACTGCAAACCCGAAAAGGAGGAGCAATACTCCCAGTGCAAGAAACCATGCCCACTTATTGTGGAGCTTTTCAGCCATTGCTTTTGTTTTTGCCATTTTATCAAAATCCAGATAAACAATATAAAGGTTAAGGGAGAGGGCTTTATTGCGACTAGGACGGTGGCCAAATAAGCACGAACTCGGTCCGTTGTGTGGGTTTCTCCAGAGCTTTTCATCTGAATTTTCCTACTTTGAGCTCACCCATGCAAGTATCCCAAGGGAAATTGTAGCGAAGAGCATTGGAATTATGGAGAACAGCCCCAGCTTGCCGAACACTCCAAGGAATACATGGAGAAGAGGGTTGCTGCTTATTGCAAAGAGCATAAAGGAGACTACTGCGAGGAGGATGCCGAGGGTGAAGCGGCTCCTTAGCACAAGGTAGTCCTTAAGGTAGATGAACACCAGGTAGGCGGAAATCAGGAACATTATGGAGGAGATGGAGCTCATTATGTAGAGGTAGCTCTCCCGGAGCACGCGGAGCTCTTCCTTATTGTGCCAACCCCTGACCGGGACGAGTGCATCTGCAACAAAGAATATTCCTATGCAGAGCACTACGATTAGCAGCGTAAAGCCCGCTGCCTTAAAACCGTAATTATTTTTTGGTTTTTTTCCTTCCTTTTCTTCCTTTTTTGCCATTGTTTTCACCCTTCAGGAGTTCCTTGAGGAACTCGTTCTCCTCCCATTCCGGGCTTATGAAGAAAACCTGCCCATAGCCGCTCTTGGGAGTATATATTATGCCGTTTTCCAGGAGGAGCTCAATGTGCCCCTGGATGGTCTTGTAATCTAAACTGAGTTCCATGGCAAGCTTGCGGGTATTCATGGGCTTGCTGATGAGCACGTTCAGTATCCGTATTCTTGTGGGGCCTCCCCTGGAAGCGTTCAAAAGCCAGTAGAGCACCCTGGTCCTGGAATCCATCCAAACAGGATTGTGCGGGGAATGTATATAAAACTAGGGAATATTCCGGCGTAATTTGGGGTTTATTTGGGCAAAAAATCGGAAAAATCCTTTATAAAGAAACTGCTTTTTCCATAGCAGGTG
>WJMK01000040.1 GCA_014727975.1 Microcaldota archaeon | reverse complement strand
TGCGCGGAAATGAATTCCAGAGTGGCTTCAAACAGGTGGTCGGGAATCAGCAGATAGTCTGTTTTTCCGCTCTTTTCGGTGAAAGTACGAAGCTCCCGCGTCCGCAGGTTGATGTCCTTCACGTTTATGCGGATTGCTTCACCAATCCGCAGCCCAAGGAACGCCTGGAAGCTAAAAATCAAGCGGAATCGCTCATCATCCACAAAGCGGAAGAAACGTTCCAATTCCTCCTCCGTAAAGCCCTTGTTCATGCTTCCATACTTGGGCCTGCGCGAGCGCAGAAAACGCCTTTTGCGGGCTTCAGAAAGCACAGTAATCGCTTGTATCAGCTTCTGCTTGGGAAGGCAAGCTCCGAGCTGCTCTAGCTGGGCTTTCACAGCAGGCCAGTTGGCCCGGACTGCCCGTTTCAGGGTGGGCAGCTCTGCGCTGTTTTGGGTTGCGCGCTTCGCGTTTTGGGAGGCATGAACCTGCCTAAATGCGCTTTGCTCCGGGGCCCAGTCTTTATTGTTTTCGCTCTTTGCTCCTGTTTTCCCATTTTCCAAAACTCCAAACCCGGAACCCACAGAAGTATCTTTACAAAACCCAAAACCCGAAACAGAAGACCTTAAAGAGAAATTGGGCCCGATGAGATTTGAACTCACGACCTTTCGATTATCAGTCGAACGCTCCAACCAGACTGAGCTACGGGCCCTTAAACCAAAACGATGTTTCAAACTTTAGTCCACTAATGTTTAAAAATCAAACTATTTGGTCAGAAGGTAAGCTACCATCAGCGCTAGCGCAATAAGCACCGTGAAGAAGATTACCTCAACCATCATACGCTTTCATTACTCCCTTTCAGTTTTTTATATCTTTCTCCCAGCGGAAGACCACCCCCCAATTCCTTAAAAATCCGCCCTCATAAAATCAATACGGGTGAACACTCTTGAAAATAGCAGTAATAGGCGATACGCACCTTGGCTACCCAAGATTCTACACGGATAGCTTCACCCAGGCAAGGGCCGCCTTTAAAGACGCGGACCAGAAAGCAGACCTAATCCTTTTCCTCGGGGACCTATACGATTCCAGGGTCCCTTCTCTACAGGTCCTGGGCGAGGCAATTTCGCTTTTCCGCGAGCTAAAAACACAGGTTTATGCAATTCACGGAAACCATGAAAGGAGGAGCAGAGGCGCACTCAACCCTGTAGAGCTCCTTGCAAAAGCAGGCCTCCTTACCCACCTGCACATGGATTCCGCCACCTTTGAAAAAGATGGAGAAAAAATATTCATTGCAGGAATGGGCAACGTGCCGGATGACCTCACCCCACGCGCCCTGGAAAAGCTAAGGCAAACTGTAACTCCTCCAGCAGATGCATTCTCAATCCTCCTACTCCACCAGTCTTTCAAGGAATTTGTATATGGGGAAAACCTTTCCTCAATCCATGACCTGGAGCCCCTCAACTATTCCCTTTACATGAACGGGCACATTCATGCGCACAAAACCGGCATGGATGGCAAATTCTTAATCCCGGGAAGCACAGTGCTCACCCAGCTCACAAAGGAGGAAACAAAGCCCAAGGGATACCTCCTCTACGACACAAATTCAAACTCCTACGAGTTCGTGGAAATACCTTCAAGAAAATTCATATTGCGGGAAATTGAGATGCACAACGCAGCCCCAAACGAGGCAAAAAAACAAATAGAAGAAGAACTCCAGGAACTCAAAGCCCCGGATGCAGTGATCAAGCTAAAAATAAAAGGCACGCTTGCCCATGGCTTCAAGGCATCGGACCTCAACCTGCCGCAGGAAGAAGGTGTTTTCATAGACAACCACCTGAATGAGCGCCGCCTGAAAAAAGAGATAGAGAAATTGCGAGAACTCAGGGAAAACAAGCTCTCCATGAGGGAACTCTCCGAGCAGCGCCTCAGGGAGCGCCTGCAGGGCAAAGTGGGTTTATTCGACCCCCAGAAGCTGTTTGAGCACCTTCTGGAAGGCCCGGATGCCGGAATGCAATATTTAAAAACAAAACGCCCCTAAAATTAGTTGCAGAAGGTTGTAGTGCATGATTAATAAAAAACCAGAGATTTCAATCGTAATCCCAACCCTCAATGAGGAGGAGTACCTGGAGGATGCGCTAAGTTCCCTCAGGAACCAGTTCATCCACAGGAAATACGAGATAATCATCTCAGACGGCCACAGCGATGACAGAACAGTGCAAATCGCGGAAAAATATGGTGCAAAAGTAATATTTGAGCGCAAAAGGACAATTGCAGCAGGAAGGCAGGCAGGCGCTTTGGCAGCCCAGGGAGATGTACTTGTTTCTGCAGGGGCAGACAGCTATGCAGACCCCCACTGGCTGGACTCACTTACCCGCCCTATTTTCGAAAAGACCCATATAGCCTCAATCGGCCCGGTAGTCCCCAGGGACGGGAACTTCATGGAGAATGCATTTTCCCACGGAATCCTTACCCCGCTCGGCCATCTCCTTTCCAAAACAGATTCCCATTTTGCAGCAGCAGACAACATGGCATTTGATGCAAAAACCTTCCATAAGGCAGGAGGCTTCAATACCGACCTTGTAACAGGTGAAGACACAGACCTTGTGCGCAGGGTAAAGCCCCATGGGAAGATTGCCTACCTTCCGGATGCACACGTATATGTTTCAATGCGCAGGGTGAGGGAGTGGGGCTACTGGAAATACCTTTCCTTCCATACCTCCAATTTCCTCAAATATCACTTCAAGGGGGAGGCGCACGGCAGGTATGACCCTGTGAGGTAAACTGCAATATTTTTCCCCCAAATTGTAAACCATTATAACCTTTTATACATTATCTCTTCCTGTGGACGTAGTGCTTACAGCCGATTTGCTGGATTTCTGGGTAATAATATTCTTCTCTTTCCTGGGTGTAGCGCTAAGCGCGAAGCTCAGGCTCCCCAGCGTAATCGGCCTGCTTTTCTTTGGAGCGCTTATAGGCCCGAATTTCCTGGGCATAGTAACAGAAACGGATTTTATTTCCCTTATCTCTGAAATCGGGGTAATCCTGCTCCTTTTTTACATCGGAATCCACTTCAACCTGGACAGGATCGCCAGGTTCGGGCTCCGCGCCACATTCGTTCTCCTAGTCAAGTTTTCAATAATTTTCCTACTCACCTACCTTGCAGCGGTTTTCCTGGGCTTTCAGATGCTCGATGCCATAATAATGGGAGTGGTCCTTTCTTTCTCCAGCACCGCAATATTTGCAAGGATTGTGGCGGATTCCAGGCACCAGAAAAGGGACGAGTCAAATTTCATGTCTGCAGTCCTTATACTGGAAGATGTTGTAGCAGTATTCACCCTTACTCTCCTTTCACAGATGCAGGGCGACACAACCCTTTCCATAGGCCAGGTCCTGGTCTCGGTGCTTTTCTCCCTCCTCATCCTTTTCTGCTCCTACCTGATCCTCCGCTGGCTCGTAATACGCCTTTCAAAGTGGATGGACGAAAAGAACCTTGAGGCCCAGCTTTTCTCTGCCCTCTCCCTCTGCGCCCTCCTTGCCCTGATTGCAATGTCTTTCCACCTTTCCCCCTCAATAGGTGCGTTCCTTGCGGGGAGCACGGTTGCAGCAATCCCTTCCTTCCGCAAAATAGAATCCACACTTAAGCAAATGACTCTGCTTTTTGCAGCATTCTTCTTTTTTTCCATGGGAATGCTGGTAAATCCGGAATTCATAATTGGCGCAATAGGGATAGTGATATTTTTTGCCATCTTCAACATGCTGCTGAAGCTCTTTTCAATCTCTTTTTCCACATACATGACAGGATTCGGAGGGACAGCCTCATTATTTGCGGGCCTCCTGATGCTTACCTCCAGCGAGTTTGGCCTCATTATTGCCTCCCAGACTGTAGGAATAACATCGTATGATTTTGTTTCGCTTTCTACCGCGCTTATAGTGATAAGCGGCCTCATAGCATCAATACTTATCCCAAGGGAAAAGAGAGTAGGGCTTTTCCTGGGTACGAGGTTCGGGCTCGACCGGAAGAGAAATCCCTTCCGCCACCTATCCGCTTACATGAGCCATGTGCTCCACCATTTTGAGCCAAAGGGCCCCTTCTACGAAACATTCAGGAAGCATGCATATTCCCTTGTATTGAACCTTGTTGCGCTCTTCCTTATCGATTCCTTCCTGGTAATAGTGAGGGGCCAGTTTGCCCTCCATTCCGGGCTTGCTCCCTATATGGTCGGGCCAATAGATATATTCGAGCTCGGGGCAATCCTGCTTTCCATTTACCCCCTCTACAATATATTCCGCATAATTACAATGCTTGCAGGGAAATTTGCCCATGCTTTCCATTTTGGGCCCGCAGCCCATGCAAACATCCGCAGCAAGATGATAGAGAATTTCTTCTTCTTTGCATTCTTCCTGCTCCTTGCGCTTCCCATCCCTTTTGCAGTAAGCGTGCTAAACCTCCCGGGCTTCCTCCAGGAAGCCTTCCTCATCCCCCTTCTTGCAGCATTCCTTTTCCTGTGGGACCTTGCGAGGCTAGCTACCCAGCTTCTTGCCCCGCACGAAGACAAATACCATAAGCTCGAGGGCTATAAGGGGAAAAAGTAGCTTAACTGCATCCCTTAAAAACCTCACCTCCGTTCTTTTACTGGTGCGTATTATGGAGGAACCGGAAGAGAAGCCAAAAACGCCAATCTGCCAGAGCTGCGGGATGCCTATGGAAAAGCCCGAGGATTTTGGGACCAATGCGGACGGCACCCCTAGCGAGGAATTCTGCACCCACTGCTTCCAGAATGGGGTTTTCACCGAGCCGGATATTTCAATGCGGGAAATGATCGAGCAAGTGATAGGCTTCATGGTAAATGAAGGGATGCCCAAAGAAGAAGCTGATAAGCTTGCAAACGAAACCATCCCCAGGCTCAACCGATGGAGAAAATTCGGCACTGAATACATTTGAATGCAAGGGGCAGGATTTGAACCTGCGCAAGCACTAAGCTACAGGGTCCTAAGCCCTGCGCGTTTGACCAAGCTCCGCCACCCTTGCGGCTTTTTATGCAGTTTTATTCCGGAGCAAAAAGCCGCACCAAATCTTAGCGACCTCTGAGAAAGCTTCGCTTTCTTCTCGTGAACAAAGTTCACGATTCGGCCGCTTCTCTTTAGCATCCGCTCAAGAAAACACAGCCTTGCTCCGTCCTTCTGATTAGGTTAAGAAAATAATATAAATGCCAATCCCCCTATTCTATAGAATACTGTCCTCCTGCAGCGGACAGCATGCATTTAAATACCCAAAATTCGAACCAATTACAGAGGTGAGATAAATGAAAAGGAATGGTCCCCAAGAAAAGACAAGGTACCATGTGTCCGGGGCCAATGAAGTGCACCCCTTCAACTATGCCAAGCACAGTGAAGCAAGAAGGGCGATGATGGCAAGGCGGAAACAATGCTCCTGCCTTTCCGAAGCAAGCATCTTTTACATGAAGCTGATCCTTTTGCTGGGGACACTTTTCCTGGCCTACGGAGTGTTTAGCCCGCATTTCTAGCGGGCATTATTTCTTCTTTTTGGAAGCCTTTTTAGTGGGTTTTGCAGACGCCTTCTTCTTTTTCTGCGGTTTCTTTTTTGGCGCTTTCTTCTTCCCAGCAGCTTTCTTTTTTGCAGCAGACTTCTTTCCGGCCTTTGTTTTCATGGGCGCAGCTTCCACAATCTCTCCTTTCAAGATCTCCTTGCCAACCTTTTCCGCCCTTTCCCCTGCAAGCTCCCGCTTGTATTCAAAGTAGGAGTCCACGAAAAGGATAACTGCGGAGACAATCAGCAGCCCGACAAGGTAGAGGATATATCCGGGCATGATGAACCCAACCACCAGCCAGAGCGCCCCAAGGCCGATAAATACATCCTTTGCAATATTATGGGTACGCTCCCAGACTCTTTCGCTGCTTAAAGTCCAGGGAGTGCGAATCCCTATAAACCAGTTCTGCTTGGATTTCCCGCAGAGCACCCCAAGGTAAATAAAGAGGATTCCCAGCACAGGAGCAGTGAACCGGTTTATCTCAAAGGAGTACCCGATGTTCCATGCAACAGAAAGAAAATGTATATATGCAAGGAAAAACGTAAACAGGAAGATAAAGCCTTCATAATACCTGTCGAATTTCTTTATGTTCTCCTTCAGGGGGTCTATGTGCGGAATCAGGTAGAAAAAGACCAGCAGCACAAGCATGGCTCCGGGCATCAGGAACATCCCTACGCCCTTCTCCATATACCCGTCGGCTTCCCCTGCAGCATTCCAATGGGTGGCCATGTATTCAGGAACCGCATCATAGTAATACGCACTGACTCCTATTGACCCGAGGAGCAAAACCAGGATAATCCATCTCATCCAGTTCATGGAGCACAATACTCATCCATAAATTAAAACCATTCGCAAAAAGCTTTTTATTCCCATTTTCCCACTCTTTATAAACTTTCTCCCCGATATAGCCGCATGCCCCCCAAGCACATGATTTCATTCTTTTCAACGGATGTTCCGTCTATCAGTTACTGGGAGGGAGAGGAAGAGGCATCCGCAAAGCTTGAAGGGAACCTCAAGTTGGAGTTCGAGGGCCCGAAAGCCTGCGTAGGGTTCCAATCAAGAAACAGGCGCTACCGCTGCCCTTACCATTACGAAGGAAGGATACAGTGCCCTTTTTGCGGCTCCAAAGACATTTCCAGGATTTACACCCGCCATGATTTTAAAGGATATGAAGAGCTGGAGGACGAGTTTTCAGAAAAGGAGTTTTCCATTTACCTTGTTTCCTTCGGGGAAAGGGTAAAATGCGGAGTAACCCAAAAAGGAAGGATCAGGGAGCGCGTAAAGGAGCAAGGGGCAGACTATTACGCAGAAATAATGCAGCTGAAGGGCGCTGAGGCCTACGAAATGGAACGCCTTCTCCAAAGCCATTTTGGCTTCAGCAACGCGGTGCAGGCAAGAACCAAGCTCAAGCTCCTGGGGAGGGAAGACCCCCAGTTCCTGGAAAACGCAATAGTAGAGGTGGAATCCACCTCCCCGTTCAATGAGTATATGCTGGACTGCCCAAGCCCAAAAAAGATAGATTATTCCCTCCCGGAAAAATATTCGGTTGCAGAGAACATAAATGGGAAAGTGCTCGGCGCAAAAGGCCCGCTGCTTTTTTTTGAAAACCCATCCGGCTCGTATGTTTCCAACCTGAAGGCGCACACAGGCAGGTTTTTCACAGTGCAAGAGTAGTTTTAATCTTTTCCGTAAAAATCATTGTTTGGGTGGGCAATCATGGCAGGAAAGTGCAGGCAGGCCTGGGCTTACCTAAGGAGATAATAGAAACATACTCAGGGGATTGAATTGATTGAGTTGCTTGTGGTCATTGCGGTTTTTGCTGCTGTTGCGCTTGGCATAAGGCTGGATTTCAGGATTTATGGTTCCCGGCCGCTAATAACCCTCCTGCTTCTTTTTGCAGCAACCGGGATCCCGGACGTGGTAATTACAACACATTATGCATACTTAAACCCGGAAATGGAAGGAAACCCGCTTACTGCATTGTTCCTTTCTTTTGAGTTTGGGATTGTGCTTGGGGCGTTCCTTTGGGCGTTCCTTTGGATTGCCCTTGCGGAGCTTTTCCTGCGCATAAACCTCCGACCTCTTGCATATTTTACCCTGCTTAGCCTTTTTGCAGGACACCTCCTCGGCCTGCTAACATGGGCAGGCACTATTGAAACAGGGAGCATCCGATATCTTTCCTGGGTGCTCGGTTTTGCATACACTATCCTGATATGGGCAGCACTGGAGCTCTGGAAAAAGGCAAAAGAGTGAGGTTCAGCGCCCGCGGAATGCAATCCCGGTAAGCGCAAGGAACATGAGCACAAGCACTCCTGGGATTCCCCAAATCACCGTAATCAGGAGCGTCCAGATGCTTATTTCTATTTTTATGCCGAGCCAGCCAAGGAGCTTAAGCGCGACCAGGGCGATAAGCGAATTTATGAAAAGCGCAACCGGTCCAAAAAGCCCAAGTGCGTACCAGAAGAAAACAACTGCAAGCACAAGCAATATCAGTTCTTTTATCATGCCCCAACAACCCGCTTAAAATTTATTAACTTTAGGCTCGTTTTACCCTGCATGGAATACAGGATGGAAGGCACGGTGATGCCGCTTTTGCATATTTTTCTGGACGAAGGCGAATCGGTTATTTCTGAAAGGGGCGCCATGATATGGATGGATGACAATATTGACATGCACACAGGCTCCCACGGAGGGATTGGGGGCGGGGTCCATCGCATGCTCATGGGGGAATCCTTTTTCATAAACAAATTTACTGCAAAGGGCGGCCCTGGCTCAGTTTCCTTCGGACTTTCTGCCCCGGGAAAAATAATGGATTTCAAAATCTCTGAAGGCAAGGAGCTTATCTGCCAGAAAGATGCGTTTCTTGCAGCAACAGGGGGGATAAAGCTGGACTCATATGTAAAGAAAAAGCTGATGGTTGGATTTGTAGGAGGGGAGGGATTTGTGCTCCAGAAGCTTTCCGGGGACGGCCACGCCTTCCTGGAGATAGACGGGGAAGTTTACAAAAAACACCTGGAAGCAGGGGAAACCATTTATGTTGAAACCGGAAGCATTGCAGCATTCGACCGCACTGTATCCTATGATGTCCAGCGCCTAAAGGGCGTAAGGAATGTGCTTTTTGGGGGGGAGGGCTTCTGGCTCTCAAAGCTTACCGGGCCAGGGGAAGTTTACCTGCAGACCATGAGCATGAGCCTGCTTGCGGAAAGGCTGCTCCCCTTCCTTCCAATAAAGAAAAAATAGGGAAAAAGAAAAACTACTGGTTTTTCTTGCAGGTCTTCAGCTCTTCAAGCAGGAGCAGGGTATCCATATCATCCTCTACCCCGTTCTCCTTCCTGTTCCTGCTCACTGACCCATAGATTGGGGAGTCGGTGTCTCCCACCTGCTCCAGCAGTATCCTTTCCTTCATTTCAATTGCAAAATCGCAGTCTCCGAGCCTTATTGCATTCCTTCCGGCAAGTGCATATGTTTCCATTTCCTCTATCCCGTTACCGGTGCCAAGGTTCTCCATCTTGTATCCGCTGCTTATTTTCCCGGTTCCCTCCCATTCCTGCTTCATCTTGTTGTGGAGGGTAGTGGCGGGCACATAAGTCTTGTAATCCGAGTAGTACATCCCTGCCCTGAGCATATGGCTTGTCCGGCATTCGTCTTTTCCCACAGGGTAAACAGCCCTGCTTTTTTCAATGTCATATTCCTGCCAGAAAAGGCCGTTTGTCTGGTCCTGGCAGGTTAGGAACTGGGCATTTGTTTTTACTACCATCACCCTCCAGATTGCGTCCTCATTTGCAAGGGCCTGCATAACTTCCCACCTCAAATCATCTATGTCCATGCGGTGGTTTATCTCGTAGCTGTTTTCATCCCATGAGATCCCCTTGCTCATGATGTTCATATATTGGTTGTACTCAACCATCTGGTCAGCTATTGCCTTTCCGCCTGCCTTGTACCCATGCCCGGGCCCCCATTTTTCCTCTGCTTCGTAAAGGGCCCAGAGTATACGCATATCATCATCCGTATTTGATGCATTCTCCCTGGGGGAATAGTCGTCCGCCCAGATTGAGGCACGCACAAGCCCATACTCCTCACTAATCATGTTTTCCTTTACAAAATTCCATTCAACATCAAAAAGCTCCTGGTTGTCAACCCTGAGCGCATACTCCATCATCTGCCCCATTGTTTCTGCAAGGATGTAGGGCCTCCCATTGGCGTACTCATTCCTTACTCCCCCATTCTCATCCATCATCTGCACAAGCATAAACCACTCAAGCATTTCTTCAGGTGTATCGTGCATCTCAGGGGGCTCAACAGGCACAACTGCCTCTGCCTCAGGGGTTTCCTCCTCTTCCGGCTGCTCCACTTCTGCAGCATATCCTGAGGAAGCAGGGGCCTCCCCTGGCATTTCCTCTGTTTCTGCTTCCCCGAATTCAAAATAACCCATTATAAGCGGGCCCGAAGCCAGGCCCAGCAAAATAAGTGCCACAACAGCAACTAATGCATAAACCCATAATTGGTTTTTCTTCTTTTTCATGGACCCATAATCCCAGAAAAGGGTTTAATACTTTACCCATTCACCCGGCTGAACAGGAGCGCCCCAAGTCCAAGGAGCACAAAACCAATTCCGCAGAGCCCGCCTTCTTCAGCAGGGGCACTGCCCCCGTTGTATGCTCCACCGCTGCCGGAAGGGCTCTTGCCCATTATGCAGTTTCCCTGTGCATCTGCACATTTCCCGACCGCTTCTGAGAATTCTGCATCATCCCCTCCATAACATCCCTGGGTAAGCTCATTGAATTCTCCCCCTGCAGCAGCGCATCCGTCCCTCAGGCACTGGAAATACTGCGCATAGCATTCAGAATCCTCCTGTTCAGAGGGGGCCGTGCCGCCTCCAGTATCTTCCCCTACATTGACAATCTGCCCTGCAAAAGCCATGCCTGCCAAAACCAAGAACGCAAATATCCATTTCATCCATATCACCCTTGTTTGTATACCGCAACATCTGCCCAGTATTCATATCCCTGGTAGCCTGCGGCAGTCTCAAACACCTTTATGCGGTATTCATCGCCTTCAGGGGAAGTCCAATATGTGCTTTCTCCCGGGCATACCTTATCCTGGAACAGGGTTTCAATATAGGTTCCGCCCAGCTCACCCACCCTTATTGCTGCGCAGGGCTCAGGGTAATCATCTGTGATATCATCAACAATAAGCGCATACCCATCAAATTCAACTGCCTGGAGCTGCCTGTGGCCCTCATCTTCATCCTCCTCCGTTACCCCCACCCCCCAGTGCACAATCTCTTCTTCCGCTATCTCAGGTTCCTCTTCGGGCTCTGCGGCAACCTCTTCAGGGGTTTCCTCCGCCTCTTCTGCAGGAAGGGGGCTTTCTTCCGCAGGCTCAGGCGCCTCTAATCCTTCATCTACATCTGCTACCCCGGACCCGGAGTCCCCTGGGCAGCCCGCAAGGAGCAGCCCCAAGGCCATAAACACCATCAGGAATCTCATGCAGATGCTTTGGGTTTGCGTATTTAAATATCTTTTAGGTTTGTTTTGCGTATTTTCTGCAGGGGTGTGGGGCATTATGTAAATAAATAGCAATTATAAACATTAACCCACCAAATAACATCAATGGCACTCTTCCGCTTCATAAACAAGGAGAAGGCAAGAAGGCTTTCAGTGCAAAGCAGGGGGCCCAGGAACCGTTTCGAGAAATATCTGCTTGAAGAACTCCCCCGTGCGGCACTGGCGCTTGAGCACCTTTACGGGATAAAGCTAAAGTCACTGCCCTTTCTTCTCGCTGAAAAAGGTGTGCTGCTCCCTGACCAAAAGACTATACAGGATTTCCAGCTTACTGAGAAAAAACTTGGATGGCTGAGCCAACCTCTAAGCAAAATATACGAAAGAGAGCTCAGGCGGGCAGGGAAATCCTCTTTCAGCAAATGGAAGCGCCGCATTTCGTTCTGCGCCAGCTCTGGGCTCAATAGCCTGTACTTCTATTTCAGGTCGCCTGCATCCTATGACAGATTGACCAGTTCAATACAAATAACAAATGCAAATCTTTTTTGCAGTGCTGGAGCTATAAACAGAGCGGTCATACATGAATTGACTCATCATGCGCTTTGGGAGCAGAAGTCTAAAATTTACAGCAGGTATGGTTCCTTTAGGTGGGACTTCCATGCTGCAAAGAATTGTGCAAATGAAGGGCTTGCAGTTTTTGCAGAGGAGAGGTATTTCCCGTATCCGCCCATGGAAACCCGTGAAAAGGCGATCAGGGCCCTCCAATTTCCTTTTATTATGATAAAATCTGCGGTCAAGGTGTTTAGCGTGCGCCCCCTCCTGGCCAGTGCACGGGCACTTGCATTTGCCGCAACAGACATTGCTGCTGCTGCGGCGTGCATTATGCGCTGCACAATCTGGAGAAAGCCAAGCAGTTTTTCAAAGGCCCTTGAGAAAAACAATTCACTTGCGTTTTATGCAATAAATCCTTACAGGGATGGCTCCAGATTCATTGATGCTGTATGCAGGGAACTGGGAAGCCCGAAGGAGGCGTTCAGGGCGGTTGCGGACAACCCCCCGCAATCCATGGAGGAGATACTGCTCCCCCACACCTACCTGGACAGGCTCGGCCGCTGATGCCGAAACGCATTTTAACTTTTTTTGCGTATTCCACTGCAGGTGTTTAATTTGAAAAAATCAATTGCATTCGCAGTATTCGCACTTCTCTTCTTCGGGTGCGCAGGAATCGGGACCACTCCTATAGAGGAGCTGAATGACAATCCCCAGAAATATGTTGGGGAGAAAGTAACTGTCTCCGGAACAGTGGATAATACAGTCAAGCTTGGTTCACTTTCAGGGTACACACTTACTGATGATGAAGGGAATTCCCTCAGGGTTTCCAGCGGGTCCCTCCCGAAAGAGGGGAAGTCCGTAACTGTTTCCGGAGTATTTACCAAGGATTCGCTTTTTGGCTATTATTTGCAGGTTTCCTGATTATTCAGGAACCCTTTCCTCTTGTTTCTTTTTTGAAGTCCACCAGCCATTTCTTAATTGCAGAAAGAATTTCATCCCCGACTGGAGTAATGGGGTGCGCCTGCCCTTTGCTCTCCACTGTGTTTATCATCATGGTTTCGCCGTTTTTATCGGTCGAGACGACTCCGTGCGATTTTAGGAATTCCAGGATTTCATTTGCCCTTGGCCCCGGCCCAGGCCTCCCATCATCCATTGCATTTTTCACATTGCCTTCTATCACTGCGGAAGGGAAGTATGCCCTGCCTATGGCTTTTTTCGCAGAAGCGAGCTTGAATCCATAGATTATTGCCTTTTTTACATCCCTTATGTTCATTCCTCCTCCCTTTATTTCGTTCTTCACAGCATCGCTGAAATCAAGTGCCCTGACCAAATCCACACCATTCCGCTCCTGTGGCATTTCTTCTGTTTCCTTCCCAAGCGTTTCCTTTATTTTGTCAAGTGAGCCATGTAGTTCAGGGTGCCTGTGCACAACCCTTGCCAGGTTTTCCGGCGCTTCCAGAATTTCTGCCCATTCTTCCCTTTCCAGGTATCTGAGGCACATTTTTGCCCCCCTGTCCGCGTTTTCCCCAAGTGAAGGAGAAAGAATTTCAGCAATTTTCTTCTTTGCTTCGCTTTTGGATATTTCAGGCTTTTGAGGTTGTGCAGGAGCAGGAAGCCCTTCCATTTCTTCTCCAGGGGCAGGACATCTATCTGTTTTTCTTTCCGGAACTCCATCAACTTCAACTTTCCTTGTTTCTACTGCAAAACACCTTGTAAGCAGCTCCCCTGATTCTCCCGGATAAAGCATTTCCAGCAGGGCTTCTGCCACTCTCTCTTTTCCCTGGGCGGCTATTGAGATTAAAGACAATCCAGGATATTCTTTTTCCATTTTTTCCGGCAGGTTCTCCAGCCCCCCTCCGTAAGCTGCCTTCTGCCTTTGAGGGAAGGGGAGACCGAATATGGATGCGGCAACCCCCAGGTGGGCAGTCATCCTTGCAATTTCCCCGAGCTGGTGCATCATCTCCATGTGAGCATCAATCATTTGGTCCAGGAGCTTGGGGTCAATGACCGCAAGGCCATCACTGATTTTCATGTATCTTTCATCAGTAAACTGCAGGAACTGACTATGCAGATCTTCCACTTTTTTTATGAATATGCCCTGGTCATCTGTCCATTCCGAGAACCTGTCCTTTGCCTCGTTTGTGCTCCACCACACTCCCGCATATGCCCCTTCAAGCTTTTCTTCAAATGCGCCTGCAAGAAACTTTCTCTTGTTTACAGCCACGAGATTTGCCAGCCCCCTGTCAATTCCCTCTCCGTTTAGGGCCAGTGAACTGGGGGAAGAAGCTATTTTGTATATGAACCTGTCTGTTTTTTCATTTTCTTGTTCTATTGCTTTAACCAGCTTGGACTTTGCCCTTGAAAATTCTCTATGGGCCCTTTTGAGGGGTTGGCTGGCCTTATTAATCACAAAATTCAGCCTTCTGTTGTCTATCCTCCGGGACATGTTCTATTTTATGGATAAAAGTGTTTTAATATCTAACTCCTCTGCAAAAGCATCCGCAGCGAGGCAAACAACAGGACTGCAGACCCTGCAAAAATCCCGAACTCAAACAGGGGGAAGCCAATTTCCTCTGCAGGAAAAGCAGGCACCTCGTTCTCTTCCGCCGCATCACGCCCCCCAGACGGGGCCTTTTCAGTTTCCATGTCCCCGGTCTCATCTTCAGCAATTGCCAGCACCCGGCCTTCCCCGGGCAAGGCAGCTTCTTCAGGGCTTTCACCCTCCACAGCAAAAGAACCCGGGGGAGCAGCATCCCCCTGTGTAACATCCCCGAAAGAATTCATGAAATTCCATCCGCTCCCCAATACAAGAAGCAGGCTGACTGCGAGCATAATCACGAATTTTGCAGGGTACGGATTAACTATCCCCTTCCCCTTCCGGCTAAGCTCGTAGTATTTCCACTTCCTTCCCTCGTCCTTCTGGATGATGAGCCCCGCGTCAACAAGCACATCCAGGTGTTCCTTGGTAGTCGAAACAGAGAGCCCAAGCTCTTTTGACAATTCAGTAAGTGTCTTCCTCCTCTTGGAAATTGCCTTCAGCACCCGGACCCGGGAGTCTGCGGCAAGGGCCTCGAAACTCCTCCGGTCCAGCTTTATGGTGTCGTCCATCCCAACCAGCATCCATATCCGCCCAATATTTTTTATTCCCAGCGCAAAATAAGAAAAACCCGGTTTTTTTCGGCCAGAACCGTAGCCAGTTTTATTTTTTTCCCAACATATTAATGTACATGGGGAAGGAAAGCGAAGATGCGGCAATAATCTTCTGCCCTAATTGCGGCTTTGTCCCCCATTCCGGAGATTACCTCAATATAGAAAGCAAAAACGAGGTCCATTCCCTCAGCATAAAGCCTGTTGAAGGCACGTATGTCTGCTCCCAGTGCAAGTACAGGGGCAGCCTTTTTTCGGTCCCTGAGCCAGAGCTTTACAAGCTCCAGTTCGACCTGGATGAAATCGATGCGCCCCTAAAGCACGCGCAAAAGGGAAGCGGCCGCTTTTTCATCTATGTCCTGAGCTTCCTGGCAATCCTATTTGTGATATTCCAGACTTCCAGCCTCCTCCTGGCAGGCGCCCTTTCCCTGGTGCTGGTGGGCGCAATAATATATACTGAGCTCACTGCCCGCGTAAGATGAGCCTGCGCCATGCATTTAAGCTTTCCCATTCTAATCCACGCATGGCTCCCCCCTCCAGGAAGCAGCTGAAGAAAGCTATGCTTGCAATCCTCCTTTCAAAAAGCGATGCAGAGAAAAAAGAAAAATCAAGAAAATTCACCAGGATGCTCTTTGACCTGGTTGCCTCAAAGATGCCTGAGAAAGATGAAGAAGAGGTTTACATGAAGCAGATGGAGGCGCTCGGGCTTTTCACAAACTACATATTCCGCAAGAGCAGGGAGAAATCCCAATCCGGGAAAAATGCAAGATCCATAATAACTGAAATCTCGGAAGAGTCGGATGAGCTTTTTGAGGAAATAGAGTCCAGCATCTAGTCCCCGTTCAGCCTGAGCATCTTGTTTATCTCATCTTTCCTTGTGCTTGCGCATTTGCTGCAGAACACATAAGTAATGTCATCTATGCTCCGCATCCTTTCCCCTCCTTCCTCTACTTCCACTCCGCAAAGGGAGCAATTGTCCAACCCGCCGAATCCTTGCATACTGGTCACCTTTTTGCCGCATTGGCACTGCATAACTGCGCTGTGCCGGGAACATGCCGCCCTTTCCCCTTCACCTGAAAAAAATAAAAGCCTTCTCCTTGAAAGCAGAGCATGAGCTTAATCGGATTTGAAGAGCCACTTATAGAATTCTTAGTGGGCATCTATTCAGCAGTTGAAGCAGTTCTCGGCCCAGACCTTACAAATTTTTTCACAACAGCATTCGGGGTTGCGGCATACGCAATAATCCTGGGCACGTTCTACAACAGCTTCTCCAAGCAGAAATTCTTTGCCCTTGAGCACACTCCAAGGGAAACAGTTGCGGAGAAAGCCCTCCATTATGTTTCCCTTATTGCAAAATACACTTTTGCATTCCCGATAATAACTTTTGTATGGTTCATGTTCCTTACCATTTTCCTGGTTTTCCTGGGCAACCAGGACGTGGCAACCATTATGTACATCTCAATTGCAGTGGTTGGGGCAATAAGGATAACTGCTTATTGGGATGAGGGAATTGCCGCAGATCTTGCAAAGATGCTTCCTCTGGGCCTGCTTGCGTATTTTGTCGCAGACCCGTCTTTCCTTACTGTGGGTGTATTCGAGGAGAAGTTCTTCGAGATTACGCAGCTCCTGCCCATCAGCATGCCGTTCTTCATATATATAGTGTTCCTTGAGTGGGCCCTCAGGCTTCTGCTGCTGCTTTACGATACCGTGCACAGGTACAAGCACCTGATGCCTGAAGCAGTAAGCTCAAGGGTGCCTGTCCGCCCAACTTCCAGGAAGGCAGCTTCCAGCAAGCCCGCCTCCAAAAAAGAAAAGGCCCCCAAGAAGAAATCCAGGGGAAAAGGCAAGGACAAGGAAGCTGAAGACCTTGGGGAAATGGGGCTGGAGGAATAGCCCATGCGCATCCTCCTCTCAATTTTTCTCTCCCTGCTTCTTGTTTTTGCAGGGTGCCCCTCAAATGGGAAAGAGGGTTCAGAGCCTTTGCTGGTCCCCTATTTTGAAAGCGAAGAGTTCTCTGAGTTCACAGGGGAGCTGGAGAGGCATGTCCCGCCCCATCCGGATGAATATGGATACACCAGCCAGCAATATGCGCTGAAAGGCCTTTCCTGCCCGAATGGAGTCGAGCCAGAGGTAATCTCGTTTGCATGGGAAAACCCCTCCAGCAAGGACGCATATATCGCAGGCTCACCAAGCGAGCCCGTGGCCCAATACCGCGCAACAGCTGATGCGGAATTCCTTATCTCACTGAGAGTGGACTACCTGTGCGACGGAAGGCCTGAAATTGCAGACCTGGAGGCAGAGCGCAAATCCCTCCTGCTCTATTTTGCAGAGGACGGGCTGCTTTATGAGCAGGAATCAAGGGCAACCTGCCCAGGGAACTATATGCCTTACCTGCTTCCCGAAAACCATGCAATCGGAAAAGGAGTAACTCCTGGCTCTGATTCGGGGGACGGGTGGATTGTGCTCTCCCATTCCATAGTTGCAGCAGAGCCCTATGATTATCCCGTTGAGGGGTGCGGCAAATATGATGAGCACTGGCTCCACACATATATGCGCGAATCCGTAAATGGGACAGGGTGCACAGCAGGGGAATGCAGGGGGTTCTGGCATACTTTTGAGTGCCCAAAGGACAATGGGGAAGGGGTGAGGAAAGAGGTTTATGCAGGAAAGAACTGCGCTTCCGCTTCACAGCAAAAGGATTTCCGCAGCCCCTCTGAATGGTATATTGTCCTTGATGACCCTGATTTCCAGAATACACTCAATGGCGAGATAAGGTAGGATGGAAACAAACGAGGAAATGGTGGACTATCTTCTCCGCACAGAAGCAATAGATGAAAGGATTGCAGAATGCATGCTGCGCTTTCCGCGCGCCGATTTCCTGCCCGTCCCCCAGAAAAAGCATGCCTACGAGGACACCCCAACCCAGATTTCAAACAACCAGACTACTTCCGCGCCCAGCATGGTCGGAATAATGCTCCGCGAAGCAGAAATTTCCCCAGGAATGAACATTCTGGAGGTGGGCACAGGCTCAGGCTGGCAGACTGCACTCCTTTCCTGCCTTGCAGGGGAAAAAGGGAAGGTATATACTCTGGACATTTTTAAAGAAATATTTGCGCTTGCGGAAGAGGAGCTCAGGGATTTCCCAAACGTGACCCTCCTGCTGAAAGACGGAGTAAAGGGGCATCCTGAAGAGGCACCCTACGACAGGATAATTGTAAGTGCCGCAGCAAGCGAGCCCTATCCTGAACTCATTTCCCAGCTGAAAGAGGGAGGAATCCTGATAATCCCGCTCCGCTCCATCTATTTCCAGGCACTTTTCAAAATTACCAAAACTTCCCGGGGAACTGAGAAAAAAGAGATTTGCCCTGTGCTTTTTGTCCCTATGTATGAAGGAGGGGCTTCCCCATAAAATGTTCTTTCAGCAAGTACAGCAACCTCCAGTATTTTTATTATTTGCCTTCTTTAGTATGGCGGGAGGAGCTCAATGCTAAAGCAAAAATCTTCTTCAAAAGGAATCCAGGAAAAGGTCGGGCAGATGCTTGCATTTGTCCCCCTGCGCCCCAACCACTGGACAGTCCTTGCATTGATCCTTGGGGTAATGGGCGCATTTGCAATCTCATTGATGCAGGACCTTGCCTTTGGGCTCGTGCTTTTTGTGCTTGGGGGGGCACTGGACATGGTTGATGGAGCAGTTGCCCGCGCAAGAAAGGAGTCCACGAAATTCGGGGGCTTCCTGGACGGGGTTTCTGACAGGCTCATGGAAGCGCTTTTCCTTTTTGCATTCATGTTTTACCCGCTCCCCGAGATAATGATAGACCCAAAAATCTGGCTTGCCTCCCTTGTATTCCTTGGGACATGCATGCCTTCTTTTGTGCGCTCATATGCAGACCACCACGGAGTCATTACAAATAAAAATGCAAAGAAGATGGGAGGGCTTTTTGAGCGCTCCGAGCGCCTCCTGATTATTACTGCAGGCCTTGCAGCAGGAATAGTAATTTCCATGGATTATTTTGTGGGGGCAATCATAATTGCGGTAATACTTTCAGCAATCACTGTGCTGCAGAGAATTATTTATGTGTTCCAGAACAGTGCAGAGTAACTACCAAATTTTTTGTAACAACACTTAAATCCCTATATTGAGATTATTTTTATTGCACTGGCAATCCGGCTGCTGCCCCCTGCTTTTTAAGCAGGCTGGGCTTGGGAGAGGCATGCGGCTTCCGGGCATGGCGCTTATGGGCACGGAAAAGGTGGACCTGCGACATCCGTCCCCTGCTTTGCTGCCTGCCGCAAGGTTATGTGCTTGTGCACATTTCCTGCCGAGTCAAAAGTGTGGTGCTTCTTCCTCTTGCATGCAAAATAAATTCTAAAAATATATTTTTTTGCCTTGTTTTTCACGTCTGTAACCAATTTTTTTGTAGGAGTGCTTTTATTCCTTGCTTAATGAACTATTTTTGCACACGGACAATTCGGGTGCCTTGGAAAAAGGTACGTTGTTGATACCTCTGCCTTGCTACGGCCAATAATATGGTGGCTGGACCTGCGACTCACCATATGAAACCTGGGCGCGGCATGTAGATTAATAGCGTGGTTGTGCTTGAAGTAAACTGATGGGTTAGGTTCGTACCGGTTTGCTCTATGCATTTCCGACCGAGTCCAGAGTGTGCATCTCACTTTTTCTGCTTTTTGTGGTGCTTTACCACCACTGCTGACCCTGGCTTGAGCGTTTTGCTCCTGATCATCTCCAGCACTTCTTCTGCAACTTCCCCAGGAGTATATTCTGCATTTTGCCCCGGGTAAACCTTGTCAAACATTTTTGTTTTTGTTGCGCCCGGACACACCGAGTAAACACGTATCCCCTTTTCTTGGGCCTCCTGCGCAACTGCCTGGGTAAAGCCAACCACTGCAAACTTTGTTGCAGAATAAACCGCGAGAGTGGGATATGCATTCAGCCCCGCAACCGAAGCAGTATTTATTATTATTCCCCCGTTTTTCATGTGCTTCAGGGCCTCGTGGGTTGAGCGCACCGTACCCCTGAAATTCACATCAATCATCATGTCTGCCTGCCTGAGGCTGCTTTTTGCAAATTCCCCGCTAAAAAGAACCCCTGCATTATTGAAGAGCATGTCCAGTTTCCCGAATTTCTTCATGAACCCTGAATACATCTTCTTTATGTCTTTGTCCTTTGCGAGGTCCGTTTTTATAACAAGCGATTCCCTCCCCAGCCGTTCAATCTCCTTTGCGGTTTTCTCCAGCTCCTTTTTTGTGCGCGCGGCAACTGCCACATCCGCGCCGTTCCTTGCAAGCATTAGTGCAATCTCTTTTCCTATTCCCCTTCCTCCCCCGGTTATGAGGGCAGTCTTTCCACCAAAAAGCGCCATGGGCCTTTCTCAAGCTCAAGGTTAAAATTCCTTTCATACTCTATATTCCCCCTATGCCCTAGCCAACCCGTAGCTCGGGAATAGCGACTTCGTCGTCCTCACTACGGATTGCCATTGTCAACATGTGGCCGATTCTTTTTCCGACCACATATTGCCAGCCCTTATAGTCTAGCCTGGACAGGACACGGGCTTCCGGAGCCTGGAACTGGGGTTCGAATCCCCATAAGGGCATAACACCGGAAACACCGGAAGGGCCCCGCATCCGAGTTCTTTTTAAAGTTAAATTTGTGCCAATACCGGTGGCCAACATGACAGAATACGAAGAATACGTAATCGACTGTTTCGAAAAAGAAGCAAAAGAATTAATGAAAAAATGGGGAATAAAGGAATCAGTGTAATTCCTCTATTTTTTCCATTGCCTTGTCCAGCTGCATTTTGTAATAGCCGCCTACAAGCAGGAGAAATACACCGCCAATTACAAAGCCGGCGCCCTCAACCATGAGCACGGAATCTATGTATGCGCTGGCCCCGAGCACAAGAATCAGCATCCCTGCACCGGAAAAAAGCGCGCTGTACAGGATGGGCGGGACAAGCTCCTTTACGATATGCGCGCTCCTAAGCGTCATTTCGTTCAGCTTCACGCTCGCCTTGTCCATAATCCTGTCCACATTTTCATCCAGCCTGTTGGTTGCCTCATCCACCATGGTGTTTACATACGTCTTGGACACAGGGATAAGGATTCCCTTCAAAATCTCCTCAATCATCTTAATGCCTCCCTTTTAGAAGCGCACACAGTGCAACCCCCGCAGTGAATGCAAGGGCAGCATAGGTGAGCGGCTTTTCCTTTATTTCTTTTTTCAGCACCTGCACTTCCTCATTTGCGGAAAGCACATGGTCAATTTTTTTAGTGACCTTTTCCATCCTTTCTGCAAATTCCTTTTCTTCAGCACTGAGCTTGCACACCGCAGGGCTCTTTTCCAGCGAATGCGCAATATCCTCTATTTTCTTCTCTTTCTTTTTTGGTTTCTTTTTAGAGCCTTTCTTTTTAGCCAAACGGACCACCAAAGCTACTAACCCCCCTATATTTATAAATCTTATTTGCATTCTTGCTCCATGAAGGAAGCTGCAAAAGAGAAAAAATACCTTGCCCTGGTCATACTGCTCCTTTTCGCCCTCTTCTTTTTCTATGCGGCAATGCCCCTGCTCCTGGGGATTTCAGGTGCCGCTATCCTTTATGTGCTGCTCAAGCCAATCTACCTGAAGCTCAACAAACGGCTCAACAGGAAGATGCTTTCTGCAATAACAGTCCTCCTTTTTTCATTTATCCTTATTGTGCTCCCCATCCTGGTGCTTTTCTATTTTGCTGTTGTTGATATTGCAACTTTCCTGCAGGAGCCAGGCAACCTGAATACTCTGCTTTCCTATTTCCCTGTGGAAAAGGAAACAATAAACCTGGAGAAGCTTTTTGAGGAGCACATCCTGGAGATTTCCAATTTTGCAACAGGGATTTCCCTGCTTGCGCTGGACGTAATTACAAATATTTCCATAAACCTGGTGGTGATGTACCTTATACTCTATTACCTGCTTACTGAGAACAGGGCCGCATCTTCCCTTATGCGCTCAATAATTCCATTCAACAAAAAGAACTCCGAGAAGCTTGCATCTGAGTTCTACAACATAATAAATGCCACGTTCATAACAAATGGCGCAGTTGCTGTGGTAATCGGGGTGCTCCTTGCTGCAGGGCTTTACCTTGCAGGTGCTGAAAACATAATATTCTGGGGAGTTCTGGGAACCCTTACTGCAATAATCCCTGTAATAGGGATACAGATTATCTGGATTCCCGCAGGCATTTACTATATATTCGGAGGGCATTATGTAGTTGCTGCCGCCCTGATGCTCTGGGGCGCATTCCTGAGCTACATTTTCGATGGGTATGTGAGGCAGCTGGTGCAGAAGCGGATAGGCAGCATCCACCCATTTGTTTCAATAGTCGGGCTCATTATCGGGGTTGCATACTTTGGCGTCACAGGAATCATAATAGGGCCCCTCCTGATTTCCATTTTTGTGCTCACTGCCCAGATGTTCAGGGAAGAATACGTTCCCGGATGGGGCAAATGACCCGTGCAGCTGCAATTCCCCTGCTCTTTTTGCTATTCCTGTTTTCAGGGTGCTGCAGCTTTTCCCAGCCAGAAGGGCCCCAGGAACTTGCAGAAATCCAGCCAGAAGAAGCCGAAGAAGTGCTCGGCCAGCAGCAAGCAATCCCTGAAGAAGAACTCCCTCCCCAGGAAAAAGAAACCCATCCTGAAGAGCCAATGGAGTGCCCGGACGGATTCGGGGAGCTTGAGGACTATGGGTGCAATTTTGCCCAGCCCAATACAACGGCCCCAAGCAAAGGCATGGAGCTCAACGTTACTTTCCTTAAGGAAAAAAACTGCACATTTGATTTCATGAACTGGACGGATTTCCGCGGTTATTTCCTTGTGTTCCATATAGAGGCAGAAAATACCGGAACACAGAAAGAGTATTTTGCCCCCTCCCATTTCACGCTCTTTGATTCAGAAGGGAAGAAGCGCACAGCCTCCGAGTTTGATGTGCTTTATTGCGCCAACAAAAACGACCTTATACTCCAGAGCTACCTTCTCCCAAACCAATCAAGCTCAGGGGATGTCTGGTTTGAGGCAAGCGGGCGCAACACCACCGGGACCATCTACGTTGCATACGACCGCAATGGAGTGGAGGGAGAAGAGCTTATTTTCCCGTTCCGCATAGGCTAAATTTAAATAGGTTCTACCCTAACCCTTACCCATGAAAAAGATCGTTTTGCTTTTCCTTGGGTTCCTCCTTGCCGCTTCCTTCGGGTGCATATCCGAAGAGGAAACAGAATACTATGTCTGCCCGGATGGGAGAAAAGTCCTTGACATTGAGGATTGCGTAGTTGAAGATGAAACGCTTGGGGAGGAGCCTCAGCAGGAGGTCCCCGGCATCCCCCAGGAGGAGCATATTCCCCAGGAAAATGCCAGTGGCGAAGAGGATTCCGGAGAGCCGGAGCAGGTTCCTGAGCATGAAGGCCTTATGCCCGCAGAGTACATTGATGTGACCCCCGAGGCAGCATACGAGCTAATCAATATGAGCCCCAACCTAATTGTAGTGGATGTTTCAAATTCATATGCGCAGGGGCATCTTCCAGGCGCAGTCAACCATCCATACGGAGACGGCACATTCTCCGAAGCTTACCAGGGATGGGACCCGCATGTTCCTTACCTGGTTTATTGCCATTCGGACAGCGTCTCAATTGCAGCAGCAGGCGAACTGGCAGAGATTGGGTTCACAGAAGTTTACAGGCTAAAAGGCAACTATGGAGCATGGGAAGCCGCAGGCTACCCAATAGAGAAATAGCCGCTTATTTCTTCTTCTTTTTAAATTCAAGTGCAGCAGAATTTATGCAGTACCTTTTCCCGGTGGGCTTTGGCCCGTCCCCGAACAAGTGCCCCAGATGGCCGCCGCAGCTTGCGCAGGCAACTTCAACCCTTTTCATGCCCAACACACCATCCTCCTTAAGCTCAACGCTCTCTCCAGAAGCAACGTCCCAGAAGCTTGGCCACCCTGTTCCAGAGTCAAACTTGGCTTCTGATAAAAATAATTCGTTCCCGCAGCCCGCGCAAACATAAACCCCGTCTTCCTTATTGTGCAGAAGCTTCCCGGTAAATGGTATTTCGGTTCCTTTTTCCCTGAGCACTTTGTATTGCTCCGGGGAGAGGTCCTCTTTCCATTCTTTTTCCGTTTTCCCTGTCTTTTCCAAGGATTCATCTCCTGCGCTTTTTCTTTGCAGGCCCGTAGTTCCTGCGGCCCTTCTTCTCATGAGCGCGGGGCCTTCTCCTCCTGTCCCGGTCAGAAGCCCCGGCACGTCTCCTTTCTCCGCGCGGAGGCATCTTTCTCTCGCCTCCTCCTTTCATCCATGCAAAGTCCGGGTGGTCATCCCTGTTCCTGTCTTTGTCTTCCTCTTCCCTGGACTCGATAAAGGTAACTGCTTTCCCTTCCTTGCCCATCCTTCCCGTCCTGCCTACCCTGTGCAGGTGGGTATCTGCATCCTGCGCTTCATCATAATTCACAATCAGCTCAATGTCCTCAACATGGATTCCCCGGGCAGCGACATCGGATGCAACAAGTATATGGGTTTTTCCGGATTTAAATGAACTCATTACACGCTCCCTTCTCCCCTGGCTCATGTCCCCGTGTATTGCTTCAGCCCTGTAGCTGCTTTCCTTCAGCCTTTCATGAAGGTAGTCCACCCCCCGCTTTGTAGACATGAAAATGAGGACTTTTTTGTACTGCCCCTGCCCGAGTATCCTCTTCAGATTTGCAAACTTCTTTCTCCTGGATACCTGGACAAAATCTTCTTTGATTTGCTTGGCCCTCTCCTTTTCCCCTATCTCTATTGTTTCTGCAGGCCCCTTTATGTAATGCGAAGCCAGTTCCAGGATAAGCTCGTCCAAAGTCGCAGAAAAAAGCAGCACAGTCCTTTTCTCTGGAACCTGCCCCATTATCCTGTCCATCTCATCCTTGAATCCCATGTCCAGCATCTCGTCTGCTTCATCGAGCACAACTATGCTGTATTCGGAAAGGTTCACGGTTCCCCGTTCCGAGTGGTCCACAAGCCTCCCAGGGGTTGCAATAAGTATGTCTACCCCTTTCCGGAGCGCCCGGATCTGCACATCTATTTTCTGCCCCCCATACACCACTGCAATCTTGTGGTGGTGCTCCTTAGCAATCCCCTTAAGCTCTTCCGAGATTTGCACTGCAAGCTCACGCGTTGGAGCAAGCACCAGGGCTTTCTTTTCCCTTTCCACATCCAGGAGCTCAATCAGCCCGATTCCAAATGCTGCGGTTTTTCCGGTTCCTGTCTGGCTCCTTACAATAAGGTTCTCTCCCTGCAGTATAAGCGGAATAACTTTCTGCTGCACTTCCGTCGGCTTGTAATACCCAAGCTCTTCCAGCGCCTTCATTGTTTTTTCGTTAAGCGCCATTTTCCTAAATCCCATTTTTATCACTTAATTGTTAGAATTATGAGTTAATCTATTCTCCTAAATCCAATTAAAGGTTACCTTGTTGTAAAAAGTATGAGATTTCCTGTTTTTCTCTTCGCAATCCTGTTTTTTTCCGGGTGCTGCAGCCTGGTTCCTGCAGAGGAAGCTACTCCTGCAGCCGAGGCCCCTCCAGTTCAGGAAACCCCTGCAGAAGAGCCCCCAATGGATTCAGCAGAAGAGACCCCCATTACCGAGCCGGCATGCGGGGACGGCATCCTTTCCAATGGCGAGGAGTGCGACCCCGGAAGCAACGAAACCCTCTGCCCGGGCTGCTTTGAATGCATGGGTTGCGAATGCGTGAAAACCTTCTCGGACAAGGACCACGACTGCATCCCGGACGAGTCCGACAACTGCCCCCAGGTTTACAACCCTGGGCAAAACGATTCGGATTCAGATGGGGAAGGGGATGCCTGCGATGAATGCCCCCTGGACCTCCAGAACGATGCGGATTCAGACGGAATCTGCGGAAATGAAGACAACTGCCCAGGAACCCGCAACCGGGAACAGCTGGATTCAGATTCTGATGGGATTGGAGATGAGTGCGACTCCTGCCCCAACGACCCGCAGAATGATGCGGATTCGGACGGAGTCTGCGGAGATGAAGACAACTGCCCTGAAACCCCCAACCCAAAGCAAAGCGACCATGACCTGGACGGCCAGGGAGATTCCTGCGATTCCAGCCCTGTGGACTGCAGCAGGTACTGCCCTTCAATCGGCCACAATGTCTATCTTGGCTCCGGGATGGACGAGGGGGAGTGCTATGATGAAGCAGTGGAATACATAGAAGGGCACCCGCTAGAGCCTGAAGAAGATTGCGAGGAAATAGTTGCTGCTTACCACTACAAGGAAATAGAGGCAGGAGGTGAGGAATATTCCTGCTGCTGCCTCCGCTACAGGATTGATGGCATTAACTGCTAGGGATTTACGTCCGTGTGCCCTGCTTCCCCGGACCCAGGGGAGGCCTCCCTTCAAAAGGCTCCTGTTCCGGAACCCCGCGGTATTCCCAGTCACATTCCCCTGCACCGCAGTCCAGGTCTTCCTGCATCACGTATTCAGGAGTATCATTTGGCCCGGGCCCATCATACGGAACAAGCGTGTCAAAAAGGAAATCGCCTGCCCAGAACTTCACTCCTTCTACAAGCCCCACCCCTTCGTAGGTTATTAGTTCCCTTTTGAGCGCTTCCAGGTGCCCAAAGTCCCCATAATAGAGCATCTCCACAGTCTGCTCATCAGAAAACACATTCATGGTCGGGTTTTCCTGGAGCCCTTCTCCTCCTTCCACAACAACCCCGCCCTGCAGGGCCGCATGGTATTCCCCAAGCCCCTCTATGTAGAAATTAATCCTCTCGTTCCCCATAATCCCTGAAAGCATTGGAAGGGATGCAAGGCCCTGGGAAAGGTCAAGAACGGATTCCTCGCCCACCCTTGGCTTTGTGGAGGTGGACGGCTGGGCCGAAGGCTCTTCTTTTGAATGCCCCTCGGAATCATGATTTGCTTTTCCTGCCTCCCTTATCTTGTCCGGGTCTGTTTCTGGGTAAAGTGATTCCCATCCTGTGGGTATGCAGAACCAGCAACCTGTCCAGTAGCTATATACACACTGCACCGTTTCCCCGGGGTTTTGGGGCTTGCAGCCTGCATCGCATCCTGCTTTAGTTGCATACTCGCCTGCCTGCGGGTCGCACTGCTTTCCGTAGCAGTTGCAGCAGTATGGGCAGCAGTAGTCCCCGCTGCCGCAGCCGGTCGGGGTTGCAACAGGGTCACATCCCTCTCCCTTGTCGTTTTCCACTTCTCCGTTTCCGCAGCAGCACCTGTCAGGGCACTCTTTCTTGCAGGTGTCCCTTACAATTTCATCAATAAGCCCCTGTGTCTGGACCGCTTTCCCCGGAGTAGTGTTGGTCATTATCCCCCCGTCCCCGTCTTCCAGGCCCATCATGTGCCCTGCTTCATGCGCAAAATCAAGGTAGTTTCCGCCCCCTGGCGCAGGCCTGCTCATCTGGTCTGACCACCATCCTGTGAGGTTCTGCCCGGTGCTTATTCCAGGGGGGTACATGTAGCCCATGTATTTCTCCCCGCGGGTGTCCTTAGGGGGAGCAGTTGAATAGGAAGTCACTTTTATGCAATGCCATTCAGTGGATGCTTCCTGGTCGCAGTCCTGCACCTTTTTTGTGTTCACCACAAACTTCACTGTGCATTTGCATTCCCCAACAGTGGGCTGGTCCCCTCCCAGATTGTTCCAGAAATCCTCAATCTCTGTTTTTGCATTGTAGATATAAGTATCGTCTGCACCCGAATCAAAAGCAATATTCAGGGTAATGGTAAAAGTGCAGCTTTCCTCATCCAGTTCACATTCAGTAGCATCCTGCGCGCCCCAGGCTAGAAAACAAGCGAACAGTCCAAAGAGCAATAATTTTGCTTTCATGCCCCAATTTCAGGAAGCAATTTTTTAAGCGTTTTCCCCATTATGGCCCTAGTCAAGCGGATACCTTATCCTTCCGCACCCATCAAACCACGGGCTTGCATCCTGGATTACCCTTCCCCTGGCCCCATGCGAGGTTTTCCTGCGCTCCAGCCTTTCGCTGAGCTCAATAAGCTCCCCTTTCATTTTTGCTTCCTTCCTCATCTCTGTTTCTGCTTTCCTTTTTTCCCTGCGCCTTTTCACTTCCTTTGCGATTGCAATCCCCTCGCTCAGCACCACCTTCCCAACAATTATGGGGAGTGTTGCGCTCCTTGCAGCTTCCCTTGCTGCAAATCTTGCAATTTTGCGGGGAGCCGGAAGGGATGCTGCGGGCATCATGAGTATCCTGAGTCCTCCTCTAACTACCATAGTGTTATTATATGTAAGAACCCTTTAAATTCCTTTATTAACACATTCCTTCCATGGCCCTGCACCAAAAAACCAGGAGAAGGCGTGGCTTTTCCCGCCCCCGCCAGGGATATGGGTTCCGCAGCCCGCTTATAGGGCACAATACTCCCCGCATCACCACGGAGGAAGCTGCAAAGAGGCTAGGCATTGGCCCGGAAGCCCTCAAAAAGATTTTTTCTGCGAGGGTTGACCTGGGAAAATACGAGAGGTACGGGAAGCGCGGAATCTCAATCCTGCTCAATTTTGATTTTGGGAGAAAGGAGGTCGTGATGGAGGGAGGAATGAGCAATTATTCCAGGATCGCCCTCCCTGATGTGGAAACTCTTGGAAAATACCTCCAGCTGAGGGAACAGGTCCGCAACAGGGAGCTGATTGCACTGTCCGAAGCCGCCCACTCAAGAAACCCGGAGCCCATGAAGCGCATGCATGATTTTGTTTTTTCACGGCTTCTCCTGCCCCCTGAAGCTGACCTGCCAAAGGTTGTTTTTTCCAGAAGATATCCTGGCCTCAGGGCAACGGTAAGGAGGGCAGGAAAAACAATCTATTGCGAGCCCAGGCACGGCCCAGGGCTTGTGTTTGCAGCAACCCTCCTTGAAGGCACAGATTATATGCGGAGCAGGCTCATTGCCAAAACAAGGAGGGAGCTTGAGTCTTTTGATGCAGTTTCCGAAATTCCCTTTGATTTTGGATTCAAGCTTTGGATAATTGATGCATTCCATTTTGACCAGATTAAAGGGCTTTCCCGCCTCCTTGCCCCACTTGCCTGCAGCCGCAGAGTCATGGATTTCAGGTCAGCAACAAGGAAGGATTACCTGGAGCATGTAGAGTCTCCACGCAAAAGGGTTTTTCCGGGTTAATTCCTACATTCTCCCAGAAATTCAAACCTTTTTTAAACACTCCTTCCCATAATCTACTAGTATTATACAATTCTACAGGTGTACTCATGCAAAACAAACTTCGTAAGCCGGCAAAGGAAACCCGGCCAGGGCTCCAGAAGGGGGCAGCCAGGAGAAAGAGGCTTCCGGCAAAATATGCAAACCCCTTATCGGAAGTGGACATAGGCAGGATGATACAGGGCCCAAGGGAACAGCTTGTTGGCTTGTGCAGGGAACTAATCTCAAAGAAAAAGATAACCACGCGCACAGAATTCGGGCGCTTTGCGCCAAAAGAGCTCAAAGAGCACCTGCGCAAAAACCCGGACCTCTGGGAGGAGATGGGCATTCCCCATTACCACCAGGAAGTAAGGAGAAATGGAGGCAGCGCATGGAGGGCGCACTGCGAATCTACACTGGGGCAAAAGCCTGCAGAGCATTCCCCTGCCCCCCGGAAAAGTGCACCCCTCAAAAAACCTGCTGCTGCCCGCGGAAGCACTGCCCGCAGCCCAAATGAGAAAAACACTCCGCATACCCCTTCAGCGTTTACCCCAAAAAGTCCCTCTTCCCCGGGCAACAGGCCAAAGGCAGAAAGCGGCCAAAAGCCTGCCCCGCGCCAGCCCACAGCCCCGGCCATTTTCAGGGAATGGGCCCAGGCAGATGCAGAAGGGAAGAGAACAATAAAGAAAGCCCTTTTCAAAGCTGCAGTTTCCGGGCCTGTTTCAAGTGTCTGCGCAATGCTGGAGCATGGGGCACCAGTAGGCCTCAAGGACGAGTTCGGCCGCCCGTTTTTCATGTTTGTTGCTGAAAGGGGCAGGATAAGCCTCCTTAAGGAACTTGTAAAGTACATGCGCAATGTCGACCGCAGGGACAGCAAAGGGGAAAATATGCTTATGGCCTGCGCAGAGTGCGGGCACCTTAAATGCATGAGGGTACTGCTTAAGCTAAAGGGAAAAAACAAGCCTGCGCTTAATGCAAGGAACAAAGAAAACCGCACTGCAATTATGCTTGCCGCATGGGAGGGCCACCTTGAAGCAGTAAAGGAGCTGCACAAGGCAGGCGCAAACCCGAGGCTAAGGGACAAATACAGGAAAAATGCGAAGGATTATGCTGAGCTTGAGGGGCACAGGGACGTTGCAGAATACCTGCACCGGGCCAAGTAGCCCCTTTTTATTTTTTCATACTCCAATTCCCGCTGGTTAAAATGTTCTTAGCAGTTCTTTCAGACAGCCCGGAAACAAGAAAGCAGTTCTGCAAATCCATCGGGAAGGAAACAGGCAGTGGGGACATTACTTTTTACTCCTCCAATTTCCAGGGCACAATCCGCACGCTCCTTGAGCCCACCCTGTATCCGGACAAGCTGCAGCCTCTCCTTTATTCCCTCTCAATTGCAGATTATGTTGTGCTCCTTATTGAGGACCTCACCCCCCAGGCAGGGGAGATAATTGTTGCGCTTGATTCCCTAAAAAAAGAAAAGGGGTTAATCCTCTCCAATTCTGCGCTCCCGCTCAAGGGAACGGTTTTGGAAAACTACGAATCCCTCTCCTCCCAGGAAGAGGCAAAGCAAAAGCTCCTCTCCCTCCAGCCCGAGTGGCCCAAAGCAGAGTCCTTTTCCCTGGTGGACAGCTATTTCCAGGTAAAGAGCGTAGGCAATGTAATCCTGGGCACAGTAAAATCCGGCTCCATAAAGAAGCGGGCCAGGCTCCTCCACCTCCCCTCCAAAAAAGAAATCGAAATCAAGTCCATCCAATTGAATGACAAGGATGTGGAAGAGGTTTCCGCAGGGGGGAGGTATGGAATCTGCTACAAGGGCGACCCAATAGACCGCGGAATCCTGGTTTCCCCCTCCAACTCCTTCACCTTAAGCGAAAAGGTCCCCGGCAGCTTTTCCAAATCCCCCTTCTATAAAGGAGAACTCCCCAAGAAAATCCATGCATATTCCAACCTCCAGTTTGTAGAGGGCTCAATCTCCGGCCCGGGGTTGCTTCTGGATAAGCCCATCGCATTTAAGGATTCGGAAAGGCTGCTTATTGCGGACCCGGGGAGCCCAAAATTAAGAATCTGTGGAGTTTTTGAAGCAAAAAGATAACTCTTCCACGCTTCCAGAGCTTATCCCGCAGGCGCTCTGGAAGCATGGCCTCCCAAAGTTAAAGGATTTACCCACTTATTCCAGTTCCTTTTCCCAGGACCATTCCATGCAATCAACCTCGTACTAATGCAGATTTTTGCATTTATAAAGAAAAGGAAGGGGGGCCTTTCCGGTGTTTCCGCTACTGTGCCCCATTGCTTCTTTATGAGCCCCTTGCAATAATCTGCACCCTCTGTGAATAGAAATCCCTCATCAGGTGCTCCCATGTCCCGCTCATCTTATCAGGGGAGGGCTCAAGCGAGACCTGCCTTTTCCCTGATTTTGAAACAGATACTGCAACCCCCCGCTTTTCCAGCAGGCCCAGTATTTTGCGTGTCTTTCCGCTGTTGTCAGAGATTGCCCCCCGTATGTTTTTTTCCACGAGGGTGCGGTTAATCCCGCTTCCGATTATGCCTTCCCCAAGGAATTTGAAGCCTGCAACAATTGCATGGAGGTGCTCAACCACTTCAGCTTCCTTAATCCCTTCTTCTGCTGCAAGCTTTCTCACCATGCGTGTTTCCGCAGTTATCCCGCGGATATCAATGCTCTTGGCCGCCTTCTTTTTCTTCTCTGCCTTCTTCTTTTTTCTGAGGGCATGCCTTTTCCCTGCTTTCCTTGCCCGCTCTGCAGCTGCTTCCGCTTTCTTCCTTTTTTCCTCTTCCCTATTTGCTTTTTCAGCGGCCCGCTCTGCCCTTTTTTCCTTCTCCTGTTTTATCTCAAGCTCGCAGATATATTCTATTGTGGCGTTTTCCAGCCTCTGTACCCATCCTGCATCATCAGCGCGCACAGGCTCAAGGTTGTAGAACCCTATTACTTTGCCGAGCACTTTTTTTGCATCCATCCTGCTGAATTCCATCATCTCCAGCAGCGCTTTCACAATTTCAACCGGGTCCGGAGCAGGCATGCTTTCAGGCGCGCCCTCTTTCTTTCCGGGTCTTTCCCCGAGTTCAGAGAGCACTGCATTAACCATCTCCCTGTCAGTTGAATTGCTTGCATAAACCCTCCCTGCGCGCGGCACAAAGCAGAAAAATTCCAGCCTGCTTTTTGCATTGTATTTTTTCAGCACTGACCTTATTTTTTCAGGGGTGGAGAAATTTTCTTCTACCCATTCATTTAGCGATGGGCCCCTCCTGTGCGGGAAGAACTCCTTGTGGAGTTCCTTGTGTTCCCTTGTTGCTATTGTGTATAGCCTCTTGAATGCATAGTTAAGGGTGGTAGAGTCTTCAATCCCTGCCTTTTGCGCAAGCAAAAGCGCTTCCCTGACATTCGCCCTGCTGTCCAGCTCGTTTCTTTCCATGAATTCAATTAGCCTATTGAGGGCGAACTCCTTGTTTATTGAGGCAAGGCCCCGTGCATCTTCAGGGCCTTCTTCTGCTTTTCTCCCGGGCGTTGCTTCCGTAAGGCACCTCCTTTCTAGTTTTGCCATTGGCTCTTCCATTTTTCCCCCAAGCAGCACCCATGCCCTGAGCATTGTCCTGTCATCAAGGCAGGCCATCTCGCTCAGCTCCTGCCTCGTAAGGTTTTCCCTGAGGTATTTTTCTGCCCTCTCAACTTCCCCTTCCTCATACATCTGGCTTTCAGAGAGCACAGAAACCGCCCTTACCACCGGGTCCGGCTCCGGGTCTTTCCCCGGTTTAAGCAGATTTGAGAGTTTTTCTGAATTTGATTTTACGATTTCCCTTGCAAGCCCGGATTTTTTCTGTTCCGTCCTTTTCTTCATCATTTCCACGAACTTGCCTGCATCTCCCTCCTTTCCTTCGGCCATGAGCCTTGCGAATTCCCTTCCGAATTCGGCCTCCATGCTTTTTACAGCGGATGCCTTTTTTGCCTTTAGCTCATCCAGCATCCCTTTCCTTAATGTCCTCAGTTTTTTCTCCTGTGCAGCGCCCATATAATTCACAAATTAACATACTCTATAAATATTTATAAATGTTTGTTTCTGGAAAAACATGTCAATCCTAAAGGCTGCATGCAGGGTGACCTCCCCAACGTTTTTAAACCCTTTACCACTCAATTCCACAACTAAGGTGAACCCAATGAAGCAGGCACCAGTAGGAAAGGAAAATACACGAAGGCAGATACTGGAAATCAACAGCATGAGGATGCGCCTTGCCAGGTGGGGAAAGGAACTCCTTGAAAACCATGTCCCTCTCCGCCCGCCTAAGCACGATGGCACACAGCTCGTCCTGAACACTGAGCTCTGGGATGCTTTCTGCAGAAAAGACAGGAATTCAGTACTTCGCCTCGTAAAGGCTGGTGCTGACCCGCGTTCGATTGGGCGCCAGATAGACCGCAAGCAGATGAAGGTCCCGCTTTAGGCAGGAACACCCCTTTTTATCCTTTTCTTATCACATATTATCCTTAATGTCCAGCCAACCAAAAATGCTCCAGGCAAAGGAAAAGCTGAAGCCTCTCGGGGTGCACACTGCAGTGGGCCACCTCCAGAAATTCAATAAATGGAAGGAGATCCCCTTTTTGCGCGACAATAAGGGCATGGTGCCGCCATTCATAATCTCGGTGGGGAGCAGGGCCAGGGTTCTTCAGTCTCCCTTTACGCTCGGCATGAAGTCCCACAGTTTTATAGATGATGCTGCAAAGCAGAAATTCAGCATTGCAGATTACGGACGCGTCTGCATCTGCATAGGAACCGCGGAGCACAAGGGACTCCTCTTTCCCCTGATGGTTGCGGAATCCCAGATGGGTTGCCCCGCAGCCCAAATCAACATGAAAGAACTGCTATACCATGCCCGGCCTGAAGGCTACAAGATTCGCGGAGAATGGCGCCCCAGCAGCGGAGTGCATGTAATCCGCGCAGGAACCTGCGGAGGGGTAAACAGCCACAAGCGCACTTCCCCGGTAATGGAAATAGGGGACATTGCAATTGCAGCTGAATCAATAGGCTCAGTAGGTGCACTTCTCCAGTCCAGTTTTGGAATGCTGAATTTCACGGGAATTCCGATGCCGCAAGAAGCAAAAGCAAATTTCCCTGCCAGGTTCACCGAGGATGGGCAATACCTCTCCACTTTCCCTTCTGCAGATATGGGCACGGCCCTTGTCTCAGGTGCAAGGGAGCTCGGGGCAAAGTTCGCATGCGGCACGAATTTCACCAAGGATTCCCTTTATGCGGAGATGGGCGAGGACGATTTTGCAGCCCTCCGCGACAGGTATAACGTAATAAGCACAGAAATGGAGCAGATTGCCATAGATGCACTTGCATACGAATTCACAAAGGAAGGGATTCCTGTGCACTCGGGGCTTGTTTCTGCAGTAATCGGGGCAATTCCCGGAAAATCCTTCCCGGAAACAGAAGAGGAGCACAAGGCCGCAGCAAAAGCAGAGGAGCATGCAGTAATCCTTGCAAAGAATGCGCTTGGGGAAACTGCACTTAGGGAAACTGCCTCAATGATGTTCTAAAGCATTTTTTCCATTTCAGCAGTTTCCAGCTCCACTTCCCTTTTCATTCTCTCTGCTTCCTTTCTTCCTTTTCCCTCCAGCCCCGGGTCCCCCAAAATGTCCTCCAGGAATTCCATGAATTCCTCATAATGCTGCGCAGGGTTCTTGCACCTTGTCCCCCAGTCAAATACCGCACATTTCATTCTCTTCCCCAGGTATTCCCCATATTTTTCAATGGTGTATTCCCTTGTTGATTCCGGCAGTATGGAGTCAGGGTGCAGGAAACGCATGTCTGTTCCGTCCGGCATAAGGTGGAACAGCCCCTCAGCCACAATAAGGCAGAGCTCAAATTCCGGGTTTTTTTCCTTTATCTTTTTCTCAAGCTCCCCCAGCTTCCGCGCGCCCGCACTTGCGCATGCAAGCGAGCAGACAACCAGCTTTTTCAGCCTTCCTCCCTTCGCCTCAATTATGTTTTCAAGTTTCCCAAGCGATTCCACAAGCGTGGAGCCGGTTGCAATTGTATCCCCGATAATTATGCATGCCTCTTCTGGAAGCGACTCAAAATTTTCATACCTTGAAACCGCCACAAAATCCCCTTCAGTGCCTTCAACCCGTTTCCTTTTCACCCCCAGGAAGCACTGGGGGATTGAGTACCCGTGCACGTCCCTGAACCCCTTTGCAAGGAAGTAATAGAGTCCCCCAGCAAGCAAAATCAATTCTGCAACATCTCTGCGTTTTTCTCCCTTAAGCGCCTTTTCTGTTGCAATTTCCACGAAAATCGGGCTTACCCTTTCCATTGCACGCTGCAGGCTTATCCCTGCAAGGTGCGGGCTGTAAAGGATCTCCCTTGAGTAGGGGGAATTGAATATGTATGTGTTGGAAGGAAGCCCCTCTTCCCCAACCTTATGCAAGGCATACCTGCTTTTTTTCCCTTCTTCCCTTATCATGGGTTTTCTTTGCCAGGGACCGCTTAAAAACCTATTTAAAGCCCTCTCCCCAAAGTACCTCCATGAAGAAAAAAGAGTTCAAATTCACTGCTAATTTCCAGGAGGATTTTGCGCGCGAAGTAATGGAAAGGGACGCAAAACTCATAAACGAGGTTACCCCGGGTTTCCAGCTTCCCCCGAAAGTAGAGGCGCCCGGGCATGACAACACCATAAAGCCCATTGAAGGCAAGACAATGCTTTCCCCGCCCCCCATGCCCACCAGGAAGGAAAAGAAAGAAGAAAGGGATTAACCCCTTTCCCTCCTTTTGCCGTTCTGCCTTTTTCAGTACTCTCCGCCAAATTTAGTTGCAACTACATCTGCAATTAATCCGTAGATTGCCCCAAAGAGCACGAGTATTTCCATCCCCCCGTAGAACCCGATTGCAACGCTCACAACTGCCCCAAGGACAAGTCCCCTGAGCGCAGCATTCGCAAGCACCCCATTCAGGAGCACAACTCCCCCTGCAAGGCCCACAACCAGCCCGATAAGCAACCGGTTATAGAAGGTAGTTATCAGCAGCGCATCATCAATCTCAAATCCCATTTCCTCCGGGTCCAGCTCGCTGGTGCCATATGCGCAGAAAACTCCGGCCAGCGCCCCGACCAGGAGTGCAATAGCCAATCTTTTCCAGTTCATGGCCTAAACTCGTGCATTTATCTTTTAAGATTATGCAAAAAATCCTAATTTACAGATACTCCCCCTGTGCCTTTGCGGATAATATACTGGATTGCTTTCCCGACCTCCTCCACTTTGCTCCTGTAGATGGACTCGAGGCTCTCCCTTCCTGCAGAGGTGTATTTCGCAACCCCGCTTTCATCTTTTTCCAGGAGCCCCATGGAAACAAGCTTTTCCAGCGCATCATATGTTTTGGAGCGGGCAATTTTCAGGACCTTGATTATCCTTCCCCCTGTGGTCCCGGGATGTGTGCATACAAAAAGGTAGATTGCAGACTCCTTCTCGGACAGGCCCAGGAATTCCAGTGACTTCTCCACTTCTTTTGCTCCCATGCAATTTAGTTTAGGCCCTTAAACCCTTTTAATAATTTCTGCATTAGCCCCGGAGCTGCCTGTAGAAGCTCAGCCCGTTGAGCGCAAAAAGCATCACCAGCAGCCCTGTGCCCAGGAAAAGCCCTGTTTTTGCGGTGAGGTGCATCGCATCAAGCTCCTTCTTGGTTTTTTCCAGGTTTGCAATTCCTTTCCCAACATCTTCCTCAATTGCATTTATGCCAAGCGAAGCTGATAGGGTTTCGTTTGCAACTCCTTCCATGGAGCCTGCGGTTTCCTGCATGGAAACTGCTGCAGTGTCCATATCTGAAGCTGTTGAGTAAAGCGACCCGCTCACTTCTGCAGGCATATAAGGGATTGCCCCCACTGCCCCTGCAAGCCCGCTTACCGCACCAGACATATCCGCCATCACATCAGCAGAGCTCTGCATCGTTATGTATGCATCCCCTGCAAATTCCGCAAATGAATCTACTGACTCTGCAGTTGAATTTACTACAATCCTTGTATTCTGCAACACAGAAATTACTGCGTCTGCCTGCTCTATTCCTGCCTGGTGGACTGAATCAATCATTCCGTTGAACAGGAAAAGAAACCAGATTGCAAGCAATATGCCAAATGCGCTTAGCCCTACCCCAAAAACAGCAATCGCCTTGTCCAGCCCGCTCTTTTTTTCCTCCATGTGATCAACTAAACACTGCAATAATAAAAAGATTTGCAAAAAGAAGAAGGGAAAGCTACTTCTTCCCAACCTTTTCTTCCTTCAGCACTTTTTTTTGCGATAAGGAATACCACGATAGCGATTATGATAAAGTAGATCAGCGATGAGAGGAATGGCCCCCACCTGATTACAACCGGCCCGAGCGCCACGGTTGCGGTTTCCCACCCTCCTCCTGGAATAAGCGGGCCCACCAGCGGCATAAATACATTGTCCACAAGAGATTTCACAAGGTCATTTGTTGCGGCCCCTATGATGAATGCAACCGCCAGCCCGATTACCTTGTATTCCTTGAGGAACTCCATGATTTCTTCCTTTATGCCCATTTCTGCACCGGTTTTCTAATCATGATTACCTTATTAAGCTTTTCCTGAATGAAAACACCAGGTGGGAAAAATGGCAAAAGACCATAATGTAGGAATGATTGACCGCATATTCAGGGTAGCATTTGGAATCGCATTTATCACAGGTTCGCTTGTTTACATTGAGCCTCTGTTGTCCTACCTGGTACTCATTCTCGGGGCAATCCTGGTGCTTACCGGGCTCTTTGGAAAGTGCCCTGCCTATTCCGCCCTTGGCATAAACACCTGCGGCGGGATGTGCGACATAAAAAAGATGCCCAAGGCAAAAGATTAATTCAGGTGAACCAAAATGAGTAGTCAGGAGCATGCAGTTTCAGTTCTTGCAGGGATTTTTGTTGTGCTGCTTGTTGCAGCATTTTTCCTAGGTCCCCATGCCCAGCAGCAAGGGGAGCCGGAGCCCGAAGAAGAGCCCGATCCGGAGCCCGAGCCAGAGGAAGAGGCAGAGGAAATGGAACCGGAGCCCGAGCATGAGCCCGAATCAGAGTTGGCGCCCGAAGCCACGGAAGTAGTAGTAATCGAAACCTCAAAAGGGACAATTGAATTAGAGCTCTACGGAAACGAAGCCCCCATAACTGTGGAAAATTTCAAAACATATGCAAATGAAGGATTCTATGATGGGACTGTTTTCCACCGCGTAATCCCCGGATTCATGGTGCAGGGAGGAGGATTCCATGCAAACGGCACCCAGAAAGAAACCCACAGCCCCATAGCACTAGAGTCCCAGAACGGGCTTAAGAATTTGCGCGGCACAGTTGCCATGGCACGCACAATGGACCCTGATTCCGCAACCTCCCAGTTTTTTATCAACACTGCAGACAACCCTTTCCTGGATTATGCGCCCGGAAATGATGGATATGCGGTGTTTGGGAAGGTTATTTCCGGAATGGATGTGGTTGATTTCATAGAGTCTGTGGAAACCGCAAACAGGGGAATGCACGGGGACTGGCCGGTTGAGGATGTGGTAATTACCCGGGTTTATATTAAGCAGTGATTATGGTAAAGTGTGTCAAAACACTGCAAAAAGCGTAGCTTTATATATTACCACTGCGTAATATGTATACTAATTAGTGTTGTTTGGCACTTTTAGGTGGTTCACTATGTATTACGTATGCGCTAACTGTAGAATCCGGGGCAAAGCCCGCTCATATGGGTACCCGAAGGGCTGGCGCTCAAGGGCTTTCAACAAGGAGATTGCACTTCTTTGCCCGGAATGCCAGGCAAAGCTCAAGAACGGAAGAATTTCTCCCGCTTAGGGTATTTTAAACATTAACAGCATTCTTTTTCCATGAAATCTACTCTTGCCTTGTTTGCACTGCTAGTCCTCGCAGCAGTTTCCTTTTCTGCAGGTTCCCGCTCAGAATGTTATTCTGATTGCCAGGCAGATTACGATGCCGCTGTTTTTGAAGCAGAAGACATGGCATCCCAGATGATGTACACCGAGCACCATACGTATGGGGGAACCTGCCCGCGCGTAAGCACCTACGGAGGCTCAGGCCCCTATGCGAACATGGCAAAGTGCCTTGCGGAGCTCTTAATCTGCACGGATGAAGGAAGCCCGGGTTGCGATGACCAGCTCCAGGCCTGCTGCAAGGAGGAAGCAATCCTTTCTGCAAGCAGGACAAAGGAAAACTGCGAATCCAACTGCGATTACCTTTACCCCGACGATGAGGGGGAGCCATATCCGGGAGGGTACGAGGATTATGCAGGGGGCGATGCCTGCCCAACATCATGCATAAACGGAAAACTATATGAGATGGAATACACTGGGGATGGAAGGTGCGAAGTATTGGACCTCACCCCAATCCAGACCTGCCCGCATGGGTGCATTGAAGACAATCCGCATGCAGGGTGCGCAAGCGCCCCTGAATCAGACTATTGCGAAGATTTCTATGATAGTTATGCCGAAGAATCATGCTACGTAAGCACACACTACTACAATTGCTACTGCAACCCTGAGAATGGGGAGCCCATATGCGATATTGAGGAATGCCCCCAGGGCTGTGATGCAGAAGGGGTTGACTGTGCATCTGTCCCTTCTGAGGGCCAGGCCCCAACCCAGGAGTGCACTCAGGAGTCCGCAGTATATACCGGGGAAGGATGCAAATCTGACCTCAGGTGCAGCAACTCCTGCCCATCCTCCCAGTTTCAGCTCCAGCATCCCTCATGCGCATGCTTCAGCGCGGATTTTTCCGGGGACAGGGTTGCAATGGCAGTTGGCCCCACAATGGAAATATCCCGCGGCGGAACCCCCCTAACCGGAAACAAGGTAATGCTTGAATTCGATGACAGGATTAAAACAAATGAGCGGACAATGGTTGTGTGGCCGGACGGCTCTTATTTTATTGCCAATCCGGGCACAGTAATCGAAATGGATATTGAAGGGTTTTTCCTTAATGAAGGGGAGTGCTGGATAAAGGTCGAGAAAAGCGCTGAACGAGAATTTGTCGTAAAGATGGAAACTCTTTTTGTAGGTGCGAGGGGGACCGCTTTCCAGCTCTGGAACACTAATTCAGAAGAAGGGGTAAAGGCAATTGAAGGCACAATATATGTGGATGTCCAGGACCCGGAGACAGGGGAATGGTATACTGCGGATTTCCCTGCAGGCTCGGTAGTCACCCTGGACAAATCCACCGGAGAGCTAACTTATACCGAAGGAAACGGGCAGACTGTTTCCAGCGAATACAATTCCCTTGGCCCTGATGCATCCAGCCTGGTTTCCTCATATGCAGGCGCAACACCTGTTTCCACTCCAGGGGGAGAGGAGTGCTGCGGGACCGCATTCATATTGCTTGCAGCACTGCTTTTTGCAGGAAGGAAGTGATTTTTTGGATTTAGACAGGATGCTGGTGAAAAGAGTAAAACAGGCAAGCGGCTCATTCATAGGCAAGCGGCTGCTTGCGCTCACAGACCGCATTGGGGGAGCATACATCCCCGCAGCCCTCAACATTATTTTCACAGGTGCGCTTGGCTTCCTGATAACTTTCCCGATTTATGAGCTGGAGGGCTTCTGGCTGGCCCTGCCCACAGGCGCATTCACAATAATCCTTCTCTTTTCCCTTGCCACATGCATTTTCTCCAGCCGCTTTAATGTGGGAAGGAAGCACGCGCGCAAGCTCCTTGTTTTCGCAATACTCTTCTCCCTTCCCTTTGGGCTCCTGAGCCTTCCCCTCCTCCACGAGCTTTCCAGGAATCACAAGGAATAAAACCCTTCCCTGATTATTTTGCACAATGAAGAAGCTGGACATTACGGTAATAAAGAAGGATGGCACAAAGGAAAAGTTCAAGCCTGCAAAGGTAAGGCGTGCATTGAGAAGGAGCGGGCTGAGCCACAAGGAATCCAATACCGCGCTCAAGCTCCTTTACCCTAAGCTTAAGGATGGGATGACCACCCGCCAGATTTATTCCAAGCTATATTCCATAGTGAGGGGCCTCCGCCCGGAGAAAAAATACCGATTCAACCTTAAGCAGGCACTTGTCAAGCTCGGGCCCGCAGGATACTTTTTCGAGGATTACGCAGCCAAGCTTTTCCAGTTCCTTGGCTATGAAACCGAGCTCCGCGCAATCCCCATAGGGAGGTGCGTGACCCATGAAGTGGATGTGGTTGCAAAAAAGGGCCGCGAAAAGATAATGGTGGAATGCAAGTTCCGCAATGAGCCCGGAACAAAATGCCGCATCCAGACCGCGCTCTATATCCATGCCCGCTTCCAGGACCTGGCAGAGGGCGCCCGCCTACATTCCAAGATCCCCTTTACAAAGCCCTGCCTCACCACCAATGCAAAGTTTTCCTCGCATGTGCTTAAGTATGCAGAATGCGTGGGCATGAGGCTGATTGGCTGGGCCTACCCCAGGGACGGGAGCCTTGAAATTCTTGCAGACCGCACCAAGTGCTATCCCATAAGCGTAATCAATATGAAGAAGCATACTCTCCGCACCATGCTCAAAAAAGGATTTGTTGTGGTGCAGGACATTCCGGAAAACCCAAAAGAGCTCACGAAGGCAACAGGGCTTTCTGTTTCCACGGCGCGCAGGATTGCAAAAGAGGCGAAGGAAGCCCGCAGCTGAGCCTGGAAGGATTATAAATCTCCCTGCAGACCCCAAAAACAGGTGTCAGGATGGATGAAAAAAAAGCAATTGAGATGTGCATCTGCAGGCAGTGCCCCAGTTTTGTAGAGTGCAAGGAAAAGATTGCATATTGCCTCCCAAGCATAGGGAAAAGCAGCTGCATAAAGGAAGAAAAAGGCTGCATCTGCGGAGCCTGCCCGGTTACAAAGGAGATGGGCCTCACGCATGGCTATTATTGTATCCGCGGCTCAGAAAAAGAGCAAAGCGAAAAGTAGCCCCGCAATTGCTTCCAAACCATTACCTTTTTAAACAACTTTAGACACAACTTATATTATGAAAAAACCCGCCCGCAGGGACGCCCCAACCGAGCCAATGCCCGAAGCTACCCAGAAAATGGACAGGGTAACCCGGCTCAAATACACAATGCTGCAGCTCAGGCACAGGGCAACCAAAACCGGAAGCTTCCTGCACAGCCTGCAAAAGCCCGCAGCAAAAACTTTTCGCAGGTTCAAGAAACCCATAATTATAGGCACAATCAGCGTGGCGGTTGCCACCGGGGCCCTTGCAGCCACCTTTTCTGCAACCGAGAAAAGAGCCCCGGTTGTGCAGGTGGACCCTGAACAAGTTAAAGAGCAACTACTGGAGTCTGCAAAGCAGGGCGATATCCGCAGGCTCAAAGATTCCCTCCAGAAAGGGGCGCCCGTGGATTCCCGGGATGAGAAGATTGGGGAAACTCCCCTGCTTTCTGTTTCAAGGACAGGCAACATTCCCCTCATGAAGTTCCTTCTCTCCGCAGGCGCAGACATTAATGCACAGGATGAAGATGGCTGGACTGCCCTGCTCAACGTTTCAAGGAATGGCTATCCTGAGGCTGCAGAGTTCCTCCTGGAGTCTGGAGCAGACCCAAACCTTTTCACTAGCGGAAAGGAAACGCCTCTTTTTTGGGCTGCAACCCGCGGAAATATCGGGCTTGCAAACAAGCTCATCAAAAGCGGAGCGGATGTTGATGCCGGAGACAGATATGGAGTCACCCCGCTTATGCAGGCTGCATCCCGTGGGCATCTTGAAATCTGCCTTGCCCTGCTTTCCGCAGGCGCAAATGTAAACAAGCAGGACGGAGAGGGGCGCACCGCGATGGACTACGCATTTATGCGCAGCCTCCCAAAACAGCTCAAGGCAAGGCGCCTCCTTCGTGCATATGGGGGCAGGAAGGCTGGTAATTTATGAATTTTCCCTCAACCTGCAAAAGCAGCCGCAATATCCGGGCAGTTATGCGCATTGATGGAGGTGAGCCAAGGGCCCGCATCGCAAGGTCCCTTGGCATAAGCAGGCAGCGCCTCAACCAGATTTATGCACGGGAAAAGGAGCGGAGCGAATGGTCGCGCTCCCCTTTCTCTTCCCTCTCCACCCAGACATACCGGCTCCTGAAAAAATTCTTCCAAAAGGAAGCATGCATTTCTTCCCCGGCTCTTCCAGACCTGAAAAAGTTCCTTTCTTCCACTCCCGATTGGGAGAACAAGCTCAGGCTTTTCCCAAGTTTCGGGGAGAAAAGGCTGGCAGAGGCAAAGCAGTTTTTCCGCGAGAACGGCTTAATCTAGCTGTTCAGCAAAGCATAAATACTGCAAAGTATTTACACTTCCATGTGCGCTTCTTTCAGCAGGCTCGCAAAGCTCTATTCCCGCATTGAAGCAATCTCTTCTTACAATTCCAAGCGCGATGAGCTTTCCAAATTCTTCAAGTCGCTTAAGCCCGCTGATGTGCGCATTGCATCCTACCTCACCTTAGGCACAATAGGTGCAAAATACGAGGATACTGATTTGGGCATTGCAGAGAAAATGGCTCTGCGCGCAGTGTCACAGGCATACTCCATAGAAGAAGAAAAAGCAAAAAAGCTTCTGGACAAGGCAGGGGACCTGGGCGATGTTGCCCAAAAGCTGAACCCGCTAAAAAAAAGCAGAATGCCCATGAAACGCATTTACAACAGCCTCCATGCAATAAAGGATGCTTCCGGGGAGTCCAGCCAGTCAAAAAAGACAAGCATACTCTCCTCCCTTTTGCAGGATTCAAGTGCAGAGGAATCCAAGTACATCCTCCGCATCGCGCTCGGGAAGCTGCGCATGGGGATAGGGGAACAAACACTTATTGATGCGTTTGCAGATGCCTTTGCCGAAGGGGAGGGCGCAAAAGCTGCAATAGAGGACGCCTACAATAAATGCACAGATATCGGCAAGCTGGGCAGCGCGCTTTCAGAAAACGGAATCTCATCTGCAAAGCGCTTCAGCATAAGCATTGGCCGCCCGGTGCGCGCAATGCTTGCCCAGCGAGTAAAGAAAGTTTCTGAAATCCTTAAGAAAATGGAGGGCGCCGAGGAGTTTGCCGCAGAAGAAAAATATGATGGGGAACGCATTCAGCTCCACAAAAACGGGGATGAAGTGCGCGCATTTTCCCGCAGACTGAACGACATAACTTCCCAATACCCTGCCATAGTTTCAGCAGCAAAAAAGCAAATCAGGGCAAAGAAGGCAGTGCTTGACGGGGAGGTTGTTGCATATGAAAACGGGAAGCTGAAGCCTTTCCAGTCCCTTATGCAGCGCAGGCGCAAATATGATATAGAGGAATACACGGAAAAGGTGCCTGCTGCAGTTTTCTTTTTTGACATTATTTACCTGAACGGAAAATCACTGCTGAAAAAGCCTTACCCAAGGCGCCGCGCCCTTCTTGAAAAAACAATAAAAGAATCCGGAAAAATCCACATTGCAAAGCGCCTTGTTTCAAAGGATTTCAAGAAAATCCGGGAATTTTTCAGGAAATGCATAAAGAAGGGCCTTGAAGGCATAATCGTGAAATCTACTTCCCCTGACTCCATCTACCAGCCGGGGAACAGGGGCTGGCTCTGGATAAAATGGAAAAAGGAGTATGCAGAAGGGATGCAGGACACATTTGACCTTGCAGTGGTTGGCAGCTATTATGGAAAGGGCAGCAGGAGAGGGCATTTTGGCGCCCTGCTTTGTGCCGCATTCAACCGCAAAACCAAAAAGTTCCAGACATTTACCAAGGTTGGCACAGGCTACAAGGATGAGGATTTTGCCCGCATCGAAAAGCTGCTCAGGAAGCACAAGGTTTCCAAAAAGCCTCCCAATGTGGAGATTGCAAAGCAGATGGAGCCGGATGTTTATTATTCTCCCGGCCTTGTGGTGGAAGTGCTGGGAGCAGAGATAACCCACAGCCCGGGCCACACTGCAGGCAAAAAGAAAAGGAAGGGGCTGGCACTCCGCTTCCCCCGTTTCCTCCGCACCCGGAAGGACAAGGGGGCGGAAGATGCCACTACGGTAAATGAAATCCGAGGGATAAAGCATGGCAAATGAGGAGTTTGTTTCCCTTCTGCGAAAATGCGCCGATGTGCTGGAGCTCAAGAAAATAGAATGGAAGCCCCGCGCATACAGGAGAGCCGCACGCGGAATAGAGGGCCTCAGGGAACCTCTCAAAGCCATCTATGAATCAGAAGGCAAAAAAGGACTTGAAAAAATCCCCGGAGTAGGGGAATCCATTGCCCTGCACATTGAAGAATACATTAAAACCGGTAAGGTAAAAAAATGGGAAAGGCTATTCAGCTCCTCTCCTTCTGGCTCTTCCGAGCTTATGCGGATAAAGGGCCTTGGGCCCTCCAAGGTAAAGCAGCTCCAGGATGAACTGGGCATCTCTTCTGTAGATGGGCTAAGGAAAGCCCTTAAGGAAGGCAGGGTCCGGGAACTTTCCGGGTTCGGGGAAAAAACTGAGAAAAACATTCTCCAGTCCCTCAAGCTCTTTTCCATTGGGCAGGCCCGCATGCTTATCCCCCAGGCAATGGGCATTGCAGAAGAAACCATCTCTTACCTCAAGGAAAATGCGCCTGTTTCCAGCATAGACTATGCCGGTTCCCTTCGCCGCATGAAGGAAACAATTGGGGACATAGACATACTCGCCACCTGCAGTGACGCAGAAGAGTGCATGGGGGTTTTCACAAAGATGCCCAATGTTTCCAGGGTGCTTGCAAAGGGCAAAACCAAGTCCAGCGTCCAGCTCAGGTCCGGGGTGCAGATTGATTTCCGGATTTTGCCCAAGAAGGAGTATGGGGCCGCGCTTCTTTATTTCACCGGAAATAAGCAGCACAACATAGAGCTCCGCAAAATCGCAATCAAAAAAGGATACAAGCTTTCCGAATACGGGCTTTTCAGCAAGCGCACCGGCAAGAATCTTGCTTCCCGCACAGAAGAGGATGTTTACAAGAAGCTCGGGCTCCAGTTTATCCCCCCGGAAATGCGGCAGTCAAACGGAGAAATCGGGCTCGCCTCCAACTCAAAGGTCCCCCGGCTTATCCAGCAAGGGGATATCTGCGGGGATTTGCACACCCACACAAACTATAGCGACGGAGTGGAATCAATAGAGGATATGCTCAAGGCAGCATCTTCCCTGGGATACAAGTATTATGCAATCACCGACCACTCAAAATCCGAACGGATTGCGCACGGGCTTTCTGTTGAGCGCCTCAGGTCCCAGTGGAAGGAAATCGACAAGGCTGCAAAGAAGTCCAAACTCAAGGTCCTGAAGGGTGCAGAAGTAAACATACTCAAGAATGGGGAGCTGGATTACCCGGACAAAATACTCAGGAAGCTCAATGTCTGTGTGGGAGGCGTCCATTCCTCGCTCAAAATGCCCAGGAGGGAGATGACCGAGCGCATCTGCACCGCCCTGGAGAACGAATACCTGGACAGCCTTGCCCATCCCTCCGGCCGCCTTATCGGGCAGAGGGAGCCCTGCGCTGTTGATTTTGAGAAGATTTTCAAGGTTGCAGCAGACAATGGGAAGGCAATGGAAATAAATTCCCAGCCCCTACGCCTTGACCTTAATTCTTCCCACATCCGCCTTGCAAAAAAGCATGGGCTCAAATTCACAATAGTTACGGATGCGCATGCTTCCACCCAGCTGGACTACATCCGCTTTGGGGTTGGGCAGGCCCGCAGGGGATGGCTTACCAGAGAAGATGTGCTGAATGCACTTCCCTATTCAAGACTGAAGAAGGTGTTCGGGCGGCTTCCCTGAGGCCCTGCTATTTAGGGGAAAACGGCATCCCAGAGTAAGAATCCTCTGCATTTTTTGCAAGAAGTGAAATGCAGGCGCAGCCTCTAATGCACTTAAGCCTTTCCCTTAATATTCTCCCATGCCTAAAAATGGCAAGGGCTACATCGGGGTAGTTACCCTTGCATTGATGACTGTTGCAGCGCTCTTCAGCCTCAGCGGGCTCACTGAGAATGCAGAGTTTGGTTTTTCTTCCATATTCTTCTATGCGCTCACCGCGCTCCTGTTCTTTATTCCTGCTGCATTAACCGCAGCATTCCTTGCAACCCGCTTCCCCACAGGGGGCGTAAACGTATGGGTTTCAAATGCATTTGGAAAGAAATGGGGCCTCCTTGCAATCTGGCTCCAGTGGATACAAAGCGTTACCCTTTACATGACAATATTGAGCTTTGCTGCAGCAACCCTTGCATTTGCATTCAATCCTGCACTTGCGGACAATAGCCTTTTTGTGTTTGCAGTAATCCTTTGTATATACTGGGGCGTTACCCTGCTCAATTTCCGCGGGATGAAAGTTTCCACGAAAATAAGCACCTACGGAGTAATGCTGGGCACACTTATCCCCGGAGCGTTCCTCATCCTGCTTTCCCTCATCTGGATTCTCCAGGGCAACCCGATTCAATTTGAAATCTCCGCTTCTGCATTACTCCCGGATTTCGAGGGAGTAGGCAGCCTTGTCCTTGCGATAGGGGGAATCCTGCTTTATGCAGGAATAGAGATGTCTGCAGCGCACATAAAGCGCCTCCGCAACCCCTCAAAGGAATACCCGCGCGCAATTTTCCTGGCTTCTGCAATCGCCCTTGTTGTTTTTGTGCTGGGCTCGCTTGCAATCGCCTCGGTGGTCCCGCAGCAGAAAATCAGCCTGGTCGCAGGGGTAATGGAAGCCTTTACCGCCCTCCTCTCCCATTATTCCATGGGCTGGCTCCTGCCTGTTGTGCTTGTGCTTATTGTGGGAGGCACGGTTGCCCAAATCAATACATGGATTGCAGGCCCCAGCCGCGGCATCCTCAAAGTTGCGCGGGAGGGCTCCCTCCCCCCTCTATTCAGCCGCGTAAACAGCAAGGATATGCCTACAACTGTGCTCTTCCTCCAGGGCGTGCTGGTGACCCTGCTTGGTGCGGTTTTCATCCTTATGCCGGATGTAAGCGGCTCCTTCTGGATACTTACTGCGCTTACCGCCCAGCTCTACCTTATTATGTACATAATGATGTTTGCCGCAGCAATCTTCCATTCCAAAAAAGTAAAGGTGAAACCAGGAATGTTCCGCATGCCCGGGGGAAGGCATGGGGTTTGGATTATTGCAGGGACAGGGCTGCTTGCTTCAATTGCTGCAATTGCACTTGGGTTCTTTCCTCCTTCCCAGGAACAGGTCGGAAACCTGTTGTTCTATGACGGATTTCTTTTGCTTGGGATAATTGTGCTTGTTTCCGCGCCCCTGCTCATGTTCCATTTCCGCAAGCCCTCCTGGGTGCAGAAAAAAGTAGAGGAAAAATACTAGTGCTAGAAAAACTTTCCCTTGTTTTTCTGCTTGTATTTCTGGTGGTATTCCTCTGCCCTCCAGAATCTCCCTGCAGGAACGATTTCCGTAACTATTTTTCTCCCTCCCAGTTTCTCTTGCTGCTCCTGTTTTGATTTTTCCGCTTGCTTTTTTTGCTCTTCACTATAGTAGAAGATTACGGAGCGGTACTGGCTCCCCATATCCAGCCCCTGCCGGTTGGGAGTAGTGGGATTGTGCATCCCCCAGAATGCATCCAGCAGTTCCCCATACGAAACCTCATCCGGGTCATATTTCAGGTGCACGGTTTCCGCATGCCCTGTTTTGCCTGTGCACACTTCATCGTAATTTGGGTTTTCGGTTTTCCCCCCCATGTATCCCGCTTCTGTTTCTTCCACTCCCTTTATCTTCATGAATTCGCCTTCCACTCCCCAGAAGCATCCTGCCCCGAATGCAGCTTCCTTATTTTTTCCCATATGCAATAACGATGCAAGAACCAATATAATCCTTGCTTATCAAGGCCCGGATATTGCAATTTAAACCCTTCGGCGGTTAATATCCCAGCATATGCAATCTCCAGGAAAATCCATAATCAAACCCAGGCAGCCCCGGAAAAGGGCACCAATGAAGCCAACACGCATTATTTCTGCAAAAGAAAAAGATGACATAGAGAGGTTCTCATTTGCGCAAAAGGACCCCGGGGAGTTTGCCCTCCAGAACAAGGGCCTCATCTACTTGGGAATACGCAGGCATAACCTGGATTTAGTGCGCGGGGTGCAGATGGAGGATGTTGAGCAGGAATGCCTTGTTTCGCTCATTAAAAGTGCAAGGAAATGGCTGCCCCCAAAAGGGAAGTTTTCCAGTTTTGCGGTTGAAAGCATGAAGGATTGCAAAAGAGTGCTTGAGAAGACACATTCCCTCCTGCATTTTACCCAGGAGTCCAGGAACGATATTTTTGCATACCGCACCTGGAAGAGGTACCATCCCCAGGGGAGGACAGATGATTTTGCTGCATACATGGCCATTTCCCTTTCCAAAGCCAGGCAGATAGAATGGACATCTGAAATTTACAAAAACGCAAGGGTCCCAAAGGACGGAAGCACCCTCCTTTACGGAGAAAAGGCAGGCCCAAAAACAGGTGCAGAGCCGGATTCCGCCCCCTATATCCCCATATCCAGGGTCAGGAAGAAGCAGGAACACTATCCGAATCCGGTTTCTTCCGTTGAAAAAGCCTCGCTTAAAAAAGCCATCTCTTCTGCCCTTTTTTCCCTTAACGATTTCGAGCGCTCTGCACTGGAAGCAAGTTTTGGGCTTAACGGCACTCCACAAAAAAGCGTTTCAGAAATCGCAGGAGACCTGAAATTAAGCAGGGAAAAGGCCCGCTCCCTTGTGGCGCTTGCAGCGAGGAAACTGAAAACTAAGCTTGAGCGCCAGGGGCTGAATCGGGAGCTCATTGACCAGGAGTAAGAAAAGGGCCATCTCCTGAGCGCTTTCTTCCTCCCGCCCCTTTTTCCAATTTGCCCATATTTTTAGCGCCTCCGCCCTTTGCCTTCCCAGCTCCAGCATATCCAGAACGTTCCTTGCCTCCTGCTGGGTTTTCTGGGGATGGCCTGGGCTTCCTTGCGCTCACCACAACCGTAGCAGCATACGTATTCAGGCGCATTGAGAACTGAATTGCCCAAAAGGAACAATTAAAACATCTGCGTTCCATATCTCTTTACAGTTAGTATAGTTTGGTGTGAAAATGGAAGGAACAGTAAAGTTCTTCAATGATGTCAAAAGGTTTGGCTTCATTGCCGGAGAAGATGGAAAAGAGTACTTTGTGCACGCAAGCGGGCTCAAAGAAGGAACAGCAATTCGCGAAGGAGACAAAGTAAAGTTTGATGTCACCGAAGGTGACAGGGGACCAAAAGCAGAAAACGTAGAAAAACTTTAGATTTCTCAGATTTTTTGTTTTTTTCTTTTCTTTATTTTAAATAATATAAAAAATAAATGGGGCTACCATACTCCCAGGTAATTCCTCAGAAGCACTTCCTTGTTGTCAATGCCTATGGCCCCGCGCAGCAGCCTTTCCATGCTTGTATCGAGTGTCCCAACATATTTTCCGTCCCTTCCGTAAATCTGGGATTTGAATGTGGGCGCTCCTGTATGTTGCCCATATGCTTCGTACATATGCATGAAATCCCCTTCTGTGCTAATCTGGCTTCCATAATCCAGGAGTACATTCTTTCCCCCAAGCCTTGCAATTGTGACCATGTGAGGGCCGTTCGGAGTATTTACGCTTGCAGTAACTGCATTTATCCCGTTTGCGTTCAGGTAAGATGTAATAAGGGAATGTATCCCTGCACATACTGCAATCCCTCCCCTCAGGCTTTCAGGCAGCGGCTCATTCCCGCTGTGGTTCTGGTACCAGGAGAGGTATGATTTCAGGTAGCTGAACATCTGCTCATGGTCTGCATTTGCAATCCTTTTTATCTCCCCGTCAAAAATGTTCCCGGTGGTCATCGAGTTATATGCGTCGTTTGCATATGCAACCTGTGCCATGAATGCGCCCAGGAACCTTGCAGTTACCAGCACCTCTTCTGTTGATGCCCCCGAATAGCTGTTGCTGAACTGCTCAAAACTCACGGAATCCGCCATCCTTTGCTTCGCCTCGTTTATGGGTCCGTCATAATACGGGTCCCCTGACCTCCCGAACCCATATGGCCCGGGATGGGTTGAATTCGGAATGTCGGTTACAGGGGCACTTGTGTCAAAGCTTCTCAGGTATGAGTAGCTGTAGCTGTAGGTGTGCCTGAACCTGTCCTGCCCAAATGAGAAGTTAATCCCGGTCATTATCACAGGGTCCATCCCTCCCCCGAAAAGATTGGACCACTGGGTCATTCCGATTGTTCCCCAGAAGTCTGCTTCCAGCTTGCCAGGAATGCTCATGGCTTTTGTGAGCTTGAATCCGTAACGGTTGAATAGCCCGTAATCGTTCCCCACAAGGCCTATGTCCGCAAATGCACGGCCCACTACTCCCCGGCGCATCATGACCTGGAATCCCACTTCCACATCCTGGAACTTGGGCTCATAATATCCCACGTATGCAGTTCTCATCGGGTTGTCAGCCGCAAAGTAGCATGTAGGTGCCCCATAGAGCAGCACTGTTTTTGCAATCTCCATAGAGAGCCCTGTGCTGAAATTCATGTAGATGTCGTCCCATGCCGGATAGGATAGCGCCCCACCGATAATTCCTGCAACCCTGAGCTTGAAGTTTTCCCCCATGGACTGGCTCCACCCGAGCCCTGCTGAGTGGGAACTGTATATCCAGGAAGGCAGGTTCCCTGCAAATGCCGCACTTCCATAGTACGCCCCCTTTACGTTTCCTTCCCCGCTTTTTCCCTTGGCATATCGAACATTGAATTCAGGGCTGAGCATCAACCTGCCAATCGGCACCATTGGCATGTTTGTAAACATTGCTGCCCCAAGGTCCAGCCTTACAAGATTCAGGTATCCAAAATTCCCAAATACTGCATGCCCTGCTTCATTGCCAAGTGCGTTCACCCCAACAAGTACCGGCTGGTCAAGCCTGCCTTCCCCGGAGCCTTCCCTATCGCCCATCATTCCCGGGATTGGCAAAGCATTGAGCTTGAGGTATTTTCCCAAATCCCCCATGTTTGTGCTGAAGAATGCAGTCTGTGCCTCTTCTTCCTCTCCGCCAGTTTTTTCTGGTTTTTTTGAAGGGGTTTTCTTTTTGGGTTTGGGGCTCTTTCCTTCTCCCTCCTCTCCCCCCTCTCCTGCAAGCTCCTCCGCAGCTTCCTTCGCTTCCTCTCTTACTTTAGGTTCAAGTTCCGGATTTTCTGCCGCAGCCTTCAGTGCAGCTGCTGCCTCATCTTCACTGTATATCGTAGCAACCGGTGCAGGCTCCCCTGCGCCCTTGCCCTCCGCAGGTTTCCAGCTGTCATCCGCTTTTGCGTTTTTTGCAGCAAGCGAACTCCCAAGAACTAATGCGGCTGCACCAATACCCGCAACTCTCCCAAAGCTCTTTGCAGTTCTTCCAACTGCCTTTGCAGAATTCTTGACTGTTTTCCAGAATTTGGCGCTTCTCCTCTCTGCCCTGTTCTTTGGTGCATTTGTACCCTGAATATTTTTCTTAATCTGCCTGGATTCTACTTTCATGGCCTCTACCCATATATATTTACAATAAAAGGTAATTTAAGGTTATACTACCTGATAAAAAGCAAAATAAGAACAAAAAAGAAGATAAAAAAGCAGGGTTCACTCGGAAATGACTGCGAGTATCTCGTCCTCAATTTCTTCGTTGAACCCTGAATATGCTTTGTCCTCCACAAATATTATGGGGAAATACCCATAGGACTCTGAAATCCCTTCACTGTTCCCATAGGTCTCTTTAAGCGCATCCAGGTCCTCCCGGAACCCTTCTTCAGTATCCAGGTGCTGCTCCACAGGGTAGTCAATGGTTTCTATGAACTGCAGCGCTTCTATGCACATTGGGCCCTTTCCATTGTGGAACATCACTAATTTGTTTTCCACATATCCTGTTTCTTCTGCGGGCTCTTCTTCAGCATCTTCTTCCTCTCCAGGTTCATTTTCCGGGCCAATGTCCGTAGCCGCGCAGGGGTTCTGCACCTTTTCCTCTTCCTCATATGAAACAAGAGGCCTTATTTTTTCCTCATTATATGGTGCATTCCTGTTTATGGGCACCTGCCAGAGCGGCAGTTCCCAGTCAGGCTCCTCCATGATCTCATCCAGGCCTACCCATTTAACATCTGATTCACCCCAGAATCCAAGCCACATATCCATCCAGGGCTCCAGGTATCCCCCGATGCGCGTATGAGAAACAGGGGTCACTCTTGCAACCTCTCCATACCTCTCCTTCTCCTTCTGGCTCAGGGGGAGCACTGCCCTGTCCAGTTCTGCGCGCATGTCCTCCGGAGTCCCTGCCCTCTCAAAAAACGAGTAGTCGCAGAGGCTTCCGTACTCAAAGGTAACCAGCGGGATGTTTGAAACCGAAAGTATGCTTACATTGTACCCTTCCGGCTGGTAAACTGTTGCCTTTGTGGTTGTTGTCCCCCTTGCAGTTACATATGGGATCCCCAGCTCCTCCGCTGCCTTTACCGTGTTCATATCGGATGCAAAATACCTTGAGGAGACTATTCTTACCGGTTCACCCGTGCAGTTTTCTATCTCCGTAGTCATCTGCTCTATCCTTTCTTTCTGCTCCTCATAGGGTACATCCCAGAATGGCTCGTCCACGTTGCACGCAACTATCTCTACATCGTGCCTGATTAACTCTTTTATGTCTTCACAGTTTGCATTTACGAATTCAGGGGTAACCATCAGGAGCCCGGGTATCTCCCTTTTTTCCATCTCGTTCACGAAATTGGAGAGCCCCACAGTGTCCTGGTACTCAATCATAAACATAATTCCCAGTGGCTTTTCTTCCGCAGAAGTTCCCTCTTCCGGTTCAGCGGTTTCCGGGCCTTCTTCAGGCTCGGCTTCTTTAATCGGGGGCGCTGCCTCTTCTCCAGGCGGACACTCCTCATGCTCTTCCACTTCTTCCGGCAGCCCTGCTGCTTCGTCTTCCATAGGCGCCGCACATCCAAAAAGCATGAATGCAAAAGCGCAGATTAACCCAAGAAACAATAGCTTTTTCATGCAACCAACTCTTTCCCAACCTATTAAGCGTTTTGCTTTTTTATTGCAGTCTTTCCCCTGCTCCACAACATTTATATGCTTTAATGAATATATATTCAATATAGTTTAACAAAAAAAGAGGTGAAATGTTATGCCAGCAAGAGACGGAACAGGACCAACTGGGCGCGGCTCCCTCACCGGGAGGCGAATGGGCCCCTGCGGCAGGGGGGCAGGATTCGGAGGGGGCTACGGCCGTGGCTATGGCCGCGGATACGGAAGGGGCGCCGGATACGGCGGACCTTATTATGGTCCTGCACCCCAGGCACTCCCAACCCCTTCAAGGGAAGAGGAGATTTCCTTTCTGAAAGCGGAGCTCAAGGAGCTTGATGCAGAGAAAAAGGACATTGAGCAGCGGCTGAAGGAGCTTGAAAAATAACCTCTTCCATTCATTTTTGAAAGTAAAACCGGTGGGGCACATGAAAAAAACGTTTGAAGGGCATTTGTTCAACCGGATTGTGATGCTCGGGAACAGGAAATACAGCCACGTGGGCTGCGAGAGCAACAATTCCAAGTCCATGGATTTCCTTTCCCGGTTTGTCCCGGAAGTGGGGATGCGGCGCAGGGTACGCTTTGTAGTGGAATCTGATGAAGAGCCCACAGTTGTGGAGGAATACAAATCCGGATATGTTGCAAAAGAGGATGAATATTAGGCGTTTTGCCCATAGCACTCATTTATAAACACATACAAACACAATCAATAAAAGAGACTTAGAAACTGTTTCTGGAGGGCAAGAGTATGCGCCCGGTTTAAGAAGCAATGCGAAGAAAGCAGGTTAGACTATTTCTCAAAACAGAAGTGAGCTAATGAAATTCATAGATTTAGGGCTTTCAGGCAAAACCCTGAAAGCAATAGAGGCGTGCGGCTACACCCAGCCCACGGAAGTGCAGGAAAAGACAATTCCCAAAATAATCAATGGGGCCAATCTTGTTGTGCGCAGCCAGACCGGAACAGGAAAAACCGCAGCATTTGGAATCGGATTGGTGGAGAGGGTTATTTCCGGCTCTACATCAAAAGCCCTTGTACTGACCCCTACCCGGGAGCTGGCAATCCAGGTATGTGCGGAAATGCAGGAGCTTGGCGCAAAACACGGCCTTAGGACATGTTCCGCATACGGAGGCCAGAAAATAACCATCCAGCTCCGGAACCTTGAAAAGAAATACGACATCCTTGTCGCAACTCCGGGGAGGCTCCAGGATTTGTGCAACCGCAGGAGAGTCGACCTCTCCAATTTTAACATGATTGTGCTGGATGAAGCAGACCACATGCTGGACATAGGCTTCCAGAAGGAAGTGCTTGATATCCTTTCCCGACTCCCCCGCAAGCGCGTAACCCTCCTTTTCTCCGCAACAATAGACAAGCAAATTGAAGGAATTGTTTCGCGCTACATGCCCAATTCCGAGTTTATAGAGATTGGGGACCAGGAGATTGTTTCTACAATAAATGAAGAGCATATTGAGCTTTCCCATGCGGACAAGGTTTCCACCCTGCACAGGATACTTGATTCCCACCGCGGTGTAAAGACCCTCATTTTCATGCGCACCAAGCATGGCGTATTGAAGCTTAAGCGGAAGCTTGAGAAAAGGAAAATAGATGGAGTTGGGATGCTTCAGGGAAATATGGAGCAGAATAAGCGCAACCGCGTAATTTCCGGATTCAAGAATGGATCAATCTCCACAGTGGTCGCAACCAATGTTGCTGCCCGCGGCCTGCATATAGACAAGGTAGGCCTCATTGTAAATTTTGATGAGGCTGAAAACAAGGAAACTCATTTGCATCGAGTAGGAAGAACAGGGCGCATGGGCGCAGAAGGCAAAGTAATTAATTTAATTTCTTACGATGAGCCCCGCAAGCCCAACCATAGGAACAGGAAGGGAAGGTGCAGAGGCAGCAGGAGCCAAAAGCCTCCGGGCGGCGGACGGGGCCCAGGGCACAGGCAATCTCCGCTCGGAAGCCCGAATAGTTCTGGCGGGCGCAAGCAGTCTCCAAAATACCGTGGAAGGCGAAAAAGATAGGAGGAAGGGGTTCCCAGTCGCCCACACATCAAAATTCTGACTATTTGCTTATGCGGATTGTAATCTTGTCCCGGCTTTTGAGCTTAAGGCTGACTCTGACCTTGTGGACCACATCTCTCATCAATTTGTTTTTTTCCTGCTGGCTCATCTCATAGGGAAAATCAGTTCCTTCCTTAAGCACAATATCCAGGGTAGCCATATTCATCAAATCATTTTTGCACATGGAGGCATCCACCTCCGGCATAATCCTCCACATGCAATTGTTGTAAATATTATTCTAGGGCCAGGATATAAAATGAGATGGTCAAGGCATTCCTTTGATTTCCAGTAAAAAATTGAAAAACAGCCCAGGTGCAACCAGCAAAATAAACAGGAACCCGGCCATTCTCATGGTTTTGAGCTACTGGGCCGTTTTATGGAGTTGTTCCCCTCCTTGTTTTCCTGCAATCAATGCATTTATAAGCACTTATAGACACAATCTATTCCATATGGCTACCCCTCCAGTTCCTAGAGAATTAGCTGCATTCAGGCACCGCAAGGGCGTGCGCCCCCAAAGCATTCCAAAAAAGAGGATTGGGAAGAGGCTCAGGCTGCTTGCAAAGGACCCAAGGCCAAAAGCGATAGAAGAGATGCTTTCCATTCTTTCCATAATAAAAACCTCTTCCCCTTCCAAGTTGCTTGCTGCAGTTGCAGGGGAAGACGAGCGTTTCGAGAGCTTTTTTGACCCCTGCCTTACTTTTTCCGAGCAATCCCATTATTTAAGAACAAAGCATTTTTCCGATCTCGCTTCCCTTGGGCTCGTTTACCATGAAGGAAAAAGTGCCCTGCTTGAGGCCACCCATTCGTTTTCCCTTGGAAGCGCAAACGGCTTCCTTCTTGAGGACCAAGGTGCGCTTGGGGGCTTTTCAGGCTCCACATTCAGGGACAGGATACTAGTAACCAATCTTAGCGAGCAGATTATGCAGCACGAGCTGCAGCATGCATTTGATTCCTGCATTGGGCTCAAGAGCCAGGATGAAGGATTAGGGGAATACCGTGCAGAGCTTGCCTCCCTTGCATTTTCGGAATCAGAAACAGGCGCAATCCTGCGCTCGTTCATTTCCAAGGCCAGCCGACAGGGAAGCCGGGGCTCGGTTTATGCAAATGCCGCGGCAATGATAATCTCGGGGCTTGAAAAAAGGCTAGGGCTTTCCAGGGAAAAACTCCTTGATTTGAGCGGAGATGCTGCCTTCCTGCATAAAGTAAGGGAAGTTTCCCTTGCTTTGCTGGACCGCGATTATTCCGGCAGAACCGGGCTGAGCTATACCTCGCTTGTAAATACAGCTTCCAATTAGCCGCTTTCCCTGCAGCGCCCGGAATTCTCTATTGCTTTGGGTAGGGGTATTCTGCAGAGCGATTCTGGAAGCTCAGTATTTTCGGGTTTTTTACTTCCCCCTCCAGCAGCTCAATGGACTTTTTGATTGTCTCGTTTTCCATCCATCTCTCCTTGCCCCCCATAACTGTTTCAATAAACGGCAAAAGGGCGGTGCTTATCTCCTCTGATGCACTTCTCCAGAAATATGTTGGGGAGTGGTCAACCGCATAGTAAATTATCCCTTCCCCCACTTCAAATGAGGGGTTTTCAAAAGAGGTTGGCTTCGCAAACTCAAATCCCATCCCGTCATCGCAGCTTACATCCACGATAAGGGTCCCTGGCCTGAATTCCCCAATGTCCTTGTTTCTTATGAACATGAGCGGGTTGTCAGTGTCCTGGAGTATTGCATTCACAATCACATCATATTTTGCAAGCTCCTTTTCCATCGGGACATCTTCCCCGTTTTCCTTTACTGCTGCCACGTTTCCTTCTCCCAGGTCCCGGTACTGCCTCTTGCAGGTTCCAGGTATGGGCGCCTGAACCTGCGACTTTGGCCTTTTTGTATAAATTGCAATGTCCTTGAATCCAAGGCCCTGCAGCGCATGTACCGCGCCCCTTCCGACTGAGCCGAAGCTGATTACTGCCGCTTTTCTCGGCCTTCCGTAATCCCCGGTAATCCCTGCGAGCTGCAGCGCATGCACAACGCTTGCATACCCTGCCATCTCATTGTTTGCATGGAATGTGTGGAGCCCCCTTACTCCGTTTTTCCAGGAGAACATCCCCTCCCATGCGATATATGTGAGCTTCCTGTCTATTCCCAGCTGGGTGATTTCCTCCCCCTGCACGCAATGGGGCCAGCCCCAGAGCACCTGTCCTTCCCTGAATGAGGGGAAGTCCTCTTTTGTTGGCTTCGGGAGAAGGATTATGTCACAGTCCCTGAACAGCTCCTCCCTGCTTTTTGTTCCCCCAAAAAGCTCCCGTATTTTTTCATCCCTCATCTGGAAGCGCTTTCCATACCCCTTTTCCACAAATATCCTCTCCCTGAGCTGCCTGGGTATTTTGGGCATGTCCGCCGGTGCAATAGGAACTCTCTTCTCATTTTCCTTGTTGGACGTTCCTATTACGCCCATTGTAAGCTGCTTTTTTTCCATAAAATTCATTCCTCCGTGCATCTTTTAGGTATTGCAACCTTATTTAATGCTCCCGTTTTTATTTTGGTTTTGGGTAAGCGGGAGAATACTGTTTCTAAAATTGTTTAAAAATGTTTTTATGCAGAATAATATGTGATGCCGGACAAGCCCAAGCAAATTAAACCCCTTATAAACAGAAGGCCCAGGCAAATGAAGAGAAAACTTGCAGGTGCTGCTTTGGCAGGAATGCTTTCTCTGTCATGTGCACCAAGGGCTCTCCCCGAACCCGCAATACCTGACAGCCCCCTTGCCCCTGAACTTCCAAAAGCGGAGCCTGAGCCTCCCAAGGACTTAAGATGGGAAAAGTTTTCCAAAAAATATTCAGTCACTGAACATGAGGCTTACCTGCTTGAAGAGCCATTTAACCTGGAACAGGACAAGACAGCACTTTGGCCTTCCGAAGTATTTGATGCCCTGATGGGAAACAGCAACCTGCGCAAAAACCACCTCCAGAAATCCTGCAATCTGATATGTTCAGTTCTAGAGAGAACTGAGGGCCTGGTTGGCTCCAAAAAAGCGTTGTACACTCTTGAACGTTTGTTCAGGTGCCCCAAGGTTGGCGCTCAGGAACTTGACATTTTATTGGACATGGTTGAAGGGGGGCCGCACCTGGAGAAGGAAGGGCTGGACATTTTGCGCAACACCGTATCCATCTTCCGGAGTGACGCATATTCCCCCGAATTTCTCAAAGAGATGAAGCGCTTTTTTGATGGCAGGGGCGTTTTAGGCTATATGCCAAGGGAAGAAAAACTATTTGTTCTCAATGCATTTCATGGGCTTTCTAGAAGAAAAATCTGCCATTCCGAAATATTTGCTGTGATGGATGAAACCTTTGAATTGTTCTCAGAGCGCGTTGGGCAGATGGTACGGGCTAAACTTAAAGAGGAGGTACAGAGATACGGAAAAGATCTGCCTTTCACCAATTCCCGAATGTTATATCTCGGGGCAAGAAAGGAAGATGCCGCAGTTGTAATGCTGAATTCTTTTACGAACCCAAATTTCAGCGAACAGATGTTTGAGGACCTTGTTTCCGAATTGAGAATCGTTATCGGTTCAGACCATAGTGCCAATTCTTCTTCGAAGTTAGCCCTCAAGCACCTTGCAGGAATATATTCCCTGGAGTTTTTTGATTCTCGTGCTTCATCTGCATTGCGCAAGCACTTTAAAAAATACGCTTCCCGTTATGGTGCACTTGAGGATTTCCTGGAATCTGCCCTGATAATCTCAAAAGGCAGGAATTTCCGGAACTTAAGCGGTGTGTATTTATTTGTTGATATGCTGGAGGACCTGGACCAACTCTTTTCGGCATTTAAAAAAACCAATTTGTCAACCTGTTTACCTGATGCTGCCAATGCACTGGCTGCCACAGGGCATTATGAAGATGTCCTTAAGCTCCTTAAATTCTCCTTACGCAATGCAAGCAATGATGCTCCTCATGCGGCAAATGCAATCTACGCCCTGGCCCTCACCAAGGGAGTTGGGCGTGAAACAGTAGCTGAATTCGGGAACAGCTTCAGGTTTTTGCTGAAAAAGGCAAGGAAGGATTCCGGGACAGCAGTTTATGCCCTAGAAACACTCGTAAAAACTGAAAAAATTTCTCCTGGGATTTTTGAGGAGTTTGGTGAATTGTCCAAGATAGTAATGCGCAAGCGCGGCTGGAAAGCCAGGGCAGAGATGTTCAGAAGTATTTCCACACTAATGGAAAACTCAAAAAACCCCCAAGTTTCGTTGGATAATTTCAGGTTCCTCCTTGGGCAAAGGAGAGTCCGCCCAAAAAGCATGTTTTCCCTTCTTTCTGTCATTGCAGAACAAGGCATATTTGCTGATGACCGTTCTTTCCCGGAAAAGTTCAGGCATGCAAGGCATATTGCCAAAGAATCCGGTGCCGGTTACAAAAACCCCGAAATATGCCTGAATTTTGCATATGCGGTGGAGACCATCGGAGAAAAACGTACTATCTTGTTGCATAAGGAGTATGGATTGGAGTATTTTGGAAGATATCCAGAGGAGCTTCTGATAAATTTGTTTTTTTCTGATTACCCGCATTATAAGAAGAATTCACCAATCGCATTTGTGATATACAATAAGCATGACTGGAATGGGGCCTTTTATTCAGATGCAAAGATACTGCTGCAATTGCTGAAATCCCACAAAATATTTTTGATAGAAGTTAACCGCGATAATGAAATCCCTGAAAGGATAAGGCACTTCCTGTCCCCGCATAAAAACAGCTTTGGGAGGTTTTCTTTAGGGGGAACCATAAATGCCTTGCTTATCGGTGGCCACGGGAGCACTAGAGGAATTTCTTTGGGCTCATCAGAGGGCGGCAGAGCAAATATCACTTCATCAGACATGAAGATGTTTAGCAGGTTAAAGCGCTATTTTGCGAAAAACCCAACAGTAATCCTTGTTTCCTGTTCCACTGGAAGAAATGAATATTCGATAGGGGCAAGGATATCCAGGGTTCTTGGCGCAGAGCTTTTCGCCCCTAAAAAAGACGGAAACATTTCCAGCATAAAGATTGGCCCAAAAGGGGAAATTCTTGATGTTGATTACACTGTGTCCAGCAATAAATTCGAATCCGGAAAGATTAAGCCGGAAGAGGAAGAGTAATTTTCTTCATGCCCTGTTTTCTTCCCTTTCCCTATTTTACTATCTCCAACAATTCCCTGAAATCCTTAATCTCATAATCCAGCTTTACTTTCTTATTTCTCTTGAATTTCTCCCCATATTTAGCCAAACATACTTTCATCCCAAGGTTTTTTGCGCCCAGCATATCCCTGTCATTATTGTCCCCCACAAAAAGCGCATCTTCTGCATCAATCCTAATTCTCCTCAATGCGCTTTCAAACGGCGCCCTGTGCGGCTTCTTTTTTCGGGTGTCATCCGTAGTAACTACAGTTTCAAACAGGTTGTCCAGCCTGGAAAGCACCAGCCTCATCCACGCCTTGTTCCTTGGGGCGTCCGTAACTATCCCTATCTGTGTTTTCTTCTTAAGCTTCCGCAGGGTAGATGTTACCCCAGGATAGGGCTTCAGCGCCCTGAACTTGGACCTTAAATAAGCAACTATCGCCGCCTGCTGTATCCTCTCCGCCTGCCCCACTTCCAGCCTGTACGGGTGTATAACCTGGTAGAATGTCTTCTGGTATTCCACCCCATACTCATCATACACCTCAAATATCCTCCTG
>WJMK01000039.1 GCA_014727975.1 Microcaldota archaeon | reverse complement strand
TCTCCCAAGTTTTCAGCAATGTTGCCTCTTATGCAACTTTTGTCCCCAGCTTCATGGTGCTTGAAACCTATGTTCTTGCAACCGATTCCCCCATTGGAAACATCGCAGCGCGCCTCAAAGAACGCAGAGTCCAGCTTGAATCCTCAAGCCCTCAACAACTTGAGTCCATGGTCCTGAACCCCCACCCATTTATTTTGGAAACCCTTTCCGAAACCTGGGAACCCTCAACAGATTCCAACCCTGTTCAAGTAAAAGAGTAGCGCAAAACGGCGTTTTTGTCAAATTTTATACACGAAGTAAAACAGCATAAAAGTTGATGCGGAGAGGGTCTGACTAATCTTCGCTTCGCTACGATTAGTTCCCCTCCCGCTTCTCTGCGCTACGCGGAGAGGGAGATTTGAACTCCCAAGCCCGTGAAGGCACACGCTTTCCAGGCGTGCGCGATAACCAGATTCTGCCATCTCCGCAAAAAGTGTATAGCTATTCATGTCCAATTTCTTTTTATTCCTTACCCTTCAACCCCTTCCCATGCGGCTCATGCCCTTATTGATCATACTTATGCTGCTTTTTGTTTCCGGATGCCCGGGGCCAGCTGAAGAGTTGCCCCAAACTAAGGAGAATGCTACCCGGCCTTATTATGTTGGATTAGTGCCTTCTCCAAAAAACCAGCCTGAAACTTCGTTTGAAGACATTGTTGCTGCATATGAAGAAGCAGGCCGGCTGGGGGAAGTGATGATGGTATGGAGCGACCCGAACTGCATTGGCCAGTGCAGCAGGCTCAGGCAGACCAGGGTGGTGGAAGCGGCCCGGAGCAACGGCATGGAGCCAGTGTTGACCCTTAATTTCGCCACAATACACAAATCTTCCGGAAAAGGCCTCCAATATGGAATATGCTGGCCCAATCACACTGCAGCAAACATTACAGACCCCGAGTTCCGCAAAGCCTGGATAAATGAAGCAAAAAGCCTTGCAGCAGAGTTCAGGCCCAAATATTTCTCACTTGGGAATGAAGTAAATGATTATTTTTACCTGCACCCTGAAGACCTCCCCCATTATATTACGCTTTATGATGAAGCATATGCAGAAATCAAGAAAGTTTCCCCTGAAACAAAAGTATTCGTGGTTTTCTCCTACACCCACCTCATAGACAACAGCCAATGGGGAATGCTGGAGAAGTTTGACAACCGCTCGGACCTTATAGGTCTTACTACCTATCCCTGGAAGCATTACAGCTCCCCACAGGAAATCCCATCCGGATATTACCGCAGGGCAGGCAACTACACCACCAAACCAATAGCGTTTACTGAAATCGGGTGGCCATCCACTGGTTCAGAGCACGAACAGGCTGAGTTCCTGGATGTTTTCCAGAACCGCACAGGAGGGATGGACCTGGAAATGGTCAACTGGCTGTTTCTGCACGAGATTCCAATTGAAGGAACTCTCGCCAAAGTAATCCAGGATGAAACCGCCACAGTCTCGCTCAAGGAACGGAACGGCACAAAAAAAGAGATATACTCAAAATGGCAGGAGCTTGCAGAAAAGGAAATCAGGCCCTGAAATGGATTCTCTCGGATTTCACAACTTTTCCACGTGTTTTATCATTCATCTCTCCCCCGTCAAAAAGCGCAACGCCCACCCCCACAAACACGTGCCTGTCTGCAGTATAAATAGAAACCTTCTCGCCTTTCCGTATAAGCGGCTCAGCAGCCGCAAGCCCCGGGGCCATTAATTGTGCCCCCTTTCCCAGGCTCTCTGCAGCATTCTCATGCACATATACTCTCCTGAAATGCAGCAGGCTATCCACAGGCACAATGCACTTCATAAGCAATGAATCGTCCTTCTTCTCTTTCCAGAGCCAGTGCGCATCCGCAAGCACTTGCATGGTGTGCGCAGCACCCTCACGAATTCTCCCTACAGCAGTCCGCCTCAATTCCTCCATAAATGCCTCAGTCCCTGCAGCCGCCCCAATATCCTCGCATAAAGTGCGGATATACGTTCCTGCCTCCACAGTAGCACGGAAAAGCACCCGCTTCCTCTCTATTTCCAGAATCTCAAGAGCGTGCACAAACCGCTTCCTCTTCACCTGTTTAACTGCAGAGATAAGGGGAGGAGTCTGCTCAATCTCCCCCCTAAACTTGGAGAATGCATCCTCGATCTGCTCCTGCTTAAGCTCCTTCCTGAATTTGCAGATGCCCACATAGGTCTTCCGTTTCCCTGCAATATATTTCAAAAGTTTGGTGGACCTCCCAAGAGCTACAGGAAGTACTCCTGATACATCCGGATCAAGGGTTCCTGCATGCCCGGTTTTAACCCCAAGAAGTTTCTTTACCCAGGATGTAACCTCATGGCTCACCGGGCCGCAGGGCTTGTCCAGCACCACAACCCCTGAATCCAGGAGTTCCGGCACGTCCATAAGCTTACGCCTTGCGGGAGGTTGGCTCAAGGTGCCTTATGCTTACTTTGCTCTCCTTCCCTTTTGCATCCTTGACCATCACAAAATTATCATCAACAATTTTGCTGATTGTCACTTCTTCTCCGGAATCTTTTCCCATTTTTTTAACGCAAATCCTTCCTTCTTCAATTGCTGCCATAAATCTCACCTAATAGTCCTTTCTCTTTAAGCGCCCGGATGGCAATCTTCACCATCTCCTCAGGCCTATTCTCCTCGGAGCTTATTTCCAAATCAAACTTTCCATGCTCCATTATGTCTATATTGTAAAGCTTCAGGTACCTCGCCCGGTTGTCCGCGTCCCTCTGCTTTATGTGCTCCAAGGCATCCTCAAATGAAAACCCGTCCCGTTCCGCAAGCCTTTTTGCACGCACTTCCTGGGGCGCATCCACCCAGACCCTGAAGTCCGCATCCACCATCCACGGGCCAAGCCAGGTAGTAACCACGCATTCCCCTTCGGATGCCTTTTCCTTCAGCATCTCATCAAATTTCCTGTCTATTTCAGGCATTTTTCCTGCCTTTTTCTGGAATTCCAGTAGGGAAACCCCCTCTTTTTCCGCAAGGTCCTTGAATGTAGGGCACACCACATGGTACCCCAGCTCTTCAGCCAATGCTTTCCCAAAGGTATTCTTCCCGCTTCCGGAAAGCCCGGAAACAGCTATTATCATTCAAGTATCCCCTCTACATGCTTCCTGTAGATAATGTCTACATCTTCAATGCTTTTTGCCCCTTCTTTTACACGTGCGGCTTCAACAACTACTTTTGCCTGGCACTTGTGGCAGAGGTTCCCGCCAAATTTGCGCTCCGGCTTCTTTGTGCTCTTTGCCCCGGTCTTTTTCACCCCAAGCAGTTTTGCTTTGCAGATTGCACAGTGCGCTTTTTTCGCGCCCTTTTTCCTTCTTTCGTAGTATTCCCTGCTTTCCCCGGAGGGGGCCCTTCTTTTAATCTTCTTCATTGAAGTTGACCTGTTTCTTGTGTTTGGCATAATCTCACCTACTTCATAATTGCATTCTTTACTCTTGTCAGGCCCAGCCCACCCACAATCGCAACAAGTATGAACCAGATGTTCGCACCGTTTAGCGTTCTTGTGTTGAAGACCGGTATTTCAAATGGGAGCTTTATGTGGAACCAGGTTCCACTGTTTGCAGTTGCAACAACGCGGGTGCTATATGCAGGAGGCACCGCGCACACAACAGCATCATCGTTCTGCTCATATGAGCCTTTGTCTGAAAAAACATTCATCTGCGCGCCGCTAATCGTACCCGAAGGCAGATAGCTAGAGCCCTCAACCCCATAATATATTATCGTTCCGTTTTCTGCAGTCTGGGAGTCCCCCTCAAATGCTTTCACGCCCACATACCATGGGCCAGCTTCCCCGGAAAGCGGGATATCCCCGCACCATTCATCTCCCTCTGCAGAAAGCTCAACAACCACATCGTCCCCCACATACGGGTCAATTGCCCCAAGGAACCACATGAAACTCATGAATATTACAATGATTACGAGCATTACCTTCAACTGCCCCCCCATCATTCCATTGAATTCAGGCATGATTTTGTCCTGCTTTGCCTTTATCTCATCCATCCTTTTCGTATTCTGCTTCTTCATTGCCTCAATGTATTCCTTGTTCAGCTTGTTGAGCTCTTTCTGGATTTCTTTCATGCGCTTCATGTCCACCAGCTTTCCCCTCACAAATTGGGTTATGCCCGAGTAGATGAGCCCGCAAAGGGTAACAAACCAAAAGTAAAGCTCTGTAGGAATCACAATAATCACTCCAAAATAGCCTGAAGCTGCGCAGATGCCTCTTCCATCTTCCCCTGTGCATTGTATATTATTTTTGCAGGGCATCCCCTATGGGCTGCATAAGCAGCAAGGAGGGCCCTGTTCATGTCGTCATGCTCCTGCACATCTTCAAGCTTAACATCGTCCTTCCGGTCACGTGTAGGGTCATTCTGCCTTCTTGCAAAAACTTCCTCGGGCTTTGCAGTAATGAGCACAAGTGCCTCTACATCCAGCTTTGAAAGCAGCTCAAACGGAAGGCCCGGGAAGTATCCCTTCGAAGTTTTGATTGAGCAGTGCGTGTCCAGCACCACCTTCCCGCTCTCAGAAGAAAGCTTCTCTGCAACTGCAGCCTGGACTTCTTTCTGCTGCCCAACCGGGAGCTTTCTTATCTTGTCCCTGTTTGAAATCCCGAATTTCTCCTTTGCAATTTCAAACATCAGGGTCCCGTAGTTAAGCATCTTCACATCTGCGGAAACGCCTTTCATTACGGTGCTTTTTCCTGCCCCGGGAAGCCCCATCACTATTATCATATCCTTATTCACCTTCCTAGAATCCCGCTAAGGAACGGGGTGTTTTCCAGCATCTTCTGCCTCTCCATCTGCTGGTATGTCCTGTAAAGGATGCTCACAGTAAGCAGAATACCAGTCCCTGTACCAAGCGCCCCGGTAAGGTCTGCAAGCCCTGCAAGCAGCCCAACCAGGAATGAGCCCAGGAATATAAGAGGAGGGATGTATTTGTCCAGTATTTTTTCCAGCATCCTCCTGTCTGTTCTCCACCCCGGAATCTGCATCCCGGACTGGATAAGCTGGTCAGTCATCCCCTTGGTGTCCATGTTTGAAGTCTCTGCCCAGAACCTACCAAACACTACAGATACAAATGCAAGGAACAGCACATACACTATTGCATGCACCCATTCAGGTATCCCAAACACTGGGGTCACACCATTCAATATGAAATTGATATGCGCAAGGGTGTTTTGCCCTCCGCCATATATTGGGGTAATAAGGTAAAGCAGCCCGTCCGTAAGCTGGTTGTTCGCATCCACATATCCCAGCGCCTCAATTATATTGAAGCCGCCAATATCCACGTTGACCCCTGCAAGCCCGACCGCGAAAAGCTGCACGTTCATGAGCAGGGCACTCGCAAAAATAACAGGGATGTTTGAAAGGTAGAAAAGGTTCAGCGGAAGCTTTGGGCTAAGCCCTCTCGCACGCTGGTAGGCAAGAGGAATCTCCACTTTCATCCCCTCCCCATAAGATACTGCATACCACACTACAGCAGTAACCAGTATGGGGGCAAGCACAATCAGCGCACCCGGGATTGCTTCTGCGCCCCCACCTGCAATCACTCCCAGCACTCCTGTTTCCCCAAAGATGAGGCCTATTGTGCCACCAATGATCGAGAACGAAACACCCGCCGCAATGAAAAGGCTGATTCCGCTTCCAATCCCGTATTTGGTCACCACTTCGTCCAGATAGAGGACAATGACTGAACCAAGGGCAATCTGGAAGATTACAAGGGGCATCGCAAGAGACGGGTCAAGCCCATCTGCAAGCAGTACCCTGCCTGTCATCACAAATATTGTTGCCTCAACAAGCGCAATGACTATTGCAAGGACTTTCTGGAGTTCCTGGAATTTTGCCTTTTCTTTTGGGTTTTTCGGGTCCAGGTCAATAATCCCTGCCCCTGAAAACAGCTGTAGAAAAATGCTGGCCAACACGATTGGCCCGATACTTGTGGTAAGGAGGCTCCCGAAGTTTGATGCGGTAATCATCTGCAGGAAATCAAACTGCCCCCCAACATCTTTGGCCCCAAATGCCACGACATTATACATCAAGAAGAAGAGGAACAAGGCTACGCCTGTCCACATAAACCTCTCTTTTGTATCCGGTGGCCTTACCGGGGGCTTAATTTCAGGAAGCATCTTTGCTATCCTGTGGCCAAACTCTAGGATTGCTCCCATAAGTTCACTCTATCTTTGAAATGCTTCCGCCTGCAGCCTTTATCTTTTCTTCGGCCCTGGCGCTCCAGGAAAGTGCCTTTACCGCAACAGGGTGGTTTATTTTTCCGGTTGCAAGCACCTTCCCTTCGAATTCAAGCTCTTTTTTGCCCTGCTTTTCAGCAAGGGAATCAATCTCGTAAAGGTTTATCGCTTTGCCCTTGGGCCTTCTCCTCTTGAGCCCTTCTCTGCCATACCTGTCAGGGTCATTTGCAGTAACCCAGCTCCATTTATGCTTATGGAGGCCGGCATTCCCAACTCCTCCCCTGTTTCCAGAGCCTCTTTTGTTTTTTGTATTGCCGGTCCCGCAGCTCCGCGAGCCCCGGTGTTTCCCAATCTTTCTCTTTTTCCTTTCTGGCATGAGAATCACCTCTACATCATCCTCTTGAGGAGTGAGTCCATGTCCTCCCTTTTTCCCAGGTCCCCTTCGGGTGCCGGCTTTTTAATCGTTTTGTAGCCTTTCCTGGGAGGGTGGAGCCTGAACACAGGGTCCACAAAATCCTTTACTTTCTCTTTATGCATGATTTTCTGGGCAGCCTGCTTTATCTCTTCATTTTCCATCACTTCCCTGAGCATCCTTCCTCCCTTTTCCCCTCTTTTCCTTAGGAGCTCAAAGAGCACATTTTCAGAGACCGGCCCATAAGCAACGTAATCCTTGCAAACTTTTACCATGCCCATGTTCTGGGGCGTATCATCCAGCACAATGCAATTATTCACCCTCTCTATGTTGAGCAGCTCAAGGGTTTTCTTTATTTTCGGGGAGATATTCCTTATTCCCCTTATCCTGACCACTGCAATCTTCATACTTTATCACCCGGCTGAGGCTTCATGCTATTAAGCGAGTTCAGTGCATCCATTGTTGCCATTGCCATGTTGTAAACGTTTGCGGTTGAGCCCCTGGAGAAGCTCCAGATATCTTTTACTCCTGCGATCGTAAGGACTTTTTTCACTACTGAATTGGCTGCAAGCCCAAGGCCTTTCGGCGCAGGCTTCAGCACAACTTCAGTGCTTCCATATTTCCCCCTCACTTCCCGCGGGATTGAGTGCGGGGTCCCACATTTGCACTCCCAGGAGCCGCACCCTGTTTTTACTGAAATCAGGTTCTTGCGCGCATCCAGCATCGCATAATCGATTGCCGGTTTCACTTCGTCATTTTTGCCAACTCCTATCCCCACATGGCCTTTCTTGTCCCCGAGCACCACAATAACCCTGAAACTCATCTTCCTTCCCGAATCTGTGGTCCTCTGTGTGGGGCTTACACTAAGCGTCTCTGCTTCAAGCTCAGGCAGCAGGGCATCCACAACTTCCGGTTCAAGTATGGGCTTTCCCCTGTTGAATATCTCTTCAATGGTAGCGATTTCTTTGTTTTTTACGAGTTTTCCTATTTCTGTTTTGGGCGCCCATGCATCAATGTCCAGCATCCTTACCCTTTCGTCTCTCCTTCTCCTTCTTGCCATAGTATCACTCCTTGCTTATTGCCTCCTTCGCACTCTCAAACAGCGAAGTGAATTTTTTTGGGTCAAACCCTTCCTTCAAGTAAGATGCAAATCTTTTCTTGTACTCTGCTTCTGAAAGAGAGTTCGCGAGCGCTTCAATATGCGCGCCTTTCACCCTGCCATCATCCACAATATTCTCCCCATGCGGGCTCTTGAGCCCTGCATCCACCGCGCCTTTCTGCGCAGCAAAGGGGAGCCCACCAACAACGGGGGGCACCAGCCCGATATCCAGAACGAATTCCTTTATCCCTGCCTTTTTCCCGAGCACTCCTGCATAGAACCCAGCAAGGTATGCGGTAGGCAGATTTCTCCTGGAAGCCCACTTGAATTTCTTGAGCTTCTTTGAGTTCACTGATATGAGCACTTTGTCCCCTGAAGGGTTGAATTCCACAAGCTGCACAAGCACATGCCTGTTGCTCCTCCTCACAACCATCCGGGGCTTCCCGGATTTAACGAGGCCGAGCCTTTTCTCGTAGTTTGTGGATTTCTCTTTTCTTCTCCTGAACGGGACAACATATGTTGGTCCTTTTGCTTTAGCCATATTATCACTTCTTCTCCGGCTTCTTTTCCTTCTTCACCGGTTTTTTAGCAGCAGATTCCCTTTTCGGGACCGCTTTTTTGGGGGAGGGAACTTCTTCTGCCTTTTTTGCCTCTGCCTTCATTTTCTCTACATACATGTCGTTTTCCTTGAGGTAATTGACCAGTGCCTGCTTTCCCCTGAAAGACCCGCCTTTTATTTTGAGGTAGACCTTTCTCTTGTATTCTGCAGGGACTTCCCCGCTCTTCAGGAGCTCTGCAAGGTATTTCCTTTGGGAGCGGATTCTCTCCATCCATGTTTCCTTCTTTCCCTTTCTCGAGTATTTTTTGCCTTTTCTTTTGCCAGGGCCCTTCCTTTTCCTCTCAGGCTTTGTCCTTGGCCCCACGTACCTGATGCTGTAGACTGCCCCATCTTCAATAAGGCCCTTAACATCTTCGCGGGTAAGTGCTTCCATTGCGCGTGCATACTCGCCTTCTTTTATCCTGATTCGGTTCCTTCCTACTTTCAGGATATCTGCGGCCAGCCTTTTTACGGTAGTAGCGGTCATTTTTTCACCCCTTCATTCAGGACCCTGAGATTCATCTCTTTTGCCTTTGAAACTATCTCTGCCCTTTTCCGTTTTCCTACTTTTGAGGCAATCCTCACAAGCACGTTCTCAGCGCCCTCAAGCTCTTTTGCATTGTTCACGAGAAGCTCAGGGAGCCCGAGCGGGTGCATGCCCCGCACTTCTGCCGCATTTTTGTTCCCTATGCGAGGGCTCTTTCCCATGAATGCCTTCCGTATCCTTTTTTTGTTGTCAATCCCGGTCTGCCTTCTCCATCTGGGCTTGACGCTTTTCATCCTTCTTTTTCCTGTGGAATTGGGCACAGTGAACTTTTTCTTGGGTTTCTTTTTGAGCGGCACCTTCTTCCTCTTCTGGCCCTTTTCCTGGGCAGCGGGTTTCTTTGGTGCTTCCTTTTTGCTTTCCGGTTTCTTTTCAGCCATGAATCTCACCTCACTCCTTTACAGGGTAAATCCCATCCTGGAATATCCTGCAGTCGTGGCTTTTTATCTCTGTTATCTTCCTTATGTTCGCAACAGTCTGCCCCACTGCCTCCTTGTCCGGGCTGGAGATTGTAACGTCCTGCCCCTTCACTTCGACCTTTGCGTTTCTGTGCACCTTGGTCTTTCTCGGTTTTCTTTCTCCCAGGAAGTTCTTGATTATGATGTCCTTCCCTTTCACTTCCACGCTAATTGGGAAGTGTGCGTACCTTATCCTCATCTTGCTCGTAAAGCCCTCTGTAACACCTTTGAACATATTGGTGAGGTGGGCCCTTACGGTGTGCTCGATTGCTTTCCCCTTTCCGTTTACGAAAAGGGTTTCTCCTTCGAGCCTGAGGTCAAGGCGGGTTCCTTTGAACTCCCTCTCAATAGACCCATTGGGCCCATTGGCCGTTACCTTGTTTCCTTCCACGGCAACGGTCACACCTGCAGGTATTTTTACCTCTATCATCCAAATCACTCCATTAATATCCTAATATACAAATGCAAGCAGCCTTCCACCAATCTGCTTTTCCTGGGCTTCACGGTTTGTAACCACTCCAAGCGGGGTTGAAACCACAATTATCCCTACGCCTACTCCTGGAATGTGCATCTGCTCAACCTTTGCCCATTCGCCTTTTTTCACAGGCACCCTGGGCTTTATTACGCCGCAGTCATTTATGTGCCCCCCGAGCTTAATGACATATCTGCCTCCTTTTCCGTCATCCTTGAAAGAGTATTCCTTAACGTATCCATGCTCTTTGAAGAGCTTGAGTATCTCCCCCACTAGCTTGGATGCGCGAACGCTGCATTCTTCCACACCCGCGTTCTCATGGGTCTTGATTGTGTTCATCGCGTCTCCCAAAAGGTCTAATGACATCTGGCTCACCTAGTATTTCCTGAAGCCGATTGATTCACCGACTTCCCTGAAGCACCGCCTGCATATATATAGGTCGTACTTCCTGATTACCGCTTTTGCGGTTCCGCATATTTTGCACTTCCGCTTTCCTTTTCCCTTGTATTTTTCGTTAGCTGGAATCTTAGACATAATATCACTCCACAGTCACATCAAACCTGCTTTTTGCAAATTCAATCCCGTCTTCCTTTTTGAGCAGGTGGGCATTGCCTACTTTTGATGTTTTCAGTATCCTCCTCTTCACTCTTTCCCCCCTCCGTATGAGGGTTACGCATACATCGAACCCAAGCATCCCGATTGTTGGGTCGTATTTTGCCCCCGGGAAATCAATGTATTCCCTTACCCCAAAGGAAAAGTTGCCCCTGCTGTCAAAGTTGCTTTCCTTCAGGATTTTCTTTTTTGCTGCAAGCGCCTTTGCAAGGAAATCCGCTGCCCCTTCTCCCCTAAGGGTTGTTTTTACCCCTATGGGAAGCCCCTTCCTCAGCTTGAATGTAGGGTTCCTGTCCCTTGCCTTTGTTTCCACTGCTGTGCTCTCGCTCAGGGTCTCAAGGAGCTTTTTTGCCTTTTCAAGCGGCTCTCCCGGTTCCCCTACGCCCATGTTCACAGTGACCTTATCGATGATAATCTCCCTCATCGGGTTTTCTTTTTTCTCCGCCATCCTCAGCCACCTCCAGGCTCTTCTTTCTTGTTTTCTAGTTCAGCTTGTCCGCCCAATACAAAGAGGTATCCTGCGAGCGTCCTGAAGGTTTCCCCTTCCCCGGAGCCAACGAGCGCTTCTGCCGGCCTGCCCTCTTCATTCGGGTAGATGTCTTCCACAACTACCTCAGTCCCAGAGTGCTTTCCATCAGTGATTATGCATTTTGCCCCTTTTCCGAATTTGTGGAGCTTTGCCAGCTTTCCTTCCTTCAGGTCAAACTCGATAGTGTCCCCTACCTTCACATTGTTGTCTGCAACCAGGTTCTTGCCATCATGGAAGGCAATGCTGATTTTGTTTCCCTTTACTGTGTTCTTGCCGGTTACTTTCAGCAGTTTAACCTCTGCGTCCTTTTTCCCTATTTTTTCAGGGGAAAGCTTGCCCCTTTTCACCCCAATCCTGTAGTATGCATCAGCTGCAGGCATAGAGATAATGTCCATGAACCCAATTGGGAATTTATGGTCTGTCCTTGCAACTCCGTCAACCAGGACTTTTCTGTCATTCAGTATTGCTTTCGCTTCCTGGGAGCTTTCTGCTGCCCCGAGCACTTCCCTGAGGAGCACAACAAGGGGCATGCTCTTCTTTTTTGGATGCGGCCCCGGGCTTGTGTTTGCAATCCAGGTCTGCTCTTTTTTGTTTTGTACCGGGATTGCATCCGGCGCTGCGATTCTTTTAGTGTGAGATTTCCTTCCTCTTTTAGCCATATTATTCACCCTTCATAAACTTCTTCCTGTATTCGCTCTCCTTAAGAGCAGTGAGCTTGAGGTTTGAAGGCTGGAACGGTGCCATGTTTTCAACCCCCCTTGCGTTCCTCATTGTCATGCCTTCGAGGTATACGAGGCCTTTTGCATGGCTCACCTTCTTCACTTTTGCGCTCTTTCCCTTATGCGCGCCGCGCATCACAGTTACAGTGTCCCCCTTGTTAACCAGCACAGCCCTCTTTGCAACTTTCTCCTTGAGCTCTTTTGCAACATGCACATTAAGCAATGCCTTTTTTTCATGCATTTTTCCGGAGTATTTCTTTTTCCGTTCCTTTCTTCTCTTCATGAATATCGCCTCAGACTACCCCTGGCGCTATTGCAGCGACCTTGGGGAACCTTTCTGCAATTTCCTTTGCAACAACCCCCTTGATTTCTGTCCCTATAGGGAGCTTCTCATCATTCACCAGGACACATGCGTTGTCCTCAAAGCTGACCCTCAGGCCGCTCGGGCGCCGTATCTCTTTTTTCTGCCTTACGATTACTGCCTTGACCTTTTTCTTTACCATGTCAGGCTTCCCCTTTTTTACCGCGGCAATTATTGTGTCGCCAACTCCGGCGTGGGGGTTCCTTCCGCGCACACCCCTGTAACCGGAAACCCCTATGATTTCCACCAGCTTTGCTCCTGAATTGTCGTGGCAGAGCAGCCTGCTCCCCAGGGTAAGGGTTTTTGGGATATGCGAGCCAAGGCCCTTCATGCGCCCACCTCTTCTGCTTTTGAAATGACTTCAAGGACAATCCATGATTTTGTTTTGCTGATTTTGCGGGTCTCGCCAATCCTGACAATGTCCCCCACCTTCGCCTCAATCTCATCCGGATTGTGGGCCTGCACCCTGGATCTTTCCCTTGCCATCCTCTTGTATTTGCTTATTTTCTTCATGAGGTCCCTTTCTACCACTACAGTCTTCTTATTCTTGTCACTGACAACCCTGCCTACAATCCTTGCTCCCCTTGAGGAGATGGGGCGTTTCTGCTTGTTGCCTTTTGCTTCAGCCATATCATCACCTTATTTTTTTCTTGAGTTTTCTCGGCCGGTCTTCGGCCCTGAACATTATTTCATCACCGCGAACCAGCTTCCCCGCAATCCTGAAAACGCAGCCTTTTTTTGGGATTCTTTTTTCCCTTCCCTGCGCCTCGATTACGAAGCTGTTCTTGGTTTCATCCACTATCTTTCCTTCGGCACCCCGAAAGCTTTCTGCAGCGCTTTCAAGAACCACCAGGGGCTTCCCGATGAATTCTTCAATCCGGTGCATCTACTCAACTTCGATGTTCTCCCCGGGGTATCCCATCTTCACAAGAATTTCCTTTACTTTCTTCTTGTGGTTTCCCTGCAGCACGATTGCGCCTTCCTTTGCGCTCCCGCCGCATGCAAGTGCATTCTTGAGGGATTTTGCCGCTTCGGCTAACCTGTTCTTGTCGATGCCTTCAACCACTGTCACCAGCTTCCTGAACTTGGCCTTGGTGACGTACACTCGGATTTTGGTTACTTCTTCCTTATCCAGGATCTCGCAAGCGCAGAGATCCGTTATCATGCCGCATTTCGGACATATTTCTGCCAATTTTTTTACCTCTTTTATGTTTTTTTCTTTTCATTCTTGAGCGTGAGTATCCTTGCAATTGCCTTCCTTATCTCGCGGTTCTTTTTCGGGTTTTCCGGTCCGCCTTCCAGAAGTGCAAGGTTCAGCTCTTCGAGTTTTTTCTCGAGTTCTGCTTCGCTTAATCCCCTGAGCTCTGAAATCCTGTATACTGCCATCTATTTCGCCTCCTTGTTTTCTGCAGGATTTTCCTCTTTAGCCGGAGTTGCCTCTTTCTTGGCTTCAGGCTTAGGCGCCCCAGCCTTTGCATCCTTTGGGGGGCCCTGCACTCTTTCCACTGGCTGCCCTGGCTTCTTTTCCTCTCTGCGCGGTGGGCGCCCCCTGTCACGGTTGTACCCGCCTTCTCTCCTCCCCCCATAGTCACGCTCCCTTTTCACGTATCTCTCATCCTGCCTGAGCCTTGACTCAACTGTGGAATTCTCAGGCTTGTCCGGGAATACTGTTCCAGGAGGTGCAATCCTCACAAGCACCCCAATAATCCCTGACTTTGTATTTGCAGAAACATGGGCTTCATCAACAAGCCTTGCAGGCTCCCCTGCTTTCGGGATATACCCATCTGCAACCCTGAGGCTTTTGCTCCTTGCTCCCTTCGCCCCGATTTTCCCTGAGGCAACTATTTCTGCTCCAAGCGCCCCGTTCCTCATGATGTCCTTGAGCAGGAAGTGCAGCACTGCCCTTACCTTTTTGCCCATTTCTATGTATTTTGAAGCTTTCTTTGCCACAAGCCTGGGCTCAAGTGTGGGATTTTTCACCTCAACAACGCTGATTTGCGGGTTGTCCAGCTTGAACTTTTTCCTGAGGGTTTCGGTAAGCGCATTAATTGTTTTTCCCTTCTTGCCGATTACTCTTCCGGGGTTAAGGACTTCGATTGCAATCCTTGTCACCACAGGAGTCCTCTGGATTTCAATGTTGGCAACCCCTGCGCGGTCAAGCTCGTTCTCAAGGAACTTCATCACTTTGTACCTTTCGATTGGGTTGTCTATGAATTTTCCTTCAATTGCCATCATGCCACCTCATCTTTTCCCGTGTCCTTTTTTTCCGGTTTCGGGCCCTCGGTTTTCGGTTCAGGTTTTGACTCAGCTTTTGGAGTATCCTTTCCCGGTTCCTCTTTTTTGGGTTCAGCCCCTTTCCTTTCGGTCTTGGCTTCTTTCTCCTTAGGCTCTGGTTTTGCTTCGGATTTTGGAGCACCAGCCCCTTTTTCAGGAGGCTTTTCCTCTTTTTTTGGAGCCTCCTTCTCTTCAGGCTTTGGAGCAGGTGCAACCTCCGGCTTTTCAGGTGCAGGCTTTATTTCCTTCTCCTTTGCTTCCGCCTTAGGAGCTGCCTTAGCTTCAGCAGCTTTCTTCGCTTCTTCAGCTTTCTTTGCAGCGTCAGCCTTCTTTTTCTCTTCAGCAGCCTTCTTTTCCTGCTCGAGCCTCTTTTTCTTGCCCTCAACCTTTTCTTTGAGCACAATCTCAACGCGTGCGGTTTCCAGCTTGGAGATGTTCCGCCTTCCCTTTGAAGCGTAGCGCATATATGAGCGCTTCTTGTTCGCGGATGCGTGCACAACCACGAGCTCCTCACTAAGCCCTTTCTCGCGCGCATTTGCAATTGCAGACTGCAGGCACTTGAGCACAATGCCCACAGACTTTACCGGCCAGCGGCCTTTCTGGCCCTGGAGCTCCTTCCTGTGCGCCATCCTGGTGTTGTGAGACCTGTATTTAATCGGCCTCTTCTTTGCCTTTGCTTCCTCGAGGATTTCCACTGCTGCATCCGCGGGCCTCATCCTGATATTATGGCACACTTCAGTAAGGTCTTTGTATGAAGCGTTAATGTCCTCAACCCTTGCTTTTGCAAAGTCCGCTTCATCACCTATATTATATGTATAAGCCATATTATCACCTACTTGAGGGGCACGAACTTAGACCCTCTTGTTGCACCCACACCAGGACCGGAGTGCATAACCCTCCCGGTGCTGTGCGCGAATTCACCAAGCCTCTTCCCGAGGTGTTTCACCGTAATCTCCACATTTTTGAACTCTTTCCCGTTGTAAACCCCGAAAGTAAGGCCAATCCATTCAGGGAGCACAACTGCTTCCCTGACATGCGTCTTGATTACTTTTTTTGGGTTGTCCTTCTTCACCTTTCTTGCAATCTCTATGAGCTGCTTCAGCCTGGGGTTCTGGTTTACCCTCTTCATGGTCCTCCTTTCCCTTGCATTGATAAGGGGGAGGAAATCCTCCATGCTAAGTTCCTTGGCCTGGCTTTCATCCATGCCCCTGAAAAGTTCTTTCTTAACCATTTATTCACCCTTTGGCTTTCCTCCCTGTCCTCTTGGCTGCGAGGTGCCCAACCTTTCCTCCGGGCGGCGTTCCGCGCGCCACAGTGGTCGGTTTTCCAGCATGGTGCTGCTTTCCTCCATGGGGGTGCGTGTACGAACTCTGCGCAACACCCCTTGTCTTTGGCCAGAGCCTTGAGCTCTTTGCCTTGTGCTTGTGGTGGGCTTTCCCTGCCTTCATGAGCGGCCTCTCCTTGAGCCCGCCTCCATTGATTACTCCAACCTGGGCCCTTGATTCAGAAGAAACATTGATTGTCCTCCTGCTCGGGAGCTTTATTGCAACTGTTTTGCCTTCCCTTGCAACCACTATCCCTGCTGCACCCGGGGCGCGCACAAATTTTCCGCCATCCCCAGGCACTTTTTCTATATTGTAAATCGCAGTTCCTTCAGGAATCCTGTAAAGCGGGAGCACGTTTCCGAACGCAACCTTTGCCTGCACCCCGAGCTCTACATAATCTCCTACGCAGATGCCCTCGGGCGCAATAAGGTGGCCCTCCTCATGGTTATCATACTTCACTTTCATCAGGAGCGCGTTCCTTCCAGGGTCATCAAGGAAGTCCACAACCTGGCCCCGGATTACCCCTGTCTTTTCCACATCATCATAAGTCCTGAAGCTGAGCTTGACCTTGTACCTGTTCTTTGCTGAGCGATACCTGCCTGTTCCGCTTCCTCTTCTTTGCGACTTAAGCCTTTTTCCCATCTTACTCACCTACGCCATTTTCAGCTTGGACGAAATGTCTTCGGCCTTGTGGCCTTCCGCAAGCCTCACCACTGCCCTTTTTCCACCCAATGGGGCAGTATATGTCCTCACTGATTTCACTTTAACGCTGAAGAGTTTTTCCACCTCGTCCTTGACTTCTTTTTTGGTGGCCTTCTCCTCAACCTTGAAGGTAATCGTGTTGTCGAATTCGATTTTCCCAATCGCTTTTTCGGTCTTCACAGGTTCCTTTAATATCATATTAATCACAGCTCCCCAATCTTCTTGAGTGCAGCTTCCGTGTAAACAGTAAGCCTCCCCGGGTGCGTTCCGGGCGCAAGGTCCTTCACCTTCAGGTTCTCCACAGCAACAACGTCCACTCCCGCAAGGTTCCTTGCGGACTTGAGGATGTCTCCTCCGCTTACCACAACAAGCGCGCTCCTTGGGGTCCTTGTCCCTGCCTTCCTGCTCCTTGTGCCGCTCCTCGCTTTCCTGCCTTCCTTTGCGCGGCTAAGGTCTTTTCCAATTACTCCGTCAAGCGCAGCAATCACTTCCTTGGTTTTTGCCACCTTCTCAAGAGCATCTTCAAACACAAGCGGTGCAGCACCATCAAACAGGTGCCCCCTCGCCTTTACAAGCTCAGGGTGCGCGGTTGCCGCTATTGCGCTCACCAGCGCCTTCCTGTATTCTTTCTTGTTGATTTTCTCAACTATTTTTTTCTCAGTTTTCGGGGGGTGCGCCCTCCTTCCCTTTACTGCGGAAGGAATTCTCACAACTTTTCCTGCAAGCCCTTCAGGCCTTACTTCCCTAGGAAGCATAGCCTGCCCACGGTTCTTGAGTGACCCATAATCGCCTTTCCTCCCGCGGTATTTTCCGGAAGTCTCGGTTCCTGCCCACCTGTATGGGCCCTGGGGCTGGTATTCCTTGCTCTCATCAGAGAGCACTGCCCTCCTGATTATTTCTGCCCTCACTTCCTCTTCAAACTGCTTCGGCAGCTCCACCTGCTTTCCCGCAGCACCCTTGAGTGTATAAACATCAGCCTTCATTCATCACACCTTTGATTCCACTGATACGTAAGTAAGCTTGGGCTCCTGCACCTTGGAAGGCGCACGGGTTCCCAGCCTCATCCGGACGAGCCTCTTTACAGGCCCTGGCACCGAACCTTTCAATAGTATGTAGCTGTTCTTCACAAATCCATAATGCGGGAATCCCCCTTTCGGGTTTATCTCATCAACTTCCCCCCCGATTCTCATAATGCGCTTGTTCACTTCTGTGCGGGAATGGTAGCCGAGCTGCCCTGCCCTCCTTGCTGTGTAGAGGATATATGCAGGGTGCCACTGCCCCAGGGTTCCCGAAGCCCTCCTCTGCCCTGTTGCCTTGGGCCTGTGAAGCGCGGTTCCGAACCTCTTCCTTGTGCCTTCCCAGCCTTTCCCTGTTGAAACGGAAATTACGTCCATGTATTCCCCGCTCTTGAAAAGGTCTTCAGGCCTGAGTTCTTTTCCCAGGAGGGATTTTGCATAATCAAGCTTCTCCTTCAGCTCCGAGCCCCCGACCGGAATCTCCATCCGCTCGGGGTGCTTTTTCCCAACTCCTGTTTTTCCGGGCTGAGTATAAACAAGAACAGAAACTTCTTCGGTGTTTTCCTCGCCCAGCACAACCTTTGTTTTCTTTTTCTTGATGCCGAGCTTCTTGAGCACTGCAGCATCTTCCACAAGCATGTCGCCTACAGCCTTTCCGCCTTTGTATCCCCGTACTCCATACGCATAGAGCGGGGGGACCTCAATCACGGTTACTGCGGAGGAAATTTCCTGGCCGTTTGTCGGGCCTTCAGAATCGTCCACAAAGGTGAGGTGTGTCATCCCTGCCTTATACCCTGCAAAGCCAAGAAGCCTTGCATCGCTTGTTTCAGCCCAATGGCTGACCCGGGGCACCTGTCTTCTTGCCCTTCCTCTCGGCCTGAACGCTAACGAACCCTTTCTGGGTTTCCAAATATCCGTCATAAATCTCCCTCTTGTGCGTAGCCCTCCCCGTTGGAGGGACGCCGTCAATGTAAAGAGTAACACTGTTTATTTATAGAAGTCTTTAAATAGGTTACTGCCGGCAGGCAGAAGTTAATCTTTATGCATTTTTTCCAGCATCCCAGAAACATATTTATACCTTATTCCAGATGTAGGGTGAGGTGTGGGAATGCAAAACAAGAGCATACTACTCGTATTTCTAGGAATTGTACTGCTTTCCTTTGCGCTACTTGCCGGCTGTCCCGGAGGCGGGCCAGAATCAACCGGAGTAACCGCAAAAGCTGTCGCAGGAGGAATTGAAGTTAACTGGAACCCATCCCAGAAAGCAGATGTTACCGGGTACAATGTGTACCGGAGCACGGCCGCAGGGGACCTGGGGGTGAAAATAAACCCGGTGCTGGTAACCGGAACCTCTTACACAGACACAAATGTGGAGAGCAGTGTAGTATATTACTACACAGTCCGCTCAGTTACCTCGGGCGGTACTGAAGACACCAACACTGAGCAGGCGAGCGCATCAACCGATGTGAACCCGCCAAGCGGCCTTTCAGTCCAGATTAACAATGGTGCCACGCATACAAACAACCCGGATGTTACGCTTACGCTTTCAGCAACGGGCGCATCCGAGTGCAGGGTTTCCAATGACAAGTCTACCTGGAGCGACTGGGCAGCATACACAACTTCAATGAGCTGGCAGCTTTCTTCCGGTGATGGAATGAAGGATGTCTACTACACATGCAGGGATGCGCACGGAAACGAAGCAATCCCTGTAAGCGCATCAATTGAGCTGGACAGCAGTGGGCCAAGCATCTCCATTTCTTCACCCGAGAGCGGAGCCACTTACGCAACCCAGTTTGAGCTTAAGTTCACGGTTACCGACCCGAGGTCCTCCACAATCTCCTGCACAGGTGATGTGGATGGCGGGGCTATTGCAATTGGCCACGTGGATGTTGGGGAACAGGACACAATGACCGTGAATGCAAACCCGGGGGAGCACACCCTTACAATAAGCTGCAACGATGGCGTGAATAGCGCAGAAGAGTCCGTAAGCTTCTCTGTGGATACCACCCCAACAGGTGTAGAGCTCCACATTGAAAGCGGCTCAGGGTATGTAGACACAAGGTACGTTACTCTGGACGTAATAGCAGACAACGCAGCAGAGTGCAGGTTCTCAAACGAGAACAAGGTATGGAACAACTGGGTTCCTTATGTGGAGGAAAAACAGTGGACCCTCAGTTCAGGGGACGGCACAAAGACTGTTTATGTTGAGTGCAAGAGCTCAGAGGGGCAGCTTTCCCAGGTTGCTTCCGACTCTGTTGTGCTTGACACCCACAAGGGAGACAAGATCTCAATAGAAATCGACAATGGGGATGACTGGACCAACTCCAGGGACGTTAAGCTCGGCCTTTACTGCTTTGCAGCAGACCAGTGCAGGTACAGGAATGAAGGAGGCGACTGGAGCGGCTGGAGCAGCTACGCAACCCGGAAGTACTGGACCCTCTCTTCAGGTGAAGGAGACAAGACTGTCCACTACAACTGCAAGGATTCCAATGGAAACGACCTTGGCTCTGCAGAAGCGGACATAACCTACTCCAAGAGGGAACCCAACCCTCCGTCCAGCATGAGCATCAAAATCAACAATGGTGCTTCGCACACATCCAGCAGGGACGTGACCCTGAAGCTCCATGCAACAAATGCAGATGCGTGCAGGCTGAAGAACTATGGTGAGAGCTGGTCTTCTTACCGCGGCTACAGGACCAGCATGGACTGGACCCTTTCCGACGGGGGCGGCAAAAAGACTGTATACTACCAGTGCAAGAACGACTACGGGAAGGAGAGTGCACATGCATCCATCTACCTTGATGCTGAACCGCCCGGGCCCCCAAAGCACCTTAGCGCAACGGTGGACAGGAATGATGTAGTGCACCTCAGCTGGGACAGGCCTTCAGGGGATATCCACGAATACGATATCTACCGCAGCAACACAGACCTTGGCATGTTTACCAAAGTGGGGAGCACAAGGACCACAACCTGGCGCGACACAGGAGTGTCCAAGGGCTATGAGTATGCATACCAGGTAAAGGCAGTTGACAGTGCAGGCAACGAAGGCCCGGCATCCAATACTGCAACCGTAAAGGTTCCGGGTACAGAAACAGGCGGAGACACGGATGAGCACGGCTGCAAGGGCTCTGCAGGCTATGTGTGGTGCGAGTCTCTGAAGGAATGCATAAAGCCCTGGGAAACCGACTGCCCTGAACTTGGCGCAGGTCCGGAAATCAGCGGGGAAATGGCTGAAGAATGAGCAGGGGGCAAATCCCCCTCTTCTTTTTTCTTTTTTCCATAATGTTAGATATTTAATCCTTTTCTCCGATTTCCACCTGGTGTGGGAATATGAAAAAACTACTATTGCTGCTAGTTCTGCTTGGAAGCATTTTCGGGGCAGTGGAATATTTTGACCACTGCATGACAATTGATGAGGCCGGCACATACACTCTTGTTTCTGATATTGAGTATACAGGGGACACCTCCTGCATAAAAATAATGGCAAGCAGCGTTACGCTCAATTGCGGTGGGCACCGCATGATGGGCAGCTATCCTGCCACCGCAGTCCTTGTAAAGGAAGGGGAAAAAAATATCCACATAAACGAATGCAAGATGGGCTTTTTTGAATATGGCATTTTTGCTGAGGAGGGAGTAGGCAACATACACCTCCAGGATATTGAAGCGGATTCCTGCAAGGAGGGGATCCATCTTGAGCACGGGAGGGATGCACATATTGCAAACCCCCAACTCACCAACAATGATATAGGGGTAAAGCTTGATGACTGGACAAGGGGAGAGCTCACAAACGGCTATTTCTCCAACCGGGATTACGGAATGTACATAATTTCCACAACTGAGTTCACACTGGACTCAAGCGAATTCACCAATTCGGTAACAGGGATTTATACAGAAGGCTTTTGCACAGACACTGCACTCTCAAACAGCATCTTCCACTCAACTGTAACCCCGATTGACCTTTTTGGCGCATCCTCTGTAATCAGTGGAAATACTTTCTACGATAATGCGGGATATGCGTTTAGCATCAGGGAGTCCATGAATTCTTTTGAAGACAACACTATTTACGGCCAGGGCAACTATATCGCAAGCCAGAGCACAGCATTCACAATGATTAACCTCACAATCGGGGAGGAGGGGGTTCCCCCTTCTGCCAATTTCCGGGAATTTGCCTGCCCGAAGCCCTTTACCACAACAAAGTTCTATTATTTCAACAGCTCAAATGTACAAATCACCCCTGAGATGATTTCAGTTGAGCACCCCGAATACATCACACTTGTTCTCGAGGACGTAACTGCCTGGATGGATGACCCTGGCGCAAATGACACAGCAGTTTTCCAGGCAGGCTCTGATGCAGCTTCCCGCAGCGAAATAATTTCAGGGGGGAAAGCCCTTGCTGAGCCCATTCCGCAGGAGTCCTCCCCCGGAGCCCTCACATTCACAATCCCTGAATTCAATGGCTCCTATGCGCTGGGGGAAAGGCCACCGCCTTCTGATTATGACAGGTATGTGGTGGTCCTAGTAATCGAAGCCCCCTCTTCAGCAGAAACAGGGGAGGAGATAACTGTAATTACCAAGGACCAGGAGGGAGAGCCCCTTGGAAGCGTTGCAATCTATTATTTTGAAGACCCTGAGTTCCCAATGTTTGCAGGCACAACCACAACAGGGAACGGAAAGCTCTCATTTTATATCCCGAGTGAAGGCGCGTTCGTAATACAGGCAAAATTCAAGAACATCACTTCACAGCGTGCAATTGCCATAAGCGGACCCGAACCTGAACCGGAGCCCGAGCCCGAACCAGAAATCCTCACAGAAATCCCGGAGCCCGAGCCGGAGCCGGAGCCGGAGCCCGAGCCTGAAGAGGAAGAAGCCGAGCCGGAGCCATATGTCCCTCCTGAGGATCCGGAGCCCGAGCCTGACTACAACCTGATGCTGCTTGCAGGCGCAGGGTTCATAATCGTGGTTGCAATAGTTGCGGGAGCAATCCTTTTCTTCCCAAAGAATCCCCCTGCAGGGAAGCATGAAGGTGGGAGATACAAGAGGGAAAAGCACTAAGCTATCCCATTTCCTTTTATTATTTTCCCATAGTAATACTCCTATGTTTGCAAAGGAAAAAATAGACCAGGTTTTAGAGTCATATGATGATTTTAGAATAGCAGCAATCTGCTCCCATTCTGCCCTGCAAATTTTCAATGGCGCAAAGCAGCACGGAATAAAAACAATTGGAATCTGCACAGAGAGATTCAGGGAGCTCTACGAGTCTTTCCCCTATGCAAAGCCAGATGAGTTCATTATGGTGGATGATTATTCCAGGATTCCGGTTGATGAGCTTGTTGAAAAGCAGTCAATCCTTATCCCCCATGGCTCTCTTGTGGAATACACAGGAGACAGTATAGAGGAGCTTGCAATACCGATTTTCGGAAACCGTGGCTCCCTTGTGTATGAAAAGAGCCGCACAAAGATGTTCAAATGGATGGAGGATTCCGGCCTGAGGATCCCGAGGATACTCAAGCCAGATGAGATAGATGGCCCAGCGATCGTGAAGCTCCCGGGCGCAAAAGGCGGGAGAGGCTACCTGGTGGTGAACAGCCCGGAAGAATATTACTCCAAGTTTAAGGAAAGCGATAAGACAATGATACAGGAGTTCATTGTAGGGGTGCGCGCCTATGCCCACTATTTCCATTCTTTTGACGGGAATGCAGGGTACAAAACATCTTATGGGAAAGTGGAGCTGATGGGAATGGACCGCAGGATGGAGACAAATGCGGATGAGATAGCCCGGCAGCTTTCAGTAGGGGCAAACATACCAATCTCCTTTACAGTGATGGGCAACCAGGCCCTCGTGGTCAGGGAATCCCTCCTGCCGCAGTACATGGAAATGGGCAGAGGCGTCTGCGATTCATCCAAAGAGCTTTTTGGGGGGATACACGGCCCCTTCTGCATAGAAACAATTATCACAGAAGACCTGGACATCTATGCATTTGAAATATCTGCCAGGATAGTTGCAGGCACGAATATACTCGAGACGCCCTATTCGCTTTTTACCCATGGGAAGGATTACACAACCGGGATGCGAATCGCAGAAGAGCTGAAAGATGCATTCAATAGGAAGAAGCTTGCAGAAATCACTTATTGATTCCTTTTCTTTCTGGCAGGTTTGCTGCTTTCCCACAGGAGCTCAAAATAGTTCCTGAAGCTTGTTGCCATTGACCGGTCTGTGATTGCAATCGCAATAATCCTGTCTGAAATGAGGGGAATAAGCACCCTGTTCCCATATATCTCCACCCATGCGGGCGAGTTGTTCTTTGGAAGGCACCTGACTTCAGTGTGTTCCCATGACCTTGCACGCTTCATCCTTTCTTTCCCTACATCCGCATTATAGATTATCCTGAGCTTTACCCCCCGCTCTGTTCTTTTCTGGTGGAATTTTCCAAAATATGTGAGCAGGCTGTTTTCTATGGTTGCGGGGGAGCCGATGATTAATGCCTCGTCCCCCTTTTCCATATCAGCAAGGAAGGCCTCCTTTATCATCTTGTAACCCTCCACGCCATCCACTGTGCGCACCTTTGTCTCGATTGGGCGGAACGTATTCATGTTCATGATGTGCTCTATTGTCTTGTTTGCATTCTCCATCTGCTGCTTGTACATTCCTTTCAAAACGGAAGCTCCGGATGAGTAATACCTGCTGACATCCCCCCTGCTTATCTTGGACACCAGGCCCATATATGCCAGCTTATCAAGCGACTCGTATGTCTTTGAGCGCGCTATCCTCAAATTCCTGGTAACTTCGCCTGCCGTAGTTTCAGGATTGGAGGAAACATAGATGTAAACTTCAGCCTCTGTTTTTGAAAGCCCTATCACTCCAAGTGACTGGGTTAGTTTTTCCCTTTCCACGTTATCCATTATATATCGTAATTTTATTAAAGGGGTGTCCTCCTGCAGCGGACAGCAAGCATTTAAATAGGCACAAAAAGAGAACAGTTCGGGTGGTAAAAATGGATGCCGAAAAACTTGCGAAAAAAGTTTCTGAGAAATTGGGGACTTTTGAGAAAAGGAATTTTTCGGAAAAAACCTATGAAAATTCAGAGCATAGGTACATGAAGTGGCGCAGGCCACGTTCTATCATGTGAACCAAAATAAGCAGTGCCAAACTGAGGGGGCGGCCGAAAGGCCCCCCTCACCTTCCTTTCATCCTCTCTCCCTTCGGGCATATTTTTAAACCAATTTGAACATATTTTTTCCCATGGCCCTTATACGCTCGCCCATAGTTTGTGTGCTTGGGCATGTTGACCATGGAAAAACCACTTTTCTGGACCGCGTCAGGGGCAGTGCTGTTGCTTCAAAGGAGGCGGGCAAGATTACCCAGATGATTGGGGCCAGCTACCTGCCCACTTCTGCAATAAACAGGATATCCGAATCCGTAAAGCAGATTATGAAGACAGAACTTGTAATCCCGGGCCTGCTTTTCATAGATACTCCTGGCCATGAAGCATTTACTAACCTGCGGGAGCGAGGGGGAGCCCTTGCGGATATTGCAGTGCTCGTGGTGGACATCACCCAGGGTTTCCAGCCACAAACCCTGGAGAGCATAAAAATCCTTAAGCAGTGCAAAACCCCTTTCATAGTTGCCGCAAATAAGCTGGATATTATACATGGGTGGAAAAAACAGCCCACAAATTCTTTTATTGAATCATTCAGTAAGCAGCCAGAGCATGTGCAGCGGCTAATGGACGAAAAGATCTACAAGATGATGGGCCAGCTTTCAGAGCATGGATTTGATTGTGAGCGCTTTGACAGGATGCAGGATTTCACCAAGCAGATTGCAATCGTGCCGATAAGTGCAAAGAGCGGAGAGGGGCTGGCAGAGCTCCTCCTCCTCATTTCGGGCATGAGCCAGAAATACCTTGAAAAGCGCCTTCATATTTCCGGGGAAATCGCAAAGGGCTCAGTGATTGAGGTAAAGGAGGAAAAGGGGATGGGTGCCACCCTTGACGTGGTCCTCTATGACGGGACCATTGAGCGCGGCGAGGAGATAGCATACCTTACCCAGGAAGGAGTAAAGAAAACAAAGGTGCGCGCACTTCTCCAACCCAACCTTGCCAAAAAAACCCCCCAGGAAAAATACATAAACCTGGACAAGGTTGTGGCAGCTGCAGGGGTAAAGATTGTTGCCCCTGGGCTGGAAGACACAATTCCCGGCTCACCCTTCACTGAAGTTTCAAATTTCGAAAAGCAGCGCGAGGAGATGGAAACGCACCTCAACAGGGTGCTTGTTGACTCAGAAGAGGACGGAGTGGTAGTCAAGGCGGATTCCCTTGGCAGTGTGGAAGCGATCCTCCACCTTTTCGAGAAGAGCAATATTCCCGTAAAAAAGGCAGGGATAGGCCCGATAACAAGGAAAGACGTCCTCACAGCCCATGCGGTTTCCGAGAGAAACCGCTACAAAGGCGTCCTCTTTGGTTTCTGCGTAAAGGTTTTTGATGAGGCGAGGGAAGAAGCCCACAGCTCAAAAGTCCCGCTTTTCTGGAGCAATGTGATCTATAAGCTGGCCGAGAATTATGAGGAGTGGTTGGAGGAAGAGAAGCAGCGGGAGAAAAAAGAGCTGGAAACCGAGCTCCCCTGGCCTGCAAAGCTCAAGGTCCTGCCAGGTTTCTTTTTCCGGCTCAGCAAGCCTGCAGTCTTTGGGGTTGAAATACTTGAAGGAAGGCTCCGGAAAGGTTCATTGATTATGAATGAGGAAGGGAGGATTCTAGGTGAAGTAAAGAACATCCAGTCTGAAGGCAAGGCAATAGATGAAGCAAAAGAAGGCGCAAAGGTTGCCATCTCCTCCCCTGAAATCACCCTGAACAGGGATGTGCAGGAAAACGATTCACTTTATGTTGCAATGCACAAAAAGCAGATTTTCACCTGGGAAGAGAAAAAGGAATCTCTTTCTGAAAAAGAGCAAAGGCTGCTGGAAAAGATAAAGCAGATAGTCCTTTTCTGAGCATAATATTTAATACCTGTGCAGCCACTCTTTTTCCAGGTGGATAAATGGTGTTTGGAATAGGTGAAGGAAAAATAGGGATGGAACTGAATACCCATGATGTTTCTTCAGGCGGGAAGATTTCCGGAAGGCTCAGGCTTGAGCTGAATTCCCCTAAACACGCCAAGGAGCTCCGTGTTGAACTGATAGGCGAGCAGCGCCGGACCAGGCGCGGGAAAAGCAGGAAGGAGGTGGTCTACCGTTTCAAGCAGGTTCTAGATGGGGAGAAGGAATATACAGGAGGGGAATATGATTTTGAGCTCCAGGCGCCGGTAAAGAGCGAGCTGGAGAAAGAGATGCAGGAAGGCGCAGCCGGAGCTCTTCTGGGCGCAGCAAAAATGCTTGGCGCAATAAGCCCGGTTGAATATTATGTGGTGGGCACCCTGGATATCCCAATGTCCATGGACATAAACAAAAGGGTCCAGATTGCAGTAGTTTAGAAGCCCTTATTCGCTGGCTTCCAATCCGGCTTTTCTTTCCTGGTCCACTTTCTCCTTCCATACCCAGTGGTCCCAGCGTTCATCAATCATCTCCTGGATTTCCGCAATGTCTTCTTCGGTAAGGTGCCTGAACCTCTTTTGCCCCTTTAGGTATGCCTCAACAGGCTTCTTTTCCGGCTTCATGCTCAGCTTGCTAAAGCCGTTTTCAATTTCCATCAGCGGCCAGACATGAGTATCCACAGCATCTTTCAGGTACTGCATGCTCAATGAAGGGGTGGTCCCCCAACCAGGCACGCAGGTCATCAACACATTAAGGAAAGACGGGCCCTTTATCTCCTTTGCCTTCTGCACTTTCTGCTGCAGGTCTGCATAATGCGCACTTGTTGAAGTAGCAACATAGGGCACATTGTGCGCAGCCACAATCTCTGTAAGGGGCTTTTTGAACTGCATCTTCCCTCGAATCTGCTTTCCCACCTGGGAAGTGGTTGTATGTGCCTTCCAGGGAGTTGCCCCGCTCCTTTGGACACCTGTATTCATGTACGCTTCGTTGTCATAGCAGATATAGAGCACATCGTGCCCCCTCTCAAACATCCCGCTCATGTGGCCGAACCCGATATCGTAGCTTGCACCATCTCCTGAAATCACCACGACTTTTGTGTGGTCGTTCCCCATTGCGCGCAGTGCTTCGGATATCCCCGCGGCCACAGGGGCAGAGTTCTCGAATACACAGTGGATGTATGGAACTGCCCATGCGCTTTTCGGGTATGCACTTGTGAATATCTCTGTGCACCCGGTTGCATTTACCACAATAGTATCCTTCCCAAGCGCCCGCATTATGTGCCTCAGGCCTACTGCAACCCCGCACCCTGCGCATGCAGTGTGCCCACTCTTAAAAAGTTCCTTGTTTTCCAGTTCCGGCTTAACCATATCAGGCACCTCCATTTTCTTCTCCTGCGCCAAGCGATTTTTTTATTTTTGGTGCACCCGTTTCCCCATCCCAGACTTTTTTTACCGGCCCGCCTTCTATTTCCCCGAACATCTGCTCGATATGCCCAACCGTAATGTCTTTTCCTCCAAGCCCCCCGACATAAGAGGAAAGCGGCACATCGGCACCCTTTTCTTTCATTGCAGATGAAATCTCTGCATAGAGCGGCGCATCCGCGCCCATGCTCACAGCTTTCTCAAAAACCAGCGCCCCTTTCTTCCCCTTGATTGCTTCCACAACTTCTGAGGGGAACGGCCTGTAGCACCTAATGCGCACCAGCCCCACTTTTTTGCCCTCCTTGCGCATTTTCTCAACCGCAAGCTCTGCATTCTCCATAACGCTTCCCATTCCTATAAACAGGTATTCAGCATCTTCTGCATGGTATTCTTCCCAGAGCCCGTTCCCGTATTTCCTTCCGGAAACATCTCCCCATGCTTCCATTTCTTTCTTCACGTTCTCTGCAGCTTTGAGCACATCCTGGTGCAGGTCAATCCTGAATCCCTGGTAATGGGTAGGGAGCGCATACATCCCCATAGTAATGGGGTTTTCCGGGTCCAGCTTGTATTCTGCCTTCCTTTTAGGCAGGTACTTTCCAATCACTTCCTTTTCCGGTATATCTATCTGCTCCACCAGGTGGGTAAGGTAAAACCCGTCAAAGCAGACCATCACTGGGATGTTTGTGTCTTCCGAAATCTTGAATGCCTGGGGGACAGTGTCCACGGCTTCCTGGTTGTTCTTGCAGTAGAGCTGTATCCATCCCGAGTCCCTCTCGCTCACGGAATCCTGGTGGTCGTTCCAGATGCTGAGGGGTGCGCTAAGCGAACGGTTTGCATTCACAATTACCATGGGGAGCCTCATTCCCGCAGCCGCAAAAAGGACTTCGTGCATTAGTGCAAGCCCCTGTGAATCCGTAGTGGTGAATGCTCGTGCTCCTGCAGCGCTCGCCCCAACCAGCATGGAAATCGCGGAGAATTCGCTTTCCACTGCAGTATAACTCTTAATCTCCCCATTTGTGTACATTTTGTCCAGGGTTTCTGCGATATGCGTAGAAGGCGTAATCGGGAAGCATGCCACCACATCCGGCCCGCAATCCCGTGCAACCTCTGCAACTGCAATGCTCCCTTCTATTGTTTTTTTCATAGTACTCACTTCTCCTCCGGCACCATCTTAATGCATTTCACCGGGCATACGTTTGCGCAAATCCCGCAGCCCTTGCAATAATCATAATTTGGCTCTGCGCCTTTTTCAGTTACAAAAATGCACCCGTCCGGGCAGTTGAGCTGGCACTGGCCGCACTTTATGCATTTGCTCTGGTCCACTTCTGGCCTTTCGCTTCTCCAGTTCCCTGTTTTGTTTTCCATGCTTGTTCCGGGTTTTCCATTTGCAGGCTTCATCTATTTCACCGCTTCGTAGCACGCCTTTACGGCATCCGCATTCTTTTCCCCGAGCCTTTCCCCAAAATGCTTTTTTACCTCTTCAACAAGGCTTTCGAGCTTCACAATGCCCGTAATTTTCACGAATGCCCCAAGCATCGCAGTATTAACAATAGGCCTCCCCAGCGCCTCTTTTGCAATTGTTGTTGCATCTACAGTATGCACATTGCAGTTCCCATCCAGCAGGCAGACATCCCCCGGGGGCAGCCTTGTATTAATAAGCACAGTTCCCCCTTCCTTCAGCCCTGCAGTGACATCTACAGAGTCCATAAGGCTTGCATCCAGCACGATAACCGCGTTTGGCTCATAGAGCTCCTGGTGGATTTTGATTCTCTCATCAGCAATCCTGCAGTAGCTCTGCACAGGCGCCCCCCTCCTTTCAACTCCGAATTTTGGGAAGCACTGTGACCATTTTCCTTCCAGTCCTGCAGCCTTTGCAAGCAGTTCCCCACCGGTCACTGCGCCCTGGCCGCCTCTTCCATGAAGACGTATTTCCAGCATTTAGCCACCTTGTCAGGTGGATTTGTTGGGCAAGCATTAAAATGCTTCTTAGAATAAGTCCGGCAAATAGCGAATCAGGCATTCTTTATCTGGGCCCGGGAGGGATTGTTGCCCTGTTCCTGGAATCCGCAGAAACAATCTCCAGCCTCATTGCAACATCTCTGCATTCTGCAGAAAATTCCTTTCCGCGTTCCTCTAGCGCATCCAGGACCCTCCTTATAGTATTAGGATTTTTTGACTTCATCGCAGCTTCGTAAAGGTTTTTTGCCCCTTCCCTGCGTTTTGCAGGGTTACTCTGCCTGAGCAGGTATACCTGCAGCCCGATGGCATCTATGTCCTGGGTTGCCCCCTGGGCCCCCCTGCCGGCTCTTGCCGGTTTCCTGTTTCCAAAAGTTTCAATCTGCACAGTCATGTCTTCGGGCTTTTCTTCCCGCTGCCCTATTTTTGGCCTCCCGCTCCGCCCCGGGCCAAAGCAGTTTCTTATCATGTCTTGTATGCCTTCCTTCTCACCAGCATCCATCATCCTTTCCAGGAGCAGCATTTCAATCCCCTCAATTTTCCCAATGAGCTCATCTTCGCTATATTCAGCCAGCTTTCCAATGGCACATTCCCTGATGCTCACAGGAGCATTCTTTTCACCGATTATCTTGGTCCAGAGCCTTAGGTGCCTTGCGTTTTTTTCAGTCAGGTTCGCATCAATGATGTCCACTACACTGCTTCCCTTCAGCCCCCCGGATTCTGCAAGCATCTTCAGCAGGGCATTTGCTGCGGCGTTTTTCACATCCTTCTCTTCGCTTGACTTCATGAGCCAAACAAGGTTTTTGCAAATTTCTTTTTTAGAATACCTGAATTCCCGGGTGCGCGGGTCCCTGACCAGGAGCCCGTTTATCCCCATAATTGCTGTACTCGGGTTTCCGCTCTGCAGCCTTTTTTTGAGGATCCCCGGAACCTTCTCGTCCTGGCCATTGCTGCCATTGCTGAAAACACCCCTGCCGGGCGTTCTGTTTCCGTTGCGGATTCCATTTTTTGGAGTCCTGCGCCTGAAGTTCATGGGTATATTGGAGTGCAACTAGTATTTAAATGTTTCTATTTGTGGTTATGCGTGTATGATATTCCTTTGCCCCTGTGCAAGCCTCAGCCTTCTTCTCCCCTTCCTCCTCGGGAGCAGGTTAATCTCAGGCCCCTTGACAGCATGGGCCCGCTTAGGGCGCGCAATGCCTGCCCGCTCTCCGCTGTTTTTTCTTTCCCCCTTATTTTCCAGCTTAACCCCTGCTCTTCCTTCATTTGCGTCCAGCCCGGAAGGCTCCCTTGGTTTTGGTTCCTCTGGCCCTTCCTCCTTGCCCTGCCTGCTTTTTTCTGCCTCAACGATTCCCAGGATTGCGGTATGCACCAACTGGCCATATTCAGCAGTTCCAAAAAGTTCAGCAAGCCTCAGGATATCCTCCTTCACGTTCCCCCTCCCCCTTTTTGCATAAACTCTTGAGGCAATCGCCCTTATCGCATCAATTGCGCATCCAGCCAGCTCTTTATTTTCAATAAACTTCAGCAACCTCCTCATTTCGCGCTTCCCCCCGCACATCCCTATTGCTTCATATAACTCCTTTTTGTGCATCCCTCCTCCCCCCTGCTCCCTAATCTCACCCATAAGTGCATTTATCGCAGCTCTTCCCCCGATTTTCCCAAGCGCCAAAATGGCGTTATCCCTTACTGGCCAGTAAACATCATGGCGCATTGTAAGTATAAGCTCATCCACAGCATCCTCATGCCTGTGCTCGCCCAGCACTTTTGCAGCCTCTGAAGCCACATGGTTATTGTCGTGCTTGAGCAGACTGACAAGGCTCTCAAAATCCTTTGTTTTTGCAAAGATTTTTACGATTTCTGCAGCATGTTTCCCTTTTTTTTCAATCCCCCACATGAGGGCTCCGGCCCTTCCATTCTCCGCAAGCCTGCAAAGGATGTTTTCTGCATTTTGGGATATCCTGTTTGCCTGTCCCTCGTCAGGCAGGCAAAACATTTCCCTCTTGATAAGGTATGCATTAAGGATGCCCCCGAGTACTGTTTTGTCGCTTGCCAGCTCCAGTGCCCCTTCTTTTTCATGCCCCTCCTTCTGGAGGAGCGAATCAAGCATAAACAGTGATTTTTCCTGCAATTCCCCTCCACAACAGGTTATCCCGTAATAAATTTCAGCAAGGTTCTCAATGCCGAAGTCAAGTATTGCCCCAGCCGCTATGTCCTGCATCTCTTCATCAGGGTACTGCAGCGCGAGCATCACTTCAAACAGCCCAGGGAAATACCTGTTTTCTCCAATCTGGCCTATTGCCTCAACTGCAACATTGAATTCCGTGTCGTCGTATGCTTTTCTTACGCGCTCCATTGCAGCGTCCCCCCCAATAACTCCCAGTGCTTCAACCGCCTTATACCTTACCCACCCATCTTGGTCTCCCAGGTATTCTGAAATCAGGTGGACAGCTTCTTCCCCCTGGCCTATAAGCATCTCTATCTCTGCTGTTTTTGCATCCCTTTCTTCCCGTTGCTTAGAAGTTTTTTTTCTCACTAAGTTATTTGAAGATTAAAAATATTTATAGTTATTGGTTCTTTGCGATTTTCCCATGCTTTGCATAGGGTTTCGAAGTAGGCGTTTCAGTACGCGCAAATACAACCTGGCTAATCCGCATCCCTTCGTGCAGCACAACAGTAAATGGCGCACTATTGAAAATCTCGAAAACCTGGTGGTTTGCGCTCCCCGGCTGCACCACTGCAGAAGTGATGTGCACCGCAAGCCCCATGCGCGCATACCTGCTCCTCCCCTCCAGCCTGCCTATGATGTCCGGGGCAAGCGTAATCTTTTCCCTGCTTATCGCAAGGCACATCTCCCCTGGCGCCAAGACTACAGTATCTGCATTCACTTTCTTTGTGGCTTCTTTGAAATCCACATTGCCCAGGTCCACACGCGCCCCAATGTACTTCTGCTTAAAGAACCAGAATGTTCCCCCAAGGCTAAGGTCTACGCTTCCCTGCCCAACCTGGTCCATTTTAAGCGGCGTTATCTTTATTTCCCCCCTCTTTATTGCCTTTTTTATATCAACATCCGAAAAGAACATATTCAGAACTAAAACAAGAAGCTTTATTTACCTATTTGCCTGCCTTTCTCCCCTTCATTACATCTATTGCCTTCCTGATCCTCTGCTCCACGTTTGCGGACGGGGGAGGGGTTGGCCTGTTGCTCGCCCTTTCAGGAGGAGCAGAAATGGTCACAGGTGTAATTACCGGCACATGGCTGGCCCTGCCCCTTGAAAGATTGTCAACCGCATTTGAGATGTGCACCATCAGTGCAGCCCTTTCCTGCGTAGACACAGGCCCCCTTGCAGCGCTCCCTTCCCATCCCTCGTCATCCACTTTCATGTTCTTGAGCGTGTTGAGCGCGGCCCTGCTTCCGTTTTCCCCCAGCCACTTTACCAGGTGCGCCCTCAGCCGCATGTCTTCTGTTTCACTGCACGCACCGCGCAGCAGGATCCTTTCTGCAATATCTTCAATGCCTTCTGCTTTTGCTGCCTGCATAGAATATTCGTAAATGTTCCTCCTGAGTGCAATATTGTCGGCATCAATAGCATACTCAAGTATCATGAATGCCTCTTCCCTGAGTGAGGTACCGAGCAGCCTTGCAGCTTCCATCCTGCATTCCTGGTCTGCATCGCTGTTCATGACCACCGAGCCATAGATGCTTATTTCTTCTTGGGACCTTGCAGGGCCTCTGCTGGTAAGGAACATCAGGAGCTCAATTTCCCCGAGCTTCTTGAGCAGCCCGGGAAGCTCTTTTCTTGCCAGTTTTCTTATCTCCTTTGGGGCATCTTCCCATTCCAGGACAGAGCCCAGCCTGCTCACCGCAATGCCTGGCGCAACATTTTTCATCGCTTCAGCCAGTTCCTGCACAGCTCCTTCCCTTACTTCTTCCCTGAGTTCTTTCCTGATTAGCTTCAGAAGCACCCTAATTGCTTCTCCCTCGTTTCGCATCTGGGGCCTGAAAAGCACGACCGCATCCTTTGCAACCTGCTCAGGGGACTCCCTCAGGATCTTTACGACTCCCTCGCATGCAAGCTCCTTCAGGGTTTCTTCTTTCCGTGCAGCAACGCCATGGAGGAGCAGCCTGAATGCACCCATCCCTCCCCGTACAGAGACCTGGGCAATAGCTGTTTTTGCAATCTCCGGGCTCTTCCCCTCCAGCACCCTTTCAACAAGGATGTTTGGAATTCCCGGATATCTGCTCTTGTTGCCTGCATGGCTCTGCATAATCTATTTATTATGTGCGCAAGCATATTTAATAGTTCTTATAAGTAGGTTTTTGTGTGTTTTTGTACTAACTTTTCTTCAATCCCATCGGAATTGTCATGTCCTTCCTTCCTGCTCCAGCCCCGGCACTTTCAACCTTGACGAGGGGGACCCTCTTTTTCTCGGTCTTTGGCAGGACCTCACCGAGTTCCGCAAGCCTCTTCTTCACGCAGCGCATCGCTTGCGTGAATTCACCGCTGTTTTCCCTGAGTTCCTTAATCTTTCCAAGCGCTTCCCTGAGCGGTTCAGCGCCCTCAATTTTTCCTGCTATTTTTGCAAGGGCCCTGCCATACTCGTACCTTTCAGAATAATTTTTTGCACCCATTCCGGCGTAAACTGCAGCCAGCGCCCTCTCGTCCCCGCGCTCTGCAAATGCCTTTGCAATTTTTTCCCTTACTCTCTGGTCCCTGTCATATGGCAGCTCAGTCAAAGGAACTACGATGTCCCGCGGGTCTTCCAGCAGTTCCCTGAAGTCAGATGGCCCGAGCAGGAGCTTTGCATACAATTCGTGCTTTATTCCATATTCTCCTCTCAGCACCTCTTCAGCCATCTTCCTTTTCTGGATAAGGTTGCAGCTCTTGTCCCTTAGCCCGTAAAAAATATCGTATATTTCCCTTTCTTTTTCAGTCATGGGAGGCCTTGAAGCCCTGCAGGCAGCCATTTCCCTGCATCCTTCGCTTTCCCCTGAGCCAAGTACAGCGCGTATCTGCCCGGTGAGGCTTCCGTCTTTTTCGCCTCCATTATTCCAGATAGAACTCATGGGATTACTCTATGTGAATAAATGTTTATAAATGGAAGGATTCAGAGAAGCTTCAGTTTTCCAAGAACCGAATCAATCTTGCTTTCGTCTGCAGGCCCAACCCCAAAAGCAGTTACAGTCCCGGGCTCAAGCTGCGTATGCCCCGCATCCCGGATAAGCGCAGGCTTCAGCCCCGCATCCCTGCACCTTTCAAAATACTCAAGCAATTCCTTTTCAGAGCCAACTTTAAGCACAATTTTTTTCTGCCCTCCAATCTCCCAGGCCTTCTTCTCCACACTGCCTGCCTTCAGGTATGCAGATAATGATGCATGGCTCCCCTGTGCAGTAAGCTTTCCCTTTCCCATCCTCAAGTCTGCCCGCAGCACAATGGCCTGCTTATAATCCAACATAACCAGAATAAGAAAACAAAAAGAAGAAAAAAGGAAGGGGTTCAGGGACCCATGTTTCCTAAGTTGCCGCCAAGTGCACCAGTTGCTGCAGCTCCTCCGAGTACTCCTACCCCAAGGACCGCAAGCAGAACCATGCCTACAATAATTGCAAGCACTATTCCCATAACCAGCACTGCAAGGGTTGAAACAACCCCGCCTCCGAGCTCAACCTTGTACACGCTCTTTATAGTCAGGTAGAGCAGGTAAAGGGTCCAGAGCCCCAGCAGGAGGGAGATTATCCCGGTGATCACTGCAAGCGGAGGGAGAAGCACGTCCAGGATGCCGAATACAGCAGTAATGATCATCACTGCACCGGTAAACAGCATCACTATGTAGAACAGCTGTTCAAACCTGCCCTTTCCTCCAAAGAAGCTGGATGCGCACCAGCCTCCCACGTACAGGGTCACGTATTGGGAAAATACTCCCCATACAAGCCCAACAATTGAAGTCACAACAAGCAGCCCAACGCCCAAAATGCCCACGGTATCTACACCGACCATCTGGGAGAGTGCCTGCATGTCCGGACCTGCAGTTGTTAGTGCAAGGAGAAGGCCAGCGGCCCCTAGTATGAGCCCCACAAGCCAGGCCAGGAAATAAACTTTTATGCCTTCCTGGATTGTGCCCTTCTCCTTCTTGGCAAACTCTTCGATGTTCTTTGGCATCAAAGCCGCAAACATCTTCGCGTATGTGTCGACTACCATATTAACACATTTCGCGTTTCGTAGAAAGGTTTATTAACGCTTCTTGGTTTTGTGTGTTTTTCTGTATTTCCCACATGTTTACAGAAACCCCATCTAAAATAATCATATCTGCACATTTTCACAGGAATTCCGGCGCCTTCCCCACACAGTTCTTGGTTCCGTATCATAAAAAATTTTGCAAAACCGGAGCTACAAAGTGTGGCTGCACGGAATCACTATCCAGGGTGCAGTGGAAACCCACCCCCAATTCCTTTATTAATTCCCTAATGCAAATCTATCCATATGCTTGAACAGCTGAAGAAAGCCGCAGCGCACATCCAGGAAATTGAATCCGCCCGCTCCAGGTCTGCACAAAAGGTGCGCGCAGAAGCCACAATTCCCAAGGATGCGCTTGAGCCCAGCTTTACCTTTCCCATAAACAAAACAGAAGTAAACGGGAAAATCTCTGCAGTGGACGGCGGAATCCTTTCATACGAAATGCACGGCGCCGACCTCCTGATCGCGAAAGCAGTCTCCTCCACCTTCAACTATGAAAACGGCTCAGTGAACACGCACACATACCACCCAAGAGCCTTCCCCCACCCCTCCTACGATGTGGAAACAGGATTGGATGAAAGGGAAGTAAACTGGCACAATTCATTATTCCGCCTCCAGCTGGAAACCCAGAATGCTTTGGAAACCGCAAAAAAAGAAAAACCAGGACACTTGCTCCTGGATGGCTCAATCTGCCCATTGATGTCCGACCGCCCGGCAGAAGAATCCAAACTATTCCCCAAATACATGGCCCTCCTAAACACCTACAAGGAACTCTACACCTTTTGCACAGAAAACAACATTATACTATTAGGGGTAATAAAGGACTCAAGGTCCAGGAGGTTTGTAGAGATGCTCCATCCATATGTTTCCGAGCGCGCCTCAGACACAGTATTCCTCCACCACCTGCTCAAAGAGGGAGAAAGAACTTTCGCATTCAGGTATTCCGAGTCCCCGCAAAAGCACCATGTTCTTAGAGAATTGGGGAAGTGGGGAGAGAAGCTCTGCGCTTTCTACCTGAAGCCAGTGGAAGCCGACCGCCCAATGCGAATCGAATTCATAAACGGCCAGAAGCCATTCCAGGAAACCGCAGACTTCATCTCAACGATCTCAAGCATAAACCGCTCCTACGCCTACCCAGCAATCCTAATTGATGCAGACCTAAGGGCAATGATGGACCCAAACGAACTGGAGCGCGCAAAAAAATCCCTCAGCCTGTTCGCAGGCCCAACTCTTCTGGACTTAAGGAGAAACAACCGGCCATTCAGGTGATTTACCTTTTTATCGGCCCAACGCCTTTTGGGATAATGCTGGTCCTGCCCCGGGCCCGCACAGGCGCAGGAATCGAGGAAAACCTTTTCCCATGCATGCAGGATTCTCTTATCTGCATTGCAATTTTGGTAAGCCGTGGGGACTTTTCCAAGCCAATGTAATCCCTTGCCCATGCGCGCACCCTGCCCCGGCATTTCTCGTTGTTCCCTATCCTGCCAATGGTATTGAGTGCGCATTTTTTCACGCTCTCATCCAGGCCTGCCCTCTGCAGCATCTTGAACAGCAGCGGAAGGGCTTCCGGGGCAAGCCTCTTATGAAGGTGCTCTTCAAGATTGTAGTAGATGACTTCGTTTACATCTTCTTCGTTCCTGCGCTTCCAGTCTATGGTATCGAGAATCTCATTGTAGCTCATTGCCACGAGTATTGCAAGCCTTCTTTGGATATGCCCGCCACCGCGTTCCAACAGCTTTTCATGTATCCTTTCAAGCGAGACCAAAGCATTCCTCATGAATTCTTCCGCAGTTGGCTCCATTGCATAATCCTCATCCCTCTTGAGGAATGCAGCCTTCATTGCGCAATCTTCTGCATACCTCACGGCGCTCATCTGCACCTTGAATTCGTCCTTTAGGATTAAATCACAGACTTTCCTGAAGCTCCTAATCTCATTGCTCCTCCCAAGGCTTTTCACTACAGTAGCCACCACATCCGGCTCCCCGTATTCCAGCACCCTGAAAAGCTTCTCCCTTGCGGACCTGTTGCTTGTTGAAATGGCTGCAATTGCGCTTACTGCCGCCACAAGCGCCCCACTCCCCATTTTCCAGTCTCCATGCCTCCTCATCTTTGAGGAATACTCTATCGTTGCATCAAGCATCGCAAGCCCGTTTTCGACCTTTCCCAGCCTGAAGCACTGGAATATAAATGAGCGCACTTCTGAAGGATGAAGCAGGTGCACAGCCTTTTCTGCTATCTGCATTGCGTCCTGCTCAGAAACAGAATCAAGTACTTCCGGGTCTGCTATAGCGCTCCGGATGACCTGCGCCATCCTCTCCCTGCCAGAAACACCAGACCCGCTCATACAATTATATCATTTGGCCTACAATAGTTTAAAAAGGTGGGTTAAGGTGACCCATATTTGCACCCTTCCCTATTCATGAATGCTCTTCAGGGAAAAGCTCAGTGTCCACATGGACCCTGTAAGATACCTTGCTTGAGAGCAGTCCCCTCAACACCACGAAGACTTCCCTATGCATCGTCTCGTACCTGTCCACTTCGTACCTCTTGTGCGCGGAGTCTAGCACAGTGTCCACGGGCTCAAAGGTCTGGCTCCAGGGCATGCCCATTATCCCTTTCACCAGCTGGTGCGAGCCATCGATTACCTGGCTGCTCATCAATACAAGTGCAGGGTTTTCCATTCCTTCGCCTTCGAGTTCAGCGAGCTTTTCCCTCCATTTGTTTTTGCTTCCGCATGCTTCCACGACCCTTATGCTGGCATCGCTGAATTCTTCAAAGTAATTCCCTCCTCCCTGGCCATACCTTTCATTGTGCTCGCGCAGCATCTCCGCACTTATCTTTGGAATCTGGTTCAGGTATGCCATCTGGGAATCATCCAGGAGGTTTCCCATAAGCGATGGGTTTTTCGTAAGGACCATATGTGTCCTTGCCACCCTTTTTGCAGCTCTTTCGTCCCCCGGCTTCCTGGGCTCCCCGAACATCTTGTCAGCAATCCTGCATTTGCCTATTTCCAGGGTAAGCGAAGGAAGCAGTATGTATTCTTTTTCAACTTCTTCCATCTTTTCCTGGTTTATCCCTCCTGCATCTCCAATTACCCCGAGGCCCCGCATCTCTGTTCCAAGCTCTTCCAGTATGCTGCCTTCAATGTCTTCAGGCTCCGCAGCAGCAATCTTTTCCACAAGCTCCCTGAATGCGCAGCTTGACATTACCGTGCGGTTCATGGAGGAGCCAACTTCCCCGTCCAGCAGGTCAATCTCATGCACTGAGTAAGGGAAAAACAGGTTTGGTATTGTGCTTACGCGCAGCCCATGGCCTTTTGCTGCCCTGGAGATATATGATTCCATGCTTTCTGCAGAATCCCCGGACTTTCCCAGGTATTTTTCCCTTATTCCTGAGCCTTCCGGGAACATGTATGGGTTGTCCCTTGCCTCACGCATCCCATCAACTGTGTAGTATGCGCTAACCTCCTCAAATCCCTTGAACGGCTTAAGCGAACGCGCATAATTCGGGTTCCTGTTTGTTTCTTCCCTATGCTCCCTTTTCATAACGTCTATGTCATTGCGCCCGAGTACATGTTCTCCAAGCACTTCCCCGTCCTTAAGGATATCCTCAACCTCATCATTCATGCTTATCCATTTTACATTTTCTTTTCTCTTGCAGCTTCCGAATACTTCATCAAGCCTGTCTGAAAGCAACTGGATTTTGTAGGTTTCGCTGAACAGGCTGAGCAGCAGCGCTTTCCTCTCTTTCTGCGAAACGTCCTCCGGAAGGGAATCATATTCTTCCCTCATCATGCCTGCATTTTTCTTGAACTTTTCAATTTCCTCCATCACTGTCTGCCCAAGCACACGCCTTGTAAGCCTGAAATGCCGGTATACTGACTTTGCCATTTCCTGGGAAATCACCAGCTTTTTTGATTCTCCGTGCCCCATCAGCCTTGCTGCAAGGTTGGTTGAGCCGGAGAAAGTGGTGTGCCTTCCGCTTGTTTCCCGGATAGAGACTTCTCCATGGTTTGCACCCATTCTTATCCTTAGCTCTTTGCCCTCCAGCATGCCCAGTTCGCGGGTTTTGTCATTTACTTTGTTGAATTCCTCAACAAGGGAAAGCGTCATGAGCCCATACATAACCGAATCGACCATTTCTTTGAATACGCTGCTCTTGATTGTTACTGTGTTCCTTCCGTCCCCTGTAAAGTTGTCTATGTTTGTGCCGGTGAGCATTCCTGCAAGCCTGAACATGATGTCCTGCAGGTGCATCAGCATTCCGATTGTCCTTCCGCTTGCGCTCTTTGTTGCGCTGCTGAAGCCTTCCATGTCAATAAAAGATGCAGTTGCATCATAGGTATCTTCTCCGTAAGCACCCCCGAATTCCGCGATGTTTGTATGGGGCTTTGTGCTCCTCAGCCCCGCTGCGAAATATGCAGTGAGCATATACTGCCAGGACTCAAGGGGCTTCATTCCCGCAAGCTCAACGCCTTCCCTTTCAGAAGCAATGCATTCCCTTATCCACTTATCCATCTTCCTTGGGTTCACGTCCCATTTTCTTGCAAGGCCAAGAAGAGTCTGCTCTGCCCCCCTCCTTACAAGGTAGGGGCTGTTTGAAATCGGCACTTTTTCAAGATGCCCATCGAACATTTTGCTGATCCTGTTTTCGCATGGGCCTTCAGCAAGGACCTCTTCACGGCGAGGTTTCACTGCCGGGTTTTTCTTCCCCCCCTTCATCTTTTTTGTAATCTGCCTGCCTGCCATGGGGTATTTTTGGGTAGTTAAATCTATTTAAAGGTTTCTTTTTGGGGAATTTTGTGGGAACAATGCTTTTACAGGTGCAAGAAAGAGTTGTCCCAAAAATGTGGATTTATAAGACTTTCTATGGGTATATATACCTTTATGGGAGGCACTGCTAACTCACTTCCGCCAGAGGTTTGCATACAAAAATCCCCAGCGGAGCTTAGCGCGCTTGTTGAAAAACACGCGCATGCGGTTTCCAATGGGATAGATTACAAGGTTCGCGAGTATGCGCTTTTCGACCTCATGGATGTGCTTATTTCCAACCCCTCGCACATATCCCCAAAGGCAGTGAAGGCAGTGGCCTCCGCACTTTCTGACAAGGATGAGCACGTTTCGGTTACTGCAGACCTTGCGCTCACCGTTCTTGTGAAGGACCACGCGGAAAAAGTATTCCCTCTTCTTGCAAAGGAGGAGGCAGATGCAAAGCCGAAGCATGCAAAGAAAATAGCAAAAGCAATACGTTCAATTTATGCGCTTTGCAGCTTCAGGGAGCGCGTAAAGCTCCGGGATCTTTCAGCAAGGTTCAGGAAGCAGCCCATCAGGCCGGAAAAGCCTAAGCAGGGAAACCCCAGGGAGACCCAGAAGCTCCAAAGAGTCGCCTGAACTATTTCTGAATTTTTAGGGATGTAAAAAGAAGAGAAAAGGAAAAAAGCAGCTACACTGTAGCGTGCTTGTTGATTCCTTTCTGGATCAGGTACTGCGCAATCGGGAAGAACACAATCCATGCAATGAAGAGAACAAGCTGGCTGTGCTTCCCGTTAAGGACTTTTTCGCTTTCCCCTGCATACTTCCAGAGTACCCAAAGGTTCACAAGCGGGACAAAAAGCCCGATTGTCCACAGGAGCGGGTTTGTGTCGCTCTTGTTGATTTCTCCCAATTCTCTGGTCGTCTTATAGAACCAATAAATCCAATAAATCCCAAAGGTAATGAAACCTGCAAGGATTACAAATATCGGCCCTCTTTTCTTTACTGCTATTTGATCACCTTAACCCTCTTCGGAAAAAAAACATTAAAACCTTCTGGGTCACCCCTGCCCAATATCCAGATGATGAGAAACTGTGGCTGCACGGAATCGCTAGCGCAGGTGCAGTGGAAAGCCAATGCCTTCCCGGCGCACAGAAATGGCCGCCCTCCGGTCGCCTGCACACCGGAAAGCCACCCTCAATTTATTTATAAATGCCTCTAATTAACTCTATACTTATGCAAAAGCCCCTAGGCACAGTAATCTCAACCGATGATTCCCCCACCACGCTCAAATACGCGTTCGTGCTGGATGAAGGCTCCCCAGTGAAAAAAGGCCAGTTTATCCAGACCACTTCCGAAGAGGGAATAGTCTTCGGATACGTTTCTGAAATCACCCGCGCAAACCGCTATTTCGAAAGAGCGGAATCAGTAGCGGAATACGAAAGGGAAAACCCCATCTCAACCCATTTCCCAATAAAGAGCTGGGAATACGCAATCGCGGAAGTGCGCGTCCTTGGAAGAATGGAAAAAAGGGGCGAGCACTACTTCCAATCAAGGGTTTCGCTTCCCCCTTCCCCCGGAACAAAAGTAATAGAAGCGGACGAAACCCTCCTGAAGGATTTCGTAGGCTTCGTGCCCAATGGGCTGATGCTCGGGAAGCTCCAGAACCACGAAGTGGAAGCAAAAATCGATATGACACGGCTCTTCCAGAAGCACCTTGCAATCCTTGCAATGTCCGGAGCCGGCAAGAGCCACCTCGCCTCAGTGATGCTCGAGGAATTGCTTGACCGCCCAAAAGAGCACGGCCGCGTAGCCACAGTAATAATAGATATACACGGAGAGTATTCCGGATTCAAGCAAGACCCCACATACGGAAGAAAAATCCGCGTAATAAATGGAAAAGACATCACAATCCCGTTCCGCAGGCTCAACTCAAGGATGCTTTCCTCCTGGTTCTCGGTCCCTCCCGCAGGGCAGAACGAACTCAACAAGCTCCTGAGGGAAATGCGCACCCAGGAAAAAAACGAGCGCCAGCTCTTCTCAGTAAATGACCTGATAAAGAGGGTTGAAACCAGCAGCATAAGCAAAAACATAAAGGATGCGCTGATGCGCCCGCTCTATGAGCTCCGCTCCATAAACCTAATCACCCAGTCCAAGGAAAACCCCAAGCTGAGGCAGCAGGTGCTCCCAGGGGAAATGCTTGTCCTGGACCTTTCGGACCTGGATGACATGCGCAAAAAGAAAGTAATTGTTTCCTACATTGCGGACAGGCTCTTCCGCCTCCGCGCAAAAAACGAAATCCCCCCAACATTTTTCCTGGTTGAAGAGGCACACAACTTTGCCCCGGAAAAGGCAAAGGCAGCACACAACCCCTCAAAATCCATAATAGAGAAAATCGCAAGGGAAGGAAGGAAATTCGGCCTCGCCCTGGGTGTGGTCTCCCAGCGCCCGGTAAACCTTTCCACCACAACCCTTTCGCAATGCAACACCCACATCCTCCTCAGGGTAACCAATCCAAACGACCTCAAGCACATAGAGGAATCCGCAGAGGGAATCGACTCAAGGATGGCTCGATCCATAACTTCCCTCAAAGTAGGGGAGGGCATAATTGTAGGTGAAGCAGTAAGGTACCCAATCTTCGTGGAAATAAGGGACCGCAAATCAAGGAAAATCGAAAAAGGAAGGCCATTGCACGAGCAGGCAATCGCATACGAATCAGAAGCAAAGAAATCAGATGAAGAGCAGGACGAAGAATTAGAGGCATTCCTTTAAGCAGAGCCATCAAGCGTTTCAATAATTTTTGCAAGCTCCACATCAAGGGTTTTCCTCTCCAGCGTATCGTCAATCCCCTCTCCCTTCTCCTCAATCTGCCCGCTCAGGAAAAACCTGTCCAGAATTTCACAATCTATCCCTTCAACTGCATCCATTGCAGCTTCAGAAATCCAATCCTCCATATCGCTCCCCAATGCTGCCTTGGTCAGCACAGCAGCCATTTTCTCCTCAGTTTTTCCCCCTTTTCTCCCGTTGCTCCCAAACCTTGAGATAACTCCATAAAGCGGAACCATCGCCCTGAATGCAGCAGCGCGCCCCTCATCTTCCATATCTCTCCTCTCTGCCAGGTTGCAGAGTGCATCCATGGCTTTCCAGAGCTTCCTGTGGCTAAGCTTGTCCCTTTTTGCCTCCAGCAATTCCAGTGCGGCAAAAACCTCCCCAGAATCCCCTGCATTGTCCAGTGCACTGCATACGTCCTTCGCAGAATCGCCACTATCCAGCTTCCCGGAAAGCCCCCGTATAAGTATAGGTGAGTCAATCTCGCAGCTTGCCTTCTCAGCGGAGTCCCTTATCCAGGGTTCGCTGCTTTCCATAAGGCTCAGTATTGTAATGGCCATCCTTTCCTCAATTTCCAGGAAGTCCTTGTCAACCCCCATTGAATAGTCCGTTACCCGGTCTTCGACCGCTTCATGGACAGCCCTTGGGTCCAGGAGAGGAAGCCCTTCCTGCGCACCCCCATCCTCTTCTGCAGAGCCCTTAATTTTTTTCCAGGTTGCCTTTTCCTGTTTAAGGGATTTCTTCAAAATCTCCTTGTGCACAAGAACCATCAAGTCAAGGCAGGCAGCGCGTATCTCCGGACTTTTCTTGCCCTTCTCATCAAGGGCCCCGACAGAAAGGGCATCAACCACATCCCATAAATCTTTTTTATTCAGGAATTCCAGTATCCTGGGCATCGCTTCCCGGATTGCCCAGATTGCCTCGCCATCCTTTCCTGTTTCTATATTTACGATTGCCTCATCAAAGGTAGGGAGCGCAATCCTCCTGGAGTCCTCATCAGGGCCGGAAGGGAGCTCGCTCCCGCCATTCCTTGTATTCACGACAGTGAGGTTGCTGAGTTCAGATCTCTTTCTTGCAGCAACACTGCTTTCAAGCAGGTTTTTATGAGAAGAAAAGCATTTTCCCCTGTCCACATTTTGCGGTGGCGCATGCTGCATGGGTGTTCCGGGGATTGGCGTCACGCCCCTGCTTTCCCTCGTAGCATGGGCTAATGGCCTGGTCGGAGCCATTAACAGAAACAAAACAAGTAAGCTTTATAAATTTTTCCCAGGGTTTTTACGCCAATTATCGAAGTGCAAAAATTACCCAACACCTGAAAAACCATCTTCCCTGTCCAGCCCAAAAAGCTCCTCAATGCTTGCCTTCTTTTTAGGGTGCCCGGAAGGCTCTTCTGTCCGCACTCCCGGCTTTGCTTCCATGGGGTCCATAAGCCCATTCAGCGCCCTCCTGTTCACGAGCTTTTTTGCATGGGGCGATTCCAGATTTCCAATTGCAAGCCTCACAGAATCTGCAATCTCCTTATTGTCAAATGTCTCAACAAGTGCAACAGAATTAAGTGCGCCAATAAGTGCCTGCTCCCGTATCCCCTCTCTTTTCCCAAACCTCTTTTTCTCAGCAGCTTCCTCTTCTTTGTCTGCATGGAGCACTGCCCCGGGATGCACTTTCGGCAACGCCCCCTGCACAGGGACCTGGGATTCCGCACTCCACACTTCGCCTTCATTCTCTTCCTTTGCAATCTTCCTGTGGATTGCATTGAGGACAGGGACAATTGCGTCTATCGCCTCCATCCGCTCAAATGGCTCTGCATCCTTGTCCTTAATTGCATTGAGCAGGGCCCTTGCGCTTCCCCAGAGCTCCTCTTTGTCCAGCCTCCCAAGCATCCGTTTTATGTCCCTGATGGCCTCGCTCCGCACCGGCCCCGGCTCCCCAATATCTTCTAGGAGCACAGAAACCCTTGGGAAAAACCCTTCATTGCCTTTTGCCCTGGAGGGTGCATGCTTCTGGCCCGGGGGAAGTGTGGAAAGCCGTGACTCTCTCCTGTTGTGCAGTGCTCTCATCTGGTCGCCGCACATAACAACTCTAAAAAAATATATAAATATATCAGCAGCCCGTCTATGAAAAGTTGCATTTTTCCCGCCCTGGTTTTCTTTTTTAAACCTTTTTATACATATTCTGCAACATGCAAAAACCGCGTTTCGCCCCCACCCCAAGGGCCCAAAACCCTAAACAGCCCAACAAGAAGCTCAACAGGAGGGAGTTCCTTAAAGCAGCAAGGAGGGGAGCGGCAGCCCTGGGTGGCCTCGCAATACTCAAATCACTGCCAGGCTGCGGAACAGAGAGCACAGGAAAAAAAGACGCGGGCCCGGATGCATCCCAGGACTGCACAGAGTCCCTGGAAACCCACGAAGTGGAAAAAGGTTTTGAAATGGGAGGAGGCTCCCTGCAATCATATTATGCCAAGTACGTATGGGTTTATGAGCAAGGCCCCGGCTGCGACTGGGCATTTGAAGGAATTCCGGTAAAGGCATACCTGGAATCAGAAGAGTCGTCCTTTTCCCAGCCCCTGGAACAGGGAAAACCCACTTTTCCGCTTGAGTTCCTGTTTGGGGGTTCTCCCTTGCCACGGATGGAATCTGCAGGCCTGGAGGAGAGAGCATTAGTGCTTGGAGTTGAAGGGGGCAGCATACTTCTTGGGACCAGATGGGGGAAGGACCACGAAATCCACGCTTCAGTAGGCGAAGAAGGCTCAGTAGGCGATGTTACATACAAAGTCCTCTCAATAACCGAAGAGGGAGGGAAGTACTCTGCAAGGCTGAGGGTTTCCGGCTATGAAACTGACGAATATGATGTTGCATCCGGGGATTACGCCTACCACGAAAATTTCATTGCAAAGGTCTGGGAAATATCCGGGGACCAGGTCTTTTTCTGCTTCTGCGACCCATACAACAAGCCCCTGCAAGACAGCGGAGGGGAAGCAACTTCCCTTCCATTCAGCAACCTCCCTGGCCCATACACTGTGATGGGCAAGTACACAATCTCCTTTTCCCAAGAAGGAGGCTCAATAAGCAGGATTTCAGTAGAAAGGGCTGAAGAAGGGTAGGCTTTAGCGGAAACAGTGGAAACCCCCTGCATCCTTTGCTTAAAAACATTCCCCTGAGTGCCCAATCCATGGTATCGGCCGAAAAGGTAAGGGCGCTTTCCGAACTTGCTTCCTACGACATGGAACAGGAGGAGCAGCTCAAGCACATCCCCCTGGGAGAGGCAAAGGACACCCTCCATATATACGAAGCCAAAACCCCCAGGGGTTCGTGCACCCTTTTCAAGACCCTTATGACCAACAACTGCAAGATGGACTGCAGGTACTGCGTAAATGCAAACTGCTCAAAGCGCAAGGCAGCATGGAAGTATACTCCAATTGAGCTCGCCTCCACCTTCATGGCGCTCTATAAGAAAAGAATGGTGCAGGGCCTCTTCCTCTCCTCCTCCATAGAAGACCCAATCTCCTCAATGGAATCCATACTGGAATCCGCCCGCCTCCTCCGTGCAAAGATGCGCTACAGAGGATACATGCACCTGAAAATCCTCCCTGGCTCCACCAGGGACCAGGTGGAGCGTGCAATCCAATATGCTGACCGCGTCTCCATAAACCTGGAAACAGTTTCCCCTTCCCGCCTGTCTGAAATTGCCTCCAACAAGGATTTCAAGAACGACATACTCAAGAGGCAGGCCTGGATACGCAGCACCCAATCGCGCTTTAAACACTCCCGGGAAACCGGGAGTGCTCCCACACGTGTTTCCCATGTTTCCCAGCTCATGGTCGGGATAAACGGGGAATCAGACCTGGACATATTCACGCTTGCAGCGTCCGAATATGACCACATGAAATTAAACCGAATGTACTACTCGGCGTTCAGGCCCGTAATGGATACTCACCTGGAAAGGACTTCTGCTGCCCCAATATGGAGGCAGAACCGCCTCTACCAGCTGGATTGGCTCTACAGAATATACAGCTACTCAAGAGATGAGGTGCAGCCTGCTTTTTCCGATAATGGGTTCCTCCACAACACGGACCCCAAGGTCGCCATAGCCAGGACTACTTTTGAACGGCCCCTGGAAATAAACGGTGCCGAGGAAAGGGACCTTTTGCGGGTCCCTGGAATCGGCCCCAAAACTGCAAAATCACTTGCAAAAGCCAGGGAGAAAATAACCTCCATGGCTGCATTGAGGAAGCACGGGGTTGTCTTAGGAAGAGCACTACCTTTCATAAGAATAAATGGACTCCATCAGACAACTCTTGCTTCCTTCAATTAATTTTTTATTTCCTTGCTTCCAAATCCTGCGCATGGTGGCCAGGGCACTGCACAAGGGCGAGATTAGCCCAAAAGCAAATCCAGCAGATACAAGGAGGCGCCCATTCATAAAAAGAATGCTTTCCGACCCCCCGCAATTCAAGCCGATTTTACAGATCCTGACAAAAATAAAAGAAAATCCTTCCAGGGTAACACCCGCACAGGTGAGGGAGCTGAAGAAGCTTTTCCTTGAAGTCCATCCCTCTGACCGGGATGTGCTGCTTGACCTCCAGGTTTTTGCATCCTTCTCCAGGCTGATTGTGAGTGCAAGGGGGAAATATACCAGGGCGACTGCCCAGTGGGCAAGGGATTCCATCCCCTGGAACTTCCGGGAATAAATTTTTTCTTTTCCCAGTGCAAGGAATACTAATTTAACTCTTTTTTGCATTACCCTATTCAAGCTCCCTGGGAAATGTTTAAATACATTGCTCTCCACAAATAGTAACACCGGTGAACCCAAAATGGCCAACCAACCCACTGCAAAGCAACTCAGGAAAACGCCAGCTCCCCCAGCCCGCCCCAGGGCAAAGCCAAGGTGGAGAAACAGGCTCAGGGAGGATGAGCAGGCCCACAAAAAGATGGAACTCGTGGAGCTTTTAAGGACCCCTCAGCTCGCCTCCAGATTAAATTTCAATAATTTCTCAGCAGTTGAGAGAGTGCGTTCCCTTTCCGGTTCCTGGGCTTCATTTTACGAAAGGGCAACGGAAAGCGAAAAAGAAATTGCTTTTCCTGCAGTTGCAAGGTTTGTTGATGAGGTATGCGAGCTTGCAGGCTCTTCATCCAACCTCAGCATTTCAAAAGAGATGCTTGAATCCCTGCGCACACTTATCCCGCATGAGCCATTTTACCTGCTGAATAAGTTCCTCAATGTTTCACTGTTCCATAGTGATGAAAATATCCGGGTCTTTGCCCTTGCATGTGCGGAATCAGGATTTCCATATATGGTCTCCACTCCTGAAAACTCTTATTTCCACATGATGGGGCAGATTTTGGATAGGTACGAGAATGAACCTGGCCACCTTTCCAGGCCCACAGCAGAAGAGTTTGCAAAAAGCGCATCCAGCTTTGTTTTTGCACACAATGAATACCTGCTTGCATCCACCCAGAGAGGTATTCTTGCCTATGGGGTTGCTTGGGGAGTTGGGATAGAAACAAGCAAAAGGGTAGCCTTCATGGAGAGGGTTGCAGATGGCGATGACAATCAGCTCAAAACCAATCTTTTCAGCAGAGTCCCCTCCCTTGTAAACATGATGCCTGTGCGCTGGAAGCCGAAACCCAATCTTCCCCAGGGCACAGTCGACAAGTTCCCAGAAGCCCAAAGGGCCCTTGAAAAGCACAGGATACTCTCTGCAACAGTTGAGCTGCAGGAAAGGCAGAGGCTTGTTTGCGCTGCAGACAAGCTACTTTTTGATTCAGGAGTGCAGTTTGTCCAGCCTTCAACTTCTGTCCTTCAGTAGTTTTTTTAACCTGCTTACCTATATCCCAGCGGTGAGCATAAATGCAAAAGCGCAAGGCCCTCATATTAGGGGCAGCAGGCAGGGATTTCCACAATTTCAATACTTTTTTCCGCAACAATGAAAACTATGAAGTAATCGGCTTCACAGCAGCCCAAATTCCGGGAATCGAAGAGCGCAAGTACCCCTCTTCCCTCTCCGGGTTCCTTTATCCAGATGGCATCCCCATCTTCCGGGAAGACCACCTTGAAACAATCATAAAAGAAAAAGGAATCAATGATGTTGCATTCTCCTACTCAGATGTTACGCATGAGCACGTAATGCACCTTGCTTCCCGCGCATTAGCAGCAGGTGCCTCATATCTCCTCCTGGGCCCGAACGACACCTGCATCCCAAGCACCAAGCCCCTATTCGCAATCTGCGCAACCCGTACAGGCGCAGGCAAGTCCCCCCTTTCCAAATTAATCTCCAAGAGGCTTGCAGAAAAAGGCGTAAAGCTTGCAGTAATCCGCCATCCCATGCCCTATGGGGACCTGGAAAAGCAGGAGGTCCAGCGCTTTTCTTCCCTGGAGGATTTAGACAGGCACAACTGCACAATCGAAGAGCGAGAGGAGTACGAAGGCCACATAAAAAACGGCGCCCTCCTGTTTGCAGGAGTAGATTACGAAGCAATCCTCCGCGAAGCAGAAAAAGAAGCAGACCTCATAATGTGGGACGGCGGAAACAATGATTACCCCTTTTATTCCCCAAACCTCATGGTTGTGGTTTCTGATGCGCTCCGCCCGGAGCACGGCTACCATTATTTCCCAGGCGAGGTCAATCTCCGCATGGCAGACATCGTTCTTATAAGCAAGGCTTCCCAGGACCCAAAGGGCGCAGAAAAAGCAGAGGAGATTGCGCATACCCTGAACCCAAACGCACATCTCCTCCATGCGGATATTGAGGTGTCTGCACCAGATGGAATCCAGGGAAAAGAGGTGATCGTAGTTGAAGATGGGCCAACGCTCACCCATGGCGGGATGGAATATGGCGCAGGCCTGCTTGCAGCAAAAAAAGCAGGCGCAATCCCACTTTCCCCGGTTCCGTACGCAGTCGGCTCAATCAAGAACACTTTCAAGAGCTACCCCCATACTACCCAGGTGCTTCCTGCGATGGGATATGGCAAAAAGCAGGTGGAAGAGCTCCAGGAAACAATAAATTCCATGCCAGCAGATACGATAATCTCCGGGACCCCCATGGACATCTCAAAAGTAATCACCACAGAAAAACAGATAGTCCAGGTTAACTATTCCTACAAGCCCCGGGAAGTAGAGCCTATCCTGGATAGGATAAAGTCCCTGCTTTAATCCACCTATTTTTAAATATGTCTATTTTTAGATATATCACAATGCCTACATATGAAGAAGCTTTCTCAGAAATACCCAAATCAATAAGGGATGTGTTTCCCGACCCGGAGAGATGCAAACGCCCCTCTCTTGTGCAGATGCACAAGAAGGTTGCCATGACATATATGCTCTGGCTGATAGAGCGGGAGCCCATGACAGGCTACCAGCTGATGAAGCTCCTGAAGGAGCACCACCACAGGGCCATGGCAACCCCATCCAGGATTTACCCCCTGCTTTCCAGGCTCGAAGATGCAGGGCTCCTCCGCTCAAGAACACTTAAAAAAGGAAAGAGGGAAAGCAAGCAGTATTCCATAACCAAAAAAGGAAAACTGGTAATAAAAACAACAAGGAAAATACTCTCCAGCATGCTATGGGGGGAATTTCTCCAGGACATCTCGAAAAGGTAATGCACATGGCTGAAAAGAAAGAGGAAAAATGCCCGGTGCTGCATCTCCAGGATGTATGGAAAACATACACCATGGGCGAGGAAAAGGTGCACGCGCTAAGGGAGTTCGACCTCATGATTGATGACAATGATTACATGAGCATAGTTGGCCCAAGCGGCAGTGGAAAAAGCACCCTGCTCCATATGCTCGGCCTCCTGGATGTCCCAACCAGGGGCAGCGTGCATATAGACGGGAAGGATGTTTCCAGGATGAGCACGGATGAGCGGGCAGTTCTCCGCGGGAAAAAAATCGGATTTGTTTTCCAGGTTTTCAACCTTGTCCCTTCCCTCACCGCGGTGGAGAATGTTGCTCTCCCCATGATGATACAGGGAGCTGAAAAACCAGAGCGGGAGGAAAAAGCAGCAAAAATCCTGGACCGCCTTGGAATGGGCGAACGCCTCCACCACCTCCCCAGTGAGCTTTCAGGGGGGCAGCGCCAGAGGGTTGCAATGTCCCGCGCCCTGATAAACGACCCAGAGCTCATCCTTGCAGATGAGCCCACAGGCAACCTGGATTCAAAAACAGGCCAGGACGTTGTGGCGCTTTTTGACAAGCTCCACAAGGAAGGCAGGACAATAGTGGTAGTTACGCATGATGAATCGATTGCAAAGCATGCAGATGAGCAAGTTTACATAGTAGATGGAATGGTGAAGGAGTGGAAAGGACGCTCCCACCCAAAGTACACAAGATGCATTTCAAATGGAATGAAGTAGGTTAAACAGGTGGACTGAATGGATATTAAGTATGCGCTCTTTGCGCTTATGGTATTTGGATTGGCTTTCGCAGGATTGAGCATAAGCGATTATGCACTTTCCCCGGAAGTGGTTGAGCCCGGGACTTCCGGCTTCCTGCAGATTACGGTTTCAAACAGTGCCCAGACAGATACAGTTGAAAACGTAGTTGTGGAAATTTCTTCGGTAGAGGATTTGGGGATAGACCGCAGCTTTGTAGTTGGGGACCTGGAAGCAATGTCTTCGGTAATGGTTTCGCTCCCCTTCTCTGCTGCAGAAGACATCCCGAGCGGCTATTACACAGTGGAAGCAAAGGCAACCGGCAGGACCAAGGAGTATTACCTTGACAGCAGCAACCAGCTCAAGTCCAAGACAGAAACTTTCACAAAGCGCGCGACGATTCCGGTAGAGGTGGTTGAGCAGCCGGTTATTTCTGTATTCCTCTCAGAAGAGAGCGTTGAGGATATTACCCAGGAAATCCTCACCTTTACAAATGAAGGCGGAACCGCAAAAAGAATGAAAGTAACCATCCTGAACGAAGGAATGGGCTTCCTAAACCAGGACCAGCTTTACCTTAAGGAACTGGAGGACTCTGCTATGCTGAATGCCACGCTGGATGCAAGAGGCTCTGATGAAGGGGCGGCCAAGCTCCAGCTCCAGCTTGCCTACCAGAATGAACTCGGCACAGAAATAACAGAAACAAAGGAGATACCGGTCACTGTAAAGAAAGGGGAAGGGAATTTCGTGTTTGTGCAGGGAGAGCCTGTAGTGACCGGGGAAGAAGAGGACCTCCAGCTTACCCTTACAAACGAGGGAAATGCAATCTCAGATTTGCGCTTCACCTTCCAGACAGACGATGTGCGGCTCCAGGGGCTAAACGAGTTCAAAGTGGGAGACCTGGGCAAGGATGAAACAATCAGCCTGAGCGTCCCTCTTGTTGCAGACCTTGAGCCTGGAACAAAGAATGTTGCCCTTGACCTTACATGGGAAGAGTCAGGGGAGGACCGGATGGGCACAGTAACAATCCCCGTGAAAGTGATTTCCGATTCAAGCGTAGGCGTTTACCTTGAGGCAAACCCTGCCCCTCTCACTTCAGGGAATGAGCACACCCTCTCGGTAACCGTTTCCAACCTAGGCTCCTATGACATCGAAGGCACCACTGTTGAAGTTTCCAGCGAGGCCCTTGAGCTTCTTACTGTGCAGCCCCAGCAATACATTGGGGGGCTGGAAAGTGATGATTTCTCAAGCGTGCAGTACAAGGTAAGGGTTAAGCAGCTCGGGCCCGGAAACTATCCTGCTTCCGTAACCGTAATGTTCAGGGATGCATCAGGGGAATGGATAACTGTGGAGAAGGAAATGGAAATAGCGATTTCTGAGCCTGTTTCAGAAGGCGATTCTCCCCTCCCGCTCGCAATAGGGGTAGTGGCAATTGCAGCAATAGCCTACTGGTGGTTTAGGAAGAGGAAAGAGAAATGAGGTTCTGGGACGTTGCCAATTACTCATTTGGCCATCTGAAGCACAGGGGGCTGCGGACCTGGCTCACCCTTCTTGGGGTGGTAGTAGGCATAGCTGCGGTTGTCCTGCTTGTGGGCCTTGCCCAGGGCCTCCGCGCAGGGGTTTCAGAGGAGCTTGAGCTCTTCGGCCCGGACCTCATTGTGGTCCTCCCCATAAATCTTGAGGGGGGTGCCTTTGCAGGCCCAACTTCCTTCCGCCCCACTTCGGGCAAGCTTTTTGACAAGGATGTTGACGTAGTCAGGAAAACAGAAGGCGTAGACATAGTGACAAAAGCGATATACACAAATGCAGACCTAAAATACAAGCGGGAAAGCGTAAGTTCCACAGTATACGGGATGGAAACAGACACCTACCAGGACACTATGGTGCTCAGGGAACTGGACGAGGGAAGGCTTTTGGAGCCAGGGGACCGCAAGGTTGCACTGATAGGCGCAACAATCGCCTATGATACTTTTGACGAAGAGATACACGCAAATTCCTTCCTGGAGATTGCAGGGGAGAAATACAGGGTAGTAGGGATACTGAGCGAAACAGGGAGCAGCTACTCCAATGTGGATTCAATGATTATAATCCCGTTTGAGGATTCCCAGCGCATTGCAGGAAACACAATCGCAGACAGGGAAGTAAGCGCAATCAGGGTAAAGATTTCTGAAGGGTACGAGCCGGTTGAAGTTGAGGAGAATATAGAATGGACCCTCATGAAGCACCGCGGGGTAACCGAGGACGACAAGGATTTCAGCATGGTAAGCGCCCGCTTTATCCAGGAGCAGGTGGATTCCATACTCGGAGCCCTCACCGTTTTCCTGATGATTGTTTCAGGGATTTCCCTGCTTGTGGGCGCAATCGGAATCTCCAATACCATGTTCATGAGCGTGCTTGAGCGCACCAGGGAAATAGGCGTCCTCAAATCCATCGGCGCAACTTCAAAGCAGATACAGGATGTTTTCCTTATGGAGGCATCCATGATAGGGATTTCCGGGGGGACTATTGGCCTGGTTGCAGGAGCCCTGCTGCTTGAGCTGGTAATATTTTTTGGATTTGATGCAGTGGTCTCCCTTGAGATGGCAGCAGTAGCCTTTATCGTTTCCGTAGGGGTAGGGATAATCGCAGGAACAGTTCCTGCAAAAAACGCTTCAAAGATCCCGGCAATAGAAGCATTGAGGTATGAATGATGAACTTCACTGATGTACTCGGATACAGCATAGAAAACATGCGCAGGAAAAAGCTGCGCTCCTACCTCACAATCCTGGGAATAATCCTTGGAATCGCCACAATCGTAATACTTGTTTCCGTAGGGGAAGGGGTGCGCAAAGACATAAACGACCAGCTGGAGATGTTCGGGGCAGACATGATTACAATAATGCCCTACAGCATAGAAGATGCTGCAGGCTCCTTCGGCCCAGGGATGTCCTCATCCGGAAAGCTTTTTGAAAAGGACCTTAATTATGTTGGGCGCGTCCCCGGGATTGAGGATGTTGGATATGGAACATTCGGGAAGGCAAGCCTCAGGTTCAAGGACGAGGAGATTAATGCAGTAATTTTTGCAGCAACCCCCAACCTGCTTCCCATGTATGAAGACCAGTTCGGGATTGAGGAAGGCAGGTACATCCAGAAAGGCGAAGAGCACGTTGTGTTCCTGATGAACGATGCTGCAAACGAGCTTTTCGGAAAAGAGAAGATCAAAGTGAACAATTACATATACATAAATGAACAAAGGTATAGGGTAGTGGGAATAGCAGAAAAGATAGGCACTTCTCTTTCCCAGCAGGATGATTCCGCCATATATGTCCCCTATGAAAGCAGCGAAGAGGTTTTTGGGGACACTATTGCAGAAGATGAACTTTCCTTTATTTTCATAAGGGCCCAGGAAGGCGTGGACACAGAGGCAATGGGGAAAAGGCTGGAGCAGCAGCTTGCCGCTTCCCACCGCGTCTCTGTGGATGACAAGGATTTCAGCGTGCTGACTGCAAAATCAATACAGGAAACAGTAAACCAGATTACCGACATCCTCACTGGCTCTCTCTTCCTTATCGGCCTCATCTCCGCAGTAGTTGGAGGAATCGGAATTGCAAACACAATGTTCATGAGCGTGCTTGAGCGCACCAAGGAAATCGGCATCCTCAAATCTATCGGAGCAACTTCCTGGCACATTCTTGCATTATTTGTAGTTGAGGCGGGGCTTATAGGGGGAATAGGAGGCCTTATCGGCTTAGCCCTGGGATTCCTGTTTATGCAGCTTGTCCCCTATTTCGGGATAATTCCCTACCTCGCCCCGGAAATCGCGGTTGGCGTAATCCTTTTTGCAATGGCAACAGGAATGGTTGCAGGAATAATACCTGCCCGCAATGCTTCAAAAATACCTGCAATTGAAGCACTCAGGTATGATTAGCCCCTTTTGTTTATTTTCCTGGCTGCGGCAATTCCTGCACACCTGCCCCTTTTACTTGCAGGCCCCCTCCCGATTCTTTTTTTATCTCCTGCAGCCAGCTTTTCACCAATTAGGTAAAGCACTTCGGTTCTTTCAAAACTGCTGCCCATCCTGGCAACTACATTCTCAAGGCGCATCAGCAGCCCGGGGCTGATTTTGTGGCGGATGCAGATGTCCCTGCAGGCCATGAGCGTTTTTTTCTGCGCCTCTTCTGGAAGGTCGGTGGCGCCTTTTTCGAACTTCTCTTCTGCAAGTTTGATAATTAGCCTAAGGGATTTTTCCCCCTCTCCCCTAAGCCTTTTTACTGACTGGCTTATTCCGCGATTGTGGGACCCATAATTCACTATTCTGTATGCGGAATCCCTAAGAATTTCATTAGCATTCTGTTCTTCTGCCATTCTCCCACAGATGTTATTTGCGTATAATTACTTATAAACGTGTTTGTTGTTTCTGCCAATGCACTTCCCCTTAATTAAAAATCCCTTTGTTCATCTATCTCCGCATGGATGAGTTGAAGAAAACTCTTGCAGCAACACTATTTTTCGGGTTCATAGCAGGAGCTTTAGCTGTATCCATGCCCCTGTTCCTTGATTCACAGGGCTTTTCCCTTTCAGGAATCGGATCAATACTCGCAGCTGCCACTCTTGCAGGGGGACTGATCGGGGTGTATATAGGCGCCCACACAGATATCTCGGGCAGGAAAAAGATGCTCTCCGCACTTACCTTCCTCCAGGCTGGCGCAGCCCTGCTCCTTCTACTCTTCAAGAATGTTTTTTCCTACCTTGCTGCAGAATCGGGGAGAAAGTTCAGCTCAAATACAAGATGGGCCCTGTTCCTTTCCCGCATCACAGACCTCACAACAAGAGCTGAGAGGGGCAAATATTTGGGGTATTTCACTGCAGCCTTCGGACTCTCTTTTGCATTTGCCCACTTTGCTTCAGGATGGGTTTTCCAGCAGCTCGGCCCGGATGCACTCTTCCTCCTTGTTTCTGCACTCTCCCTGCTCATGGCAGTTTTCATCTTAACTTTCAAGGAAGCCCCTGCAAGAAAGAGATCCCCAAAGCCGCGCCTTTCCCTGGGCATACTCAAGACAAGAAACGGGATTGCAAATTCCATCGTCTCTTTCATGAATGGGAGCCAGAGAAGCATAATCTATGGATTTGCGATATACCTGTTCATGTCCCGCACCTATTCTTTTACCCCTGAGCAAATCGGCCTCTACACCTCAATATTTCTTTTTGTTTGGGGTGTTTCAAGCTATTTCCTGGGAAAGCTAACCGATACGCTCGGCTCACTCAAAACCCTCTTATACGGTTCTATGGTAAATGCCTCAATATGGGTTGCAGCAGCATTTTTCCAGCAGTGGGAAGTATTTTTTTTCCTGATGCTCACAGAAAACCTTACCTATCCGCTCTATGGGGTTTCCACAATAAAAATCTCTTCAATGCTTGCCCACCATGAAAATATAGGCAGGGACATCAACATATTCGCATATTTCGATATACTGGGTGCAGTAATCGGGGTATTCATTGCCGGCCTGCTTGCAGAAATAAGTTTTTCGTATGTGTTCCTTATGCGGGCATTTATGACGATTTCTTCAGCAGCAGTAGCATATATCTTCATAACCCTGGATGACGGAAGCTGAACAATTACCTGACCGGATCATTCCAGTTCCAATCCGGCTTTTCCATGGAATCCCTTGTTTTTGCTTCCTGTATCCTTCTCCCAATTTCAGTTTCTTCCAGCACCGCCCTCCGGATCTCCTCCTGCCTTTCTTCGCCTTTGCAGCAGTCGCATGAAACTGCTATTGCCCCCATCATGATGGTGGAGATGGGGAAGACATCCAGAACAATCAGCCCGCTGCCCCCGCTTTCGATTGGGATCTTCAGCTCCTCTTCAGTAAACCTCTGGCTCTTGAAAGTGAATTTCTGGTTGCTTCCCCCGTTTTCATGGGTGTTCGTGACAACCACCCTGTCTCTTTTCTCGGCAATCTCCATGCCCATGTTGTGGTAAAATTCTTCCTGCACCCTTTCTGTTTCCGGCCTGTCCCTGTATACTGTGAAGAATGCAAGTGCAGGGTTTGGGCTGGCCGGGTCGTATTTCCTGAGCACCCTGTTGAGGTGTTCGCTCATGTGCATCTGGTCCCTTATGTTCATGTTGCCGAATGTGTTGAACATGCATGCGGCAAGGTCAACTGAGTCTGAGCCAAGGTAATCCATTGCCCCGAGCTCCCCGAGTATAATCCTTGTCCTTTTTACTCCTTCTACGCCTATTTTGCTTGCAATTACCTTGCTTGCTTCATAATTCATCTGCCAGGAATAATCTACTGAGACCAGGTGCCCAAAATAATCATAAACTGTGAATCTGCTTCCAAGCCCCCTTCTTTCATGCTCCTGCACAAGGCACCTTCCATCTCCTCCTCCGCATTCAAGGAAAGTTCCGTCCTTTTCCTTCCTTGAGCTTACCAGCAGGCCGAACCACCATTTTTCAGCTTCAAGTGCCTCGTCCAGGTATGCTGGCCAGGTTTTCCTGTCCATTCCGTTTCTTGCGCTTTTTGAAAGCAGATAGAAGCATGCATTCCTCCTTTTGTCTCCCTTTTCACCGATTATTGGGGTTGAAAGCCTGTTCTCGACATTTACCAGGGGCACATAGCTTCCATCAGGGCCTTCCACTGCCCTCATAATATCATTGAACCTATCATTCAATACGCTATCCCCGAATCTTTCCCCTGCTTCGCCAGGCCCTATTCTCCTGAAAACTCCCTCCTCGCTAAGGGCAAAAACTGCAGGTGCACCTGGAGGGATGCTGTAGAACCGTACACGGCGCCCTCCCTTCTGGTCTGGCCCGGAAAGCCTTTTCTTAATCCTCTCAGCAGTTACGCCTTCAGCCAGCCTTTTCTTAATCCTTTCAGCAGTTGTGCCTCCAAACAGGTCTATCTGCTGGTCAGGGTCATCAGTCTTCCCCAAATGCTCCTCATATTTGCTTACAAACTTCAGTACATTAACATCAACCAGGGTTTTTCTTTTCTGCCCATCTCCTCTTTCGCGGGCTAGCCTGCCCAGCTGTGTTTTGGAAGCTTCATAAACTGCTGCCAGGAGTATTTTGTCCTCTGTATTGCCCCCTTCCCCTCCTCTGCCAGCAATTTCAAGGAACCTTGTGCCAAGCTTGCAAAGGCGCTGGACATATTTTCTTCTGGAGGGGTTATTTCCATTTGCATTAAGGGCCCTTCTCAAATCTTGCCTGAGTTCCTCCTTAACGCCTTCCATCCCAAGATGAAGGTCCAGCGAACCTGCTCTCCTGAATGGGCCTCTTCTTTGCCCCTTTCCGGAAAAGCCGCCAATCCGGGGCAGGTCCCTTGTTTGGCGCCCGCGCGCAGGTCTTGCATCTTGTTCTTCCTTTATCCTATTCATCATACTCCCCAAGCAAATGCCAATATATTTTTTGAAACATTGTATTTATAAATCTGTTCCTAATTATGATATTTCGTGTTTCTACCCGCACTATGCAAAAAAGCTTCTAAAGTATACGCACCAATTTACAATAATACAAATTTTAAACCCTTCCTCACCCGAATATGGACTATGGAGGCTCTGGATAGCCCGGACAGGAAAATCCTGTATGAACTGGACATTGATTCGCGCCAGACTGATTCTGCAATTGCAAAAAAACTCAACATGGATGAAACAGAGGTCTCTTCCCGCATAAAAGAGCTCGTGGATTCAGGGGTAATCCTTGGCTTCAATCCTATAATAAATGTATATAAATTAGGGTATTCCCCCTACCGGCTCAGCGTCCGCCTTAAGGATATCTCTAGGAAAGAGCGTTTTGAACTTTTCGAAGTGCTTAATTCCAGGGAGGATATTGGCTGGCTTGTTTCCTGCAGGGGGAGGTGGGACCTTAGCGCAGTTGTTTGGGCAAAGGACACACATGAATTCCAGGAGTTCCTCTCCGAGTTTCTCCAGGAGTACGGGAAGCATGTGGAAAAGAAAAAGGTTGCGGTGGTCCACCGCCTTTATGTATATTCCAGGGCCTGCCTCCTGGGAGACGAAGCAGCCCAAACTGCAAAGAAAAGCGAAATAATCAGCGAAGGCAAGCCCATTGAGTTGAGCGAAGAGGACTGGAGCCTGCTCAGGCTCCTTGCCATAAATTCGCGCATGGACACGCAGGCCCTTGCAAGAATCCTGAAAAAGCCCCCCTCAAAAATAGATTCCCTGCTCAACAGCCTTATGAAGGAGGAGGTATTGCATGGATTCAGGCTTTCCCCCAACTATTCTCTGCTTGGGATAAAGTACCACAAAGTTTACCTGCGCCTTTCCGGCCAGACAAAGGCAAGCCGCAAAAAACTCCTGGACCACATACGGAAAAACCCATATGTCGTTTACATTGATGAAGCATTTGGGGGCGGGGACGTAGAGCTCGAATTCCAGGTAAACAAGGAAGAGACCTTCCTCAAGCAGCTTGCTGAAATAAGGGAAAAATTCGGGAACCTTATCCGGGACCAGGAAGTAGTAACCTTCCAGCAGGAATACAAATTCCAGTTCCTTCCGCCGCGGCCTTCAAATCAATAGTGCAAAAACTCATCACCTCCCCCTACAGCTAGCTCACGTTTAAATTCCTTATCCTAGAAAATCACCCCAAGGTGAGTTTTTTCATGTACGAGATCGATGAGATTGGCCCAGAAAGAGTGTTCGAAGTTTACGACCAGAAAACTGGAATGCACGGAGTCGCAGTAGTCGACAACACTGCAAGGGGCCTGGGAAAAGGAGGAATCCGAATGGTTCCCGACCTCACTACTTCCGAAGTTATGGGCCTTGCCCGTGCAATGACCTGGAAAAACGCAATGGCAGATATTCCTTTTGGGGGCGCAAAAAGCGGAATCAAAGCAGACCCGCGCGCCCTTTCACCAGAGCAGAAAGAAGCAGTAGTACGCGCATTCGCAAAAAAGCTCGCTGAAATAATGCCCAAGCATTACATTGCAGGTCCGGACATGAACATGACCGAGCGTGAAATGGCATACATCGCAGATGAACTACAGGACCCCATGGTAACCACAGGAAAGCCAACCCAGATGGGCGGCCTTCCCCACGAATTAGGCTCCACAGGCTACGGAGTCGCACTCTGCACAAAAGTTGCAGTTGAATTCAAGGGCGAATCCCTAGAAGGAAAAACAGTAGCAATTGAAGGCTATGGAAACGTAGGAACATTTGCCCACCAGTTCCTTGAGGAATGGGGTGCAAAAGTAATCGCAGCCTCAGATTCAAAGGGAACAATATACAACCCAGAAGGCCTGAAGCACGCGGAACTTATGAAAACCAAGCAGGAGCAGCGCACCGTAACCGCGCACACGGGCGAAAAGAAAGAAGGAAAGGACCTTTTCGAATTGGACGTAGACATCCTTATCCCAGGGGCGCGCCCGGACGTAATCACCACAGGAAATGTAGAAAATGTAAAGGCAAAATACGTTGCAGAAGCCGCAAACCTCCCTGCAAAGTACGAAATCGAGCAAATCCTCATGAAAAAGGGCGTAGTAGTCCTCCCTGATTTTGTTGCAAATGCAGGAGGAGTAATCTCTTCCTACTGTGAAACAATGGGCTGGAATGCAGACACGATGTTCAAGGTGGTAACAGACAAGGTTGCCGCAAACACAAAAGTGATGATGGAACGCGCCCAGGAAGACAACGATACAAGGAAAGCAGCAATGGGCATCGCCCGCGAGCGCGTGGAAGATGCAATGGGATTCAGGGGATGGAAATAGTCAGGTGCCCCTGTTTCTGAATTGGACCCAAAAAAATCAGCAGCCCTATTCCTTTTCCTTGTTTTTCCCCCTCCCTTTAACTTTTCTTCCCCCTGCCCTTATCAGCTGTTCCCCAAACCATTTTGCCTTGAATACGCCCCTCCGCGGCACATTAAGCACTTCATTAAGGAAAACAGTTGATTTCCTGTGGTGGTAGAATCCATAGCTGACAAAAACAAGGGATGCAAGTATTGTTATGTAGCCCACATACATAAACACGGTCCCGGGAAGGAAGTACCCAATAAAGAAGATGCCCCCAAGAAGCAGGCTAAACCCTGTCCGGATATATGCAAGGTCTGTACGCTCCTCAGCCAGCCTCGTCCTCTCAATCGCCAACTGGTCCTTTATTTCCTGCTTGATTTTCATGTCCATAAAACAAATATCCCTGCAACCAATATAAGCATAACTGAAATTTTGCCAGCGCCGCTCCAAAGCACCAACTCCCAAGTGTCTCCAGGGACGCAGCCGAAGCAAAACCCATACCCTTATAAATAAGCTGCACTCTTTGTATTCCAAACTAATCATTTGGTGAGCAAATATGACAAATAAGGAAGAGCCTAAAAAAGCTCAAGAACCTGCTTCCTCCTGCACGGGAGAAGGCAAAGTGTGGCTCATTGCTCTCCTTGGGTTCCTTGTGGGCCTGCTTGTAATGTACCTTGCAATGCCCGCTCTGTTCCCAACGGAGACAGCACCAGCTGAAGAGCCTTCAGCCGAAGCAGAGGAAGAGGAAGAATTCACGCTTGATGAAGTAAAAGTGGAAGAGATAAGGCAGCTCCTTGCAGACACTTATCTCCTGAACACAGGGCAGGACGTAGAAGTGACCTTTGCAAGATACGAGGAAAACCCCAACCACATTGCACTCTACTATAGTGTAATGGGCCAGGAAATGCCCCTCTATGTATCAAAGGATTACGAGTACATCTACCCAAGTGCCCTTGAAAGGGAATCAATGGAAACAGACCTTGCAGCTGCGAAGGCACAGTACCTTGAGGCACTTGAAAACCAGCCAGAGGAAACTGAGATGGAGCCCGAGGGCTACCCAACCTCAGAAGAACCCGAGGTTTACCTCCATGTCATGAGCAACTGCCCATACGGAAACATTGCAGAGAACGCAATCGTGGATGTAGTAAGCCTGCTGGAAGAGGACATTTCCTTTGAGCCGGTTTACATCATTTATGATGAGTCTATCCATCCCTCATACAGCGCAGAGAGCGGCGAATGCCTTGTAGATGAAAACAATGTAACCTACTGCTCAATGCACGGCATGTATGAGCTTGAGCAGGGCATCAGGGAGAAGATGGTCTACAACCGTTATGGGGAAGCAATGTGGGCAGAATATGCCGCAGCAGTAAATGAAGTTTGCTTCTCAGGAGGGCAGGACATCGAAAACTGCTGGAAGCTTGTTGCAGACGACCTTGGAATTGACACAACTGAGATTGAGGGCAATTTCGAAACTGAGAAGTTCACAATCCTCGCAAGGGAGAAGAACCTAACGTTCAGCACACAGAAATTCGGTTCCCCTGCACTCACAATAAATGGAGTGGATTATTCAGGGTCAAGGTCAGCTGAATCTTACAAGGAGGCAATCTGCAGCGCATTTGATTCAGCCCCGGAGGACTGCACTGTAGGGCTTTCTGAAGAACAGGAAGGTCCGGACGGCCAGTGCTGATTCCCTCTTTTTCCTTTTTCTTATTTTATTTACTTTTGTTTATTTCTGATCAGGAGACTTTCCCATCACTCACTCTCTTGGTTTTAAGCAGTTTGTTGCCTGAAAAGAGCTGTTTCCCCTCTGCAGAGACTTTCCAGTCCCTGACTTTGAATTTTACTTTGCTGAATTCCTTGAAGCTTATCTCTTCTTTTGGGCTGTGCGCAACTCCCACCATGGTTATTTTTTCCCCAACTTCCGCATCCGGCTCAAGCACTTCCACTCCGTCTTCCCTGCTTTCTGCAACAAGGAGCATCCCTTCTGATTCCACACCCCTCAGTTTTGCAGGAGCAAGGTTCTTCACAATGACCACTCTCTTCCCCTTAAGCTCTTCCGCAGAAATATATTCCACGAGCCCGGAGACAACCTGTTTTTCCCCATCCCCCAGCCTCACTTTCTCAACATAAAGCTTGTCTGCATCAGGGTGCTTCTCAACCGAGACAATTTCCCCCACTTCCAGGTCCAAACCCGCAAAAGAAATCTTTTCTTTATCCCCTATGGGTTTTTCCAGGGGCTTCTCCGCGGGCTTCGCCTCTTGGTCCGAAGCAGGGGCCGGGCCCTGCTGCTCCTTTTTCCCCTCAATCTTCCTGAAAAGTATTTCAGGCTCTCCAAGCCCATGCCCCTCCTTGACTGAAAGGGAGCCCAAGTCTTCCCATCCCCGGCTTTCCAACCCCAGCTGCTTGAATATGCTTGCGCTGGTTCCAGGAAGGAAGGGCGCACAGAGTATGCCCAGGTCCTTTGCCTGGTTTGCAAGCAGGTAAAGCACAGCCCCTGCCCTCCCCTTATCGCTTTTTACCAGCTCCCAAGGCGCATTGTCCTGGAAGTATTTGTTCGCATTTTTCCCGAATTCCATCACGTGCTGGAGCGCTTCCCTAATCTTCATTTCATCCATTGCGGCCCCAATCTTTCCAATGACCTCTTTCTGCCCCGCAAGGAATTTTTCATCCTCCGCATTCAGCTCGCCCCTGGGAACCCGCCCCTCAAAATTGTTCCTTATGAAAACCATGGTACGGTTAACCAGGTTTCCAATGTTTGCAATAAGCTCATTATTGTTCTTCTCAACCAGCACCCGCTCGGAGAAATCCCCATCTTCAAATGTAGGCACTTCACTCAGCAGGCAGTAGCGCACCGGTTCAACCCCAAATTTTTCAACCAGTGCAAACGGGTCCACGATGTTCCCGAGCGATTTGCTCATTTTCTGCCCCTCCACCGTAATGTACCCGTGCACAAAAATATTCTTTGGAAGGGGGAGCCCTGCAGAAAGCAGCATCACAGGCCAGTAAACCGCATGGAACCTCAGTATCCCCTTCCCGATTACGTGCACATCAGCAGGCCAGTATTTCCCGAACTCCGCTTCATCCGCCCCATACCCAATACCGGTAAGGTAAGTCCCGAGCGCATCGAACCAAACATACATAATCTGCTCGGAATCCCCGGGCACAGGAACCCCCCACCCATGCGCCCTCTCCACAGATCTGGAGATGCTGAAATCCTTCAGCCCCCCACGTATAAAGGAAAGCACCTCATTCTTCCGCGTTTCCGGCACCACCTTAAGCTCATTACTCTCAATAAGCTGCTCCAGCTTCTCCTGGTATTTCGAAAGCCTGAAGAAATAGTTTTCCTCTTCCACCGGCTCCGGTGCCTTTTTGTGCTCAGGGCACATTCCATCCACAAGCTCACTTTCTTCCAGGAACGCCTCGCACCCCACGCAGTAAAGCCCCCTGTATTTCTTTTTGTAAAGGTCTCCGTTTTGGCTGCAGAGCTCCCAGAGCTTCTGCACTCCTGCCCAGTGTTTTTCCTTGCCCGAAGTCCTCTGGAAAGAGGTGTAGGAAAGCCCTACTGCATCTGCCATTTCCCTGAATTTTGCAGCATTCTCTTCGCAGAGCTGCTCCACGGAAATCCCGCGCTTTTCTGCAGCCTGCACGTTCTTCAGGGAATTCTCATCCGCGCCCGTAACAAGCGCAACATCCTTCCCGCGCAGCCTCTGGTACCGTGCAATTACATCTGTCTGCACAAACTCAAGCGCATGCCCCAGGTGCGGGGCAGCATTCACATAAGGAATCGCAGTAGTAGTGTAAAATTTCCCTTCCACTTATATCACCCTGGATGGGTGTAATTGAAAAACAAGATTTTAAATAAGGAATAGAAAATGAAGCTGAAAAAAATAAAAACAAGAACCTACTTTACAAGGACTCCGTTCACAACCCCGTCCTGCCCAACGCGGTTGGTAACGCGCACCTTCCCAAGCGCAGTATTCAGCACTGCTCCCTTTGTAATGATGTTCTGGCGCGCATAGTGCGGGTTGTGGCTCTCCACAACACCCTCAATCTTCACCTTCTGCGTTTTCCCTTCAGAAACAACGTTCACGAATGCAGACCTTTTTACTTTTGCGCGGGTGCTCCCCCCCCTGAGCCTCTTGGTTTCCCTTCTTGGCTCATCAGAAACCTTGGTGGAGCTGAATACTCCTCCAAGGTGGGCCTTTTTCTTGTCCCGGTACCTTCCTCTTCTTCCCCCGCTCCCGGAGGAGACTTTCTTCTTTCTGCCTTCGTGATATTCTTCCATAATCATTCACCTGGAAAATGAATAGTGAGTTCATTTTATAGAATGGTAATGTTTTAATATCTGTCCCCTCCCATTCCTCTCATGATTTTCCTCAGGGGAAGCTCCCCATTGCCCAAAGAAAAGCTCCTAAGCCTGGCAGAAAAAACCAACACGCTCCTCATTAACCCAAAAAAAATAAATTCAGAGGAAGAGCTCCTTCTTGCAGAACAGCTCGCAAAAAACGCAACAAAGGAAAAAAGAAATATTGCAAAAAAGCCGGAAAAGGAGTTTCTGCTCTGGCTTGCAGCAAAAAAAGACATCACATCTGCACTGAAAGCATATTCTTTCCAGTCTGCGCAAGACATCCTGCTTGTCTCCTCCGGCAAAACAAAGCCCAGGATGCTCTCTCTTTTCCAGCTTAGGGAAGCACCCTTAAATTTAAAGAAGAAGGCCTCCCCGCTGGAAATAGAGAGAATCTCCCTCTCAAGGGTTATTTAGGGACAGGCCCGGCGGATTGTATCCTCTCAAGAAGAACATCCTCATCAATCGGGAGCTCAATCCCGAGGAGCCGGTGGATGAACATGAAGATTTCAACAACCCTCTTCTTGTCTTCTGAAGTCAGGTCTGCCATCTGCTTCAAATCCATGTCCTTCCCGATAAGCTGGTAGAGCATTACCCCGTCCCTCCCGTATCTTTTGTACACGGAATAACCGTCTTCCCCGTACTTTCTTTTAATCTCTTCCCGGGTGGAGGGCTCAAGCTTAACCATTCCCTCCCTCTGCAGGTATGCCATGACCTTATATACTCTATAAAGCGGGAGCCCGGTCTTGAGTGCAATCTCCACCGCATCCCTGCTCCCATTCATTAGCTCAAATGCCTTTGCCCCCGGCTTCTTGAATTTAATCATGAGGTTTGCCTTCATCTGTATTTCCCTGAGCATGTTGCCCGGCAACTTTGAAGGCACATCAAGGGTAAATTCCTTCCCCAGTTCCCCTCCAAGCGGTTTTTCCGGGGACACGCCTTCCTCAAGCATTGGCGCAAAGCCCACTTCCTTTACCTTTGGCATTTTTGGGGCCCTTCTTTTCTTCTTTCTTTTTGTTCCGGGGTGCTCAAGCTTGATTATGCCTTTTTTCTCCATGAAATCCAGCATTTCAATAAGCTTGGTTTCAGTTACCCCGGTGCTTTTCATTATCTGCTCTGCAGTCCTTTGGCCGTCAATAAGATTATAAACGTCAATTCCCACCTGCCCGTATTTTGCCTTGATTTTCTTCTCCCCCGGGGTAAGGAAGATGTCCTCATCCTCCTCCTCGGGCTCTTCTTCCTCTTCTTTGCGTTCTGAGGGGGAAATTTCGTCATCGTAGCTCTCTTCCTCAGGCTCTTCGGGCTTTTCCGGCCCTTCCTCCTCTTCCTGCTCAGGCTCCTCTTCTTCCTCTTCCTTAAGCTCAAGCGGGACTATGCCCCCTTCCTCTTCAACCTCAGGAATCTCCACTTCTTTCTCTTCTGGGCCTTTTCCAATGCCAAATTCCTCCTCAGGGGTTAGTTCCTCTTCTTCCTCAGGCTTTATTTCAGCCTCGGGCGCAATTGCAGGGGCTTCTTCGCGCACTGGTTCAATCTTCCCCTCTTCTCCTTCTTCTGTCTCTTCCTCAGGGGCGATAGTTGCAGGGGCAGGCTGCCTTTCCTTTTTCACCTTTTTCCCAGGCTTCCTCTTTTCTTCCTCTTCTCCTTTCTTCTCCAAAGCTCCTTTCTCTTCTTTCACGCCCTTCTTTTTCTTCTTCCCCTTTGGCCTTGCTTTTATCGGCCCTTCAGGCTTGGCCATTGCAGCCTCCTCCTCAACCTCAATCTTCCCGGGCCCTGCCTCCACAACAGTTTCAATCATGCCTTTTTCCTTGAGGAACATCAGAATTTCGAAAAGCTTTTCCTGCTCAAGCTTGGCCTTCCCCATCAGCTCCTCTATGCTGATTCCCTTTTTCCGTATGGAGCGGTAGACTTTGAGCCCCACCTTCCCGAACTTCTTGAGAACCTTATTCTGGTTCTTGAATTTCTGGAGTGAGTTCTTCTCAACCTTCCGTATCTCCTTGCCAAGCTCTGCATCTTCCGCCATTGCACTTAATTTTTCCACAATCTTTATTAAGCATATTCTTTTCGTGCAGAAATTCTCCATTACGGAAATATTTTAAATATACGCGTAGGATATCGTCTCATGGAAATGGAGGACCTCCTCATCAGCACTGGAGTAGATTCACTCATACGGCTTATAAAAGAGAAGAAGAAAATCGACCTTGCAATGGCTTCCAAGCTCCTCAACCTCCCCCAAACAACTGTCGAGGATTGGGCACACATACTGGAAGAGGAAGGCATAATCCGCATAGATTATCAGCTCACAAAAGTCTACTTTGTCTGGGTGCCCGCAACCCCTGAGCAGATGGAAAAGGAAAAGCAGGTTTTCCGGAAAAGGAAAACCAAGGTTGAAGGCGAGATCCAGAAGCTCGATGAAATACAGGAAACCGGAAAAAGGGACCTCCGCGAGTATACAGAAGCAATCGAGAACCTCTCACAGAAGTTCGAAGAGGATTTTGCAAAGGTTGAGGAGCTTTCCCGGCAGATAGAGGCTGCAAAGGAAAAGAAAACAGCAGTTTCCAAGGCGTCCATGGACAAAGTAAAATCCCTTAGCGAGAAGCTCAGCGAAATAGAGGGCTCCATAAAGGGCCTGGAGCTCCAGCTTGAAAAAACCGGAAAGACTTTTGAGGAAAAAGACCTTGACAGGAAGCTCAGCAAGGTGGAAACAGCGAAAGAGCACATGAATGGCCTGGACAGGCAGTTCAACGAGCTTGTTTCCAGGGTTGACGAGATAAAGAAGAATGCCCCAAAGGAGGAAGTGGAAATAGGGGAAGTGAAGGATGAGTTTGACTCGCTCAGCGACGATTTCCAGAAAATGCATGAGGAGTCAGAATACCTCCGCTCCATGATTTCAGAATTCAAGGCAAACGCAGACACAATCCAGGATGCAGTTTCCCACATAAGCGAGCTTTCAAAGAGTGCGGAGAAGACCCGCAATAGGCTCAAGTCAGAATATGAGCACATAGAGGCACTGAAAAAAGAGCTGCCCGAGCTAGAAAAACAGATAGTGGACGACCTTGCAGTAGCTGACCAGTACTCTGAAACGATAGGGATTGCCCAGGAAGTGCTGGAGAATGTGCCCACAAAAAAAGAAATCCTCTCCAAGCTGGAAGCCCTTGAAAAGGACGAAGAGCGCATCTCAAAGGATTTCAAGAAAATAGAGTCCTCCCTTGCAGGGGTCCCGGGCAATGTCCTATCAATCGGTGAGCTTATTGAAGAGCTCGAGGAAATGAAGGAAGAGATTGAAGCGGCAAGGAGCCAGCTTACAGAAGATGCAGACGAAATCCTTGCTTCCATAGAAGAGGAAACAGCAAATTACGCAACTTTCCAGAAAATCAAGTCCAAGACCAAGATGGCAATAGATGCCTACCTTGCCCAGCTTGCAAAAATAAGGGAGGAAACCTCCCAGCTAAAAAAAGAACTTAAGGCCACAAGGGAGGAATCCGCCAAGAAGACAAAGGAACTGGCTGAAAAAACAACCCCGAAGTCCCTCAAGGAAGCAAAGGAGCTTGTTTCGCAACTCAAGACCAAGAAAAAAGAACTACAGAAAATCCGCTCTCTGATTGCGGACCTTAATGCCCGCTCGGGCATGATCGAGAAGAACATAAAGCTCCTTTCCAAGGAAGCAAAGCTCATCGCCCTTAGGGGCGGAGAGGCCGCCCCCTCCAAAGAGGAAGGGAAAGGGGAAGGCAAAAAGGAAAAAGAAGTAAAAGACAAAGTCTCCCTGACTTCCAAAGAGCAGGAAGAATTCGAGCGCAAGAGAAAGGAATTAAAAGGACTCATACGTAAACTATGGGAGAGCGACTGATGGTGAATCCATGGCAAAACCAAAAAAATCATCCGGAAAAAAGGGTTCGAAAAAGAAAGCCCCGTCCAAAAAGACGGTAAGGGACATTGTTAAGAGGATAAAAGAATCCCAGAAGGCTGCTGCCGCAAGGCAGAACTCGCGTTCAAAAAAAGATGAGGAAAAGAAACCCCCCAAGCCCAAACCAAAAGAAGAGCCAGAGAAAATAGAAGAGGAAATCCCTGAGGAAGAGGAAGAGCTTGAGGAGGAAGAATACGAAGAAGAGGAGGAACCCGAAGAGCCCGGGGAGGAAGAGGAAAAGCCCAGAGCCATGGGCGGTTCCGGAGAGCCTGAAGAGCCTGAAGGGGGAGAAGGAGAGCCAGGAGAGGTCCCGGAAGAAATGCAGGTTGCAGCAGTTGTTGAAAAAGAGCAGGAATTCGAGCCCCTGCCTGAGCGTGAAGGGGAGCCAAAAAAGACCAAGGTCCTGGATTCCTACACCTTCTTGAGCGAATCAATTCCAGTGGAAGTCGCCATAGTCCAAAAGGAAGACTTTGTGCCTGTCTACAGCATCTCAATCCCTGGAATTGCAGGGGGGACCAAGCTCCTTCTGGAAACCAAGCTCCGCGCAGAGCTCATTTCCGATGTAAAGCTTGACATTACTGAAATCCTTGACCCGAAGAAGCAGGAGATGGTGAAGGCAAAGTTCCAGGATTCGGCCATGAGGGTCCTGGGCAGGAACTTCCCCCAGCTTCCCCCGGAGAAGAGGAAAATACTTGCATCCTACCTTATCCAGAATACTCTTGGGATGGGCGAGCTGGAAACTCCGCTCCACGATGAGTTCCTGGAAGAAGTTGTAGTAAATAACTCAAGGGACCCGGTATGGGTTTACCACAAGAAATACGGCTGGTGCAAGACCAACCTGCGCCTAAAGAACGAAGAGCGCATCTATGATTATGCCGCACTCGTCGCGCGCAAAGTAGGGCGCCAGATAAACATACTGAGCCCGCTCCTGGATGCACACCTCCCCAACGGGGACCGTGTAAACGCAACCCTGTTCCCTGTTTCCAACTATGGGAACACCATGACAATCAGGAAGTTCTCCAGGAACCCCTGGACAATTACCAACCTGATCAGGAGCAAGACAATAAGCCCTGAAGTTGCAGCCACAATCTGGCTTTGCGTGCAGAGCGAGCTTTCCCTCCTTGTTTCCGGAGGTACAGGAAGCGGTAAAACGTCTTTCCTGAATGCAATGGCAGGCCTTATTCCTGCAAACCAGCGCATAATCAGCATTGAGGACACAAGGGAACTTACCCTTCCATCATTCCTGCACTGGGTACCCATGGTTACAAGGGAGCCCAACCCTGAAGGGAAAGGAGAAGTCTCAATGCTCAACCTCATGGTTAATGCACTGAGGCAGAGGCCGGACCGCATTGTTGTCGGAGAAGTAAGGAGGCAGAAGGAAGCCGAGGTCCTTTTCGAGGCAATGCACACAGGGCACTCCGTATACGCAACCCTGCATGCGGACAATGCATCCCAGACAATCAGCAGGCTGGTGAATCCGCCAATCAATGTGCCTGAAGAGAACCTGGACGCGCTCGCAGGAATTGTTGTGCAGTACAGGCAGAGGAGGCTCAATATCCGCAGGACCCTTGAGTTTGCAGAAGTGCAGAACCAGGGTGACCTGAACATGATTTACAGGTGGGACTCCAAGCGCGATGTCACTGTAAAATCAGGGAAGCTGGACAGCATTGCAAAAACAATCGAGCTTTATTCCGGCCTTACTGCCAAAGAAATAGACCAGGATGTTGCAGAGAAGGTTTCTGTGCTCAACTGGATGGTGAAGCACGGCTACGAGGCAGTAAACGAGGTCGGCTCAATTGTCTCCAATTACTACCAGACACCTGAGGAAGTGCTTTCGTCTGTGAAGAAGAACAAGGCATGGGAGTTCTGAGGGTATCCGGATGGATTTCAGGGACGCCATAAGTGAAGTTTCCCGGGTGGAGGATTCAGCATCTGAATACTCCCCTGCAAAGATAAAGGAGAAGAAAGTAAAGCGCTCGCTTGAGCTTTCTCCCCCGGATATCCATGAGATGGATTATGTGGATATTATAAACCAGTACAACCGGATGGACAAAATAATAAAGGCATCCAGGATGGACATTGGGATGTTCGGGGCAGAAAAGGTTGAGCCTGCGGAGCCTGCAACCCCTGCCCCCACACATGTCCAGAAGGAGGCGTCCGAAGTAGAAAAAGAGATGAAAAAGATAAGCGTAGAGAGCGCAAGGGAGGCCGCCAAAGTCCCTGCACCTGCTCCTGAAGCAGAAGCTGCTGAGGAACCTGGGGAGGCCCCCCCTGAACCAAAGGTCCCTTCTCCTGCTGAGCTGGAAAGGAGAAAAGCAGAGGAGGCAGCAGCCAGGCTGCCCGAGCTCCCGGAAACTCCAAAAATGCAGGAGACGCTTCCCCCGGAACCTGAAGAAAAGGAGAAAGAGGCAGAACTGGAAGTTCCCCCGCTCCCGGAAAAGAAGCCTCCTGAAGCTGAAGAAAAGATCAAGCCTTCTCCTGAGCCAAAGCTCAGGCCTGCCCCGGAAAAGAAGATAATGCCAGTTCCGGAGAAGCCGGAGGAGCCTCTTCCTGCAGAAGAGCCAGCTCCTTATGAACCGGCAAAGGAGGAAATTGTTTCCGGTCCCCCTGAAACAGAAGGGCCTGTACTAGATGTTGTGCAGCCAAAAGCACTCAGCAAATCCCCTATTAAAGAAGCAGAGAAGAGCCTAAACAGGCTGGAGGCGCAGCTCGGCGCCCAGATGACCGGAAAGAAAACCAAGAAAGTTGATGTTGAAGACACAAAAAAGCGCATGCTTGAACTCACAAGGGAACTTTTCAAAGAGCGTTCCCAGGACAGGCGCGCAGAGATCAAGAAAGAAATTGTCACACTCAAGGAACTCCTTAAGGGAAAAGGGGGAAAGGCAGAAGCAGGAGGACTTCCAAAAGGCGCCCTTTTCACTGCCCTTTCAAATGAGCAGAAGCTTGAGCTGAAGGAAGCAAAGAGCCGCATCCAGTCCATCTATGAAAAAAACGCAAAGCAGGCCCTCTCTGCTTTTGAGGCCCAGCGGGCAGTCAAGCACAGGGGCCCTGCACTGGAGGCATTTTCCAAAAACATGGTGGAGCTTGAGCATGCCCTTATGGAGATAATAGAGAAATACCACACATTCCTTACTGCAAAGCACAGTGCAGAGCTTGCAAAACTCAAGGCAAAGGGCCAGTCCACTCCGGATTCTGAAAAGCTCAGGTCCTCACTTAAAGATGAATATTCACATGACTTTTCCGCCCTCAAGAATTCAATAGGGGAGGCAATCCACTCACAGATTGAAACAAAACGAGAGCTCCTGCTTGAAAAGGCAGGAGACCCCAAAGCAATGAAGCTTGCACAGGTAGCCGGAGCTTCGGATGAGGCCCTTTTCAACCTCCTGCAGGCAAAGGATTCGCGCACATACAACAAGTACGCAAGGGGGGAAATTGAACGCTCTGAGGCACTCCTCACTGCAAGGAAGCTTATGGCAAAGGAATCAGGCCTCGATGAGGATACCATAAATAAACGTTTTGGTCGAAAGTAGTAATATATATTTAATGGTGAAGATATGGCAAGCCCGAAGAAAAAGGTGACTCCTGTTGCCCTCCCTGCGAGGGGTTCTGGAAAGAGAGGCCCAATCCGCTCTCTTTCTGAATTCATAATCCCTTATTTCCCAACTCTCAGGAAGAAGATGGTTCTTGCAAGCATGAAGGATTCACCGGAAACCTTCATGGACCGCGTGATTTTTTCCGCATTCTTTTCAGCGCTTGCCCTCTCCATACTCACTTTCATAGTCTTGGATATGGCAGCGGTCCAGATGGCCACCCTCTTTGTGGTGCTCCTGTTCTTTGTATACATGATTTTTTCCTTTTTCTATTATATGATGTATCCTTCGGTAATGGTGCTGAAGCGGAAGAAGGCAATAGACTATGAGCTTGTTTTTGCAGTGAGGCACCTGCTTATAGGGCTCCGCTCAGGGATGCCCCTTTTCGATGCAATGGTCGGTGTTTCCCGCGGCTACGGTGAAGTAAGCAAGGAATTCAACAGGATTGTTGAAAAGGTTACCCTGGGCACTCCCATAGGCCAGGCAATAAGGGAGGTAGTGCAAACCAACCCTTCACCTGCATTCCGCAGGATTATGGTACAGCTTGCAAACGCAGTCGGATCAGGTGCGGATGTTGCGGATTCCCTTGAAGTGGTCCTGAACCAGGTATTCAAGGAGCAGATAATCGAGCTGAAGTCCTATGGGCAGAAGCTCAACCCCCTCATCATGTTCTACATGATTTTCGGCATTATTTTCCCTTCTCTGGGGCTTGCTTTTGCAATAATACTTTTCTCATTCATCGGTTCCGGGAGATTTGCTCTCGATGCGCCCGTATTGCTCCTCTTCCTGTTTATGGTAGGGGTAATACAGTTCATGTTCCTGTCAATGGTGGAGACTTCCAGGCCGAGGTATGCATTCTGAGGGATTATTATGAGCGCACTCATGGGTTTTTACGAAACAATCGGGCGGCTTCTTTCAAGGAAGCGCATAAGGGCTATTGAAAAGTCCCTTGCAGGGGCAGGCATCATGGTTCCTGCAGAGTCTTTCATGGGATTCTTCATAGTGCTGAACGTCCTTGTGGGCCTCTTGCTGTTCCTTGTTTTCCTGAACACCTCAGCCATCCCCAAGTTCATTTATGCAATTGCCGGCACTTCCTTCATACTCCCGGACATTGTATCCATCATAATCAGCTTCGTTGCCGCATTCGTAGTTACATTCCTCTTAACCTATGTGCTTGTCTGGTCAGTAATCCTGCTCCAGACTGAAGCGAGGAAGAATGCAGTGGAGGAGGTCCTCCCGGATTTCCTTACCCTGGTGGCAGGGAACGTCCGCTCAGGAATGACCCTGGACCAGGCAATGTGGTATGCTGCAAAGCCTGAATACGGGCTGTTTTCCGTAGAAGTGAAGCGCGTAATCAAGAGCGCCTTTTCCGGTGAGCCAATCGAGAAATCCCTGGACCGCCTGGACATGCGCTTCAATTCCCGCGTTCTCCACAGGACAATTCTCCTCCTCAAGCAGGCCCTTGCAACCGGAGGGGAAATCGCAGAAATACTTGAGGAAACCTCACAGGATGCAAGGGACGTTGCAATGCATAAAAAGGATATTGCGGCAACCCTCCTTGTATATGTAATCTTCCTGGTATTTGCAGCTACAATAGGGGCACCTTTCCTCTTCTCTGTTTCAACAAACCTCATAAGCGTTCTCTCAATGGCATTTGCATACATGCCTGCAGGAGGCGTGGACATGGCAGCAGGAGGGATGCCTGCAAGCTTCCTGGTAACGCCTACATCCCCCTCAGTAAGCACTGATGAGTTCTTTTGGTTCAGCATGGCGCTGGTGTTTATAACCTCCCTTATTTCCTCGCTCCTGCTTGGAATAATAAGGGCGGGCTCAAAGACCCAGGGAATGAAGTACTTCCCGTTCCTGCTGGCACTATCCTACATAATTTACTTTGTAGTGGGTTCATTCCTGGACTCGCTCTTTGCAAGTATGTTCTTCTAGGTGATGATGATGAAAAATTACAGAAAAGGCCAAGCGGCGATGGAATACCTGATGACTTATGGGTGGGCGCTCCTCGCAATCGTAATCGTGATTGCCGCGCTCATTTATTTGAACCCGTTCAGTGCTCCTGAGCTGTGCTTGTTCCAGCAGCAGGGATTCTCCTGCAGCGAGCCGAATCCGCAGATTTATTCTGATGGAGGCGACGTAAGCATGAATGTTCGTATCTGGAACAAGCTAGGAAAGACTGTGGAAATCAAGGGAATTGTCTGTACAAATGCGCAGGCAACAGAGGTTGAGCTCACAAGCGAATTTGAGCTGGACCAAACAATCCCAACCGGAAGCTCAGATGATTTCTTCAACATAGACTGTATTGACTCAGATGGCGACCAGATACAGATGCAGCCAAACGTGGAATTCCGCGGAAAATTGATTGTCTGGTACAACTACGAGGATGACCTCAGCGAAAACATAAAGCACGAAGCACAGGCAAACGTTATCTCAGTTGTTGTTGAAGGCGAGGACACAATCTAGTTCCTTATTCCTTTTTCTTTTATTTCCTCCTTTTCAGTGCAATTAAGCAGCAAATTACGTCCCAACTTTCTTCCCCTTGCCCATCGCATTCACAATTATCGGGAACAGGTCCCATCCGTCCACGTGCCCCAGCCCCCCGTCCATGCACGCAGATTCGCTGAATTTCCTGCAGGAATCCTTCCTGAATCCGTCACCCCAGCAAAGCAAAGGAACCTCATGGCCCGTATGTTCCCCAATCGAGCACGGAGTCGAGTGGTCCCCGGTAATCACAATATTCGCCCCGGTTTTCTTCAGCGCAGGCACAAGCTCCCTGTCCACGCGCTCAATCATCTTCTGCTTGCATGCAAAATCCTTGTCATGGGCGCAGCTATCCGTCCCCTTAACATGCACAAAAACAAAATCATGGTTCTTAAGTGCAGCAGCTGCATGCTTTGCCTTGGATTTCAGGTCCGTATCCACACTCCCGGTTGCCCCCTTCACATAGAGCACATCCATCCCGATGTAATCCGCAACCCCCTTGTACAGCGCCCCCCCTGCCACGCATGCACCGGTAACCCCGTGTTTTTTTGCAAAACCATCCACCTTCCTATATGTCCCCGCGCCCCTGCACAGCACTGCATTTGCAGGCTTTTTTCTTCCCTCGTTTTCAGGGGCTTTCCCAAGCACTTCCATCGCCTTTTTTGTAAATGCATTCAGCACCCGCGCAGTCTTGGCACTCCCTCTCTTCAGAGCTTTGCTCTTTGGCAGATGGGCAAGCTCATGCGGGTCGGTGCCAGAAACATATGCCCCCAGCCCTTCGCCCCGAAGTATGAGCACACCCCTGTGCTCAACAGTATTTGCAAAAATAATCTTAACGCCCGGCACTTTCACCTTTTCCAGCCGCTTGGAAAGTTTGTGGGCAAGCGCAGTGGAAATCCTCCCGGCCCTCCTGTCCACTATTTTCCCTTTTTCCACAGTTGCAAAATTTGCCCTGAATGCAACATCCCCTTCCCTAAGCTTAATCCCGGAGCCGAGTGCCTCCAGCGGTCCCCTCCCGCAGTAAAATTCCCAGTAGGGGTATCCAAGAAGCGTAAGGTGAGAAGTATCGCTACCCGGAACATTCCCCTTCCCTATGGGCGAAAGCATCCCGAGAATGCCTTCCTTTGCCATCCTGTCCATATTTGGGGTTTTGGCAGCAGAAAGAGGGGTTTTCCCCTTAGAGTCCGGAAGGTCCCCGAGCCCATCCATAATAAGCAATATTCCCTTTTCCATGCCAATACCTCTAAAATAAGGATTAAAGGCTTTTGCTCCGCATCCTGTCCTTCACATACCCCTGTATTTTTTCCTTTTCGCTTATAATGGCCTCTAGCTTTTCCGGCCTAAACATCCAGTATGGCCTCCTCCACCAGGATTTCTCCATTTTTTCAAGGCCCAAAAGATACTCTATGCATTCCCCCATGCCCATATTATGAAACGGGCTGCCGAATTTTTCCTTAAGAAGCACGAACCTTGCCCTCTTCTCGATTTTTTGTGCTGCAAGGCCGGTAACAGCAAGCACGCCCATATATACAAACGCGTTTTTAGTGTAGTTTGGGGAATTATGCAGCCAGGATACAAAAGGGATAAATGAAAGCACCATGTTTGCAAGGTCTATGCTCCCTGCATAGGAAACTGTCTGTGCAGAGCGCCTGTGCCCATGCTTTCTGAGCCCATCTGAGATTTCCATTGAAGTCCTTGCATTGTCCATTGAGCAGCATGTATTGAAAAGCAATGCAAGCTCAGGCCTTGCAGTGCCTGTGGCAAGATAACCTACGGCAGTAGCGGCCCCTGTTGCAAAGACGCCAAGCGGCCTCCTGTTCCTGAAAATTTTTGTGGCCGCACGGTTGACGAGCATGCCAAATTTTTTTGTCCTGCCAAGCCGTGCTTCCCTTGTTTGCAGTGCCATTGCATTGTTTTTGCCGCTTAATCCTTTTAAAATTAATCAATTTCCCAAACTTAACCCGAAAAAACAACAAAAAAATCAAAAGAAAATAAAGCAAGAATCTAAATCCAGAAACACTCTAACTAATTAGAATTCTCTCTAGAACCTAGGTCTCCTTGGCCTGTAGCAGTCCCTGCAGTACACGGGCCTGCCTTCGGTAGGCTTGAACGGCACCTTGCAGGGCTTCCCACACTTGGAGCACACTGCTTCGTGCATTTCCCTTTCAGGCCTTCCGCCTTCTTCATCCATATTTATTCACCTATTTTTTAGTCCGGGATTGCACCCGGCTGGCTAATTTAAGACAATATCTATTATTAAACCTGCCTATGCGAGGCTTCCGGTGCAACCCCACACACCCCCATCACCGGAAACCTGCCGTCTCCCTGGTGAGCAGAAATTGCCGCCCTTCAGGCGCCTGCCCACCGGAAAGCCACTCCAAAAACCTTTATTAATCCCTCCGCATACATATATCAAATCCTATGGGTGAGCAGGATCTTACTTCTCTAGTGTCTGTGTTCGAAGACTTCTTCACCAGCATCTATAAAGACAAAATAAATATTGTGCTCGCTTCTTACCCCACGGTCCGCAGCATAAATGTGGATTTCCAGGACCTGGACAAGTTCGACACAACTGTTGCTGACCAGCTTCTTTCCGAGCCTGAAGTGGTAACAGAGGCAGCGGAAGAAGCAATTCAGCAGATGAAGCTCAGCCTTCCACCGGGAGTTGGGGACTTCCGCCCCCATGTGCGCTTCTACAACGCCCCCAATGCAGAGGTAATGATTGAGAAGCTGAGCTCAAAAAGGCTGAACGAGCTTGTTTGCTTCAAAGGGATAGTAACAAAGCGCACGGATGTAATGCACAAAGTGAAAAAAGCACATTACACCTGCCAGGCCTGCGGAGAGCAGTACAATGTCCTGGTAACTCGGAATTTCAAGCCCCCAAGGATGTGCACCGCCTGCAAGAAGCTTGCCCTTGTTCCAAATGAGGAAAAATCCGAATTTACGGACATGCAGAAAGCAGAGGTGCAGGACCTTCTTGAAAAGGTCTCCGGGGGCGCCCCTGCAGCAAAAATGGAACTCTGGATAGAAGACGACCTTGTAAACCATATCACACCCGGGGAGAATATCCAGGTTACAGGTATAATGCGAATTAAGCCTTCCCAGAATACAAGACAGAAAACAGAGCTCGTTTTCAACCGCTATGTGGAGGTCCTCCATGTGGAGAGCCTCAAGCGCGATTTCGAGGAAATAACCCTCACAAAAGAAGACGTCCAGCGCATAAAGGAGATGTCCAGGCAAAAAGACATAACCGAGCGCATTTTTGCCTCAATCGCACCCGCAATTTACGGCTATAAAGAAGTAAAGAAAGCACTCGCCCTCCAGCTTTTTGGGGGCACAAAAGGAAAAATGATGCGTGGGGATGCTGCAGTAAGGGACGACATCCATATCCTGCTTATCGGAGACCCTGGAATAGCCAAGACGAGATTTTTGAACTCTGCAGCAGCATTAGCCCCCAAGTCCATGTATGTAAGCGGGAAAAGCGTTTCAGGTGTCGGCCTTACTGCTTCTGCAGAGAAGGACGAGCTTGGAGATGGCGGATGGACCCTCAAGGCCGGAGCCCTTGTTCTCGCATCCGGAGGAGTAGGCGCAATAGATGAATTTGACAAGATTGATGATGAAGACCGTGCCTCCCTCCATGAAGTGATGGAATCACAAACGGTTTCAATAGCGAAGGCAGGCATTGTTGCAAAATTCCGAGCAAAAACTGCAATAGTTGCAGCAGCCAACCCAAAGCACGGAAGATTTAACCAGACCAAAAACCTCGCAGACCAGTTCGATGTCCCTCCCTCGCTCCTTTCACGTTTTGACCTGCTATTTCCTATCCTGGATGTGCTTGATGAGGAAAAGGACCTCAGCCTTGCGGAGCATATCCTTTCTTCCCACATAGGTGCCGCAAAAGGAATGATTATCGGTGAAGATGAAAAGGTAATGGACAGAGATATCCTGAGAAAGTATATTGCATATGCGCGCAGGTATGTCCGCCCTGTACTGACCGATTCTGCAAAAGACCGCATAAAGGAATTCTATCTTGACTTGAGGAGGCGCGGGAAATCCAGCGGCTCAGTGCCCATAACTCCCCGTTACCTGGAAGGCCTTGTGCGCCTTTCAGAGGCACACGCAAAAATGCGACTTTCCGAAACAGTTGAGCTTGTTGATGCTGAAGTCTCTGTGGGGCTGCTGGACTATGTTCTCAAGAAAGTGCTCACGGACCAGGAAACAGGAAGATTCGATGTCGACATAATAACTACCGGAAAGGCACGCTCCCAGGTAGAAAAAATAGAAACGCTCCTGGACATACTCAGGGAAAAAACCCGCGAGCAGGAAGCCGTTCCCAGGCAGGAAGTCCTTGATGAGGCAGAATCAGCAGGCCTTGATGCTGCAACCGCAAAGCGCGTCCTTACTGAGCTGATGCGCAAGGGGGAAGTCTATGAAAAGGAGCCGGGATGGATTGCCCTTGTGGGAAACAAGTAGCCTTTTTATTTTCTCCTTTCCATATCTCTCCTGATGCGCCTTTACTTTACTCTGCTCATAATGTTCCTGGCAACCCAATTTATGGGAATGTATGCCGGATCATATATTATTGAAGACGCACGCTCAAATGAATATATAAGCAGCCTAATGACAGTGGAAACCGGAGCCCCCTCCCTGCTATATTTCATTTTTGCAGTCCTTTTCGGCGCTCTTTTATTCATAATCCTGCACCGGCTCCATATCTCCCTTTTATTCACCCTTCTTGAGCTTGCAGTAATTTCAGCAACCTCTTCAGTTTTTTTCTATTCCCTGATTAAGCCCCTGTTCCATGCCACTCTTGAGTCCATGGTAGTTGCCATACTGATCGCAATGATTTTTTCTGTCCTCAAGCAGCTCTTCCACCACCGCCTCAAAAATATCGCAGCCATCATATCCAGTGCAGGTGCCGGAGCAGTTTTTGGCTTTACCTTTGGTTTTACAACCTCGCTTGTTTTCCTTTTCTTCCTGGCAATTTATGACTATATCTCAGTGTTCAAAACCAAGCACATGGTTACAATGGCAAACGAGATAGTCCAGAGGGACATGGCATTTACCATCTCCGCTGAAAAAACACTACCAAAGGGGAAGAAATCCCGCCTGGATTTAGGCACAGGTGACCTTTCCCTTCCCATAATGGTTGAAGTTGCTGCCTACACTATCAGCCCCCTTCTCTCTCTTTTTGCGCTTGCAGGCGCCACTCTTGGCACCCTGTTCGTCCTTTTCATTGCCTGGAAGCACCATACAGTCCTTCCCGCGCTCCCCCCAATAACTGCAGGGATATTCATGTTCACGATTGCAGCACTGCTCCTAGGGGTTGTCTGATTGCCTGGTTCTGAAATCAATTACAATTTGCATGGTTGCCGCAGAATAAGGCCTTACTTCCTTCTCAAAAATAAACTCCACTTCCCTTCCTGCTTTCTCCGCCGCTTTTCTAATCCTTTCCTTTAGCACTTCTACTCCTCCCTTCCTGTCCACCATCCTGTAGAAATGCACAATGCATCCTGGCTTTGCAGCAGAAAATGCAGCCCCAAGGAACTCTTCTGCCCCCATCGGAAGCGGCATTGCAATCCGGTCTGCCCATCCTGAAAACTCCCCCTCCGCAGCCTTCTGCGCATCCCCCAGAACCGCCTCTACATTCCCCAGTTTATTCAGCACAATGTTCTCTTCAAAATATTTTATCGCTTCAGGATTCAGCTCTACCCCAACCACCTTTGCATGAGGACAGGCCTTTCCTATTTCCAGCGCAAACGGGCCCACCCCCGCAAAAAGCACAAGCACGTTTTCCCCTTCCTTCACCTCACCAAGGACGCGCTTTCTCTCATGGCTAAGCCTAGGGGAAAAATAAACTTTCCTTACATCCAGCTTCATCCGCACTCCATTCTCCACATACTCGGTTTCGCTCCTTTCCTCCCCTGCAAGGTGCATAAGCTTAGTAACCCGGAATTCCCCTTCCCTTCCCCCTGCCTTTTTCCATACTGCATTTACTTTTTTTTCTCCGCGCAACAACAGTTCCCCAACTTCTGCCTCATGCGCCCGAAGCCCCTCCGGAACCTGCACAATCGCGATATCCCCAACCACATCATATGAGGACAAAACCCCCTTGGCTCCCTTCTCTCCGAAACGCTCTACGAGGAGTTCCCTGAACCCCTTCCTTTTTTCCCTTGTTTCAAGCTCTTTCTCCACCACTTCGTATTTATCCGGAACCCTCTCCAAAACCGGAACATAAACATAATCCTCATCACTTCCAACCATGCGCCCCTCATCAATTAGCCCAAGCGCCTTAAGCTCATTCTTCACTCTCTGCCCCTTACTTTTCTTTGCGCGTACAGCCTTCCCCTTAATCTTCATTGTTCAATTTTTTGTCCCTCCACTCTTTAAATCATATCCGCCCAAATGAAATCCAATGGAAAAGCCCGAATACCTGGACTGGCTGAACCAATACACGGATGCGGAAGCCTGCACCAGTTCCCAACAATCCCTTCCCTATTACCTGAGAGTAAATTCTCTCAAAACCACTGCTGAAGAATACCTAAACTGGACAAACCTTAAGCTCGAAAAAACTTTCCTTTCCTATGCATTCCAAGTAAAAGAACTCCCCCCAAACGGCTTAGGGAACACAATAGATTACGCAACAGGCTGGATGCACACCCAGTCCCTTTCCTCAATGCTTCCGCCCCACCTCCTCAACCCAAAACCAGGGGAGAATGTGCTGGACATCTGCGCGGCCCCAGGCTCCAAAACCACACAGTGCGCAGCCCTCATGCAAAACAAAGGCATAATCCTTGCCAACGACAAAAACAAGGGAAGGATAAGCGCACTTGCAAACAACATAGAGCGCCTTGGCGTAATCAACACATCCACAATGAATCAGGATGGCGCCCGCTTCACTTCCCCGCACAAATTCCAAAAAATCCTTGTGGATGCCCCATGTTCCGGGCTCGGAAGCAGCGAAAAAGCCTATGGATGGTGGGAGGAAAAATACTCAAGAAACATCTCCGCGCTGCAGACCGCAATCCTGCGCACAGCATTTTCCCACCTGGAGCCAGGAGGAACATTAGTTTACTCTACCTGCACATATCCCCCGGATGAAAATGAGCGCCCTGTTTCCAGGCTCCTAGAAAAGAACCCAAACGCAAAACTGGAAGCAGTTGAAATCCCCAACTCCGAGCCAGGAATCCAGGAGTTCGGAAAAGAATTCAAAAAAGCAAGAAGGGTTTACCCCCACAAATTCAACAGCGAGGGCTTCTTCCTTGCAAAAATCAGGAAACCCTAGACCCTTCCAATTGCATTTATGTAGATTGCAGTTTCCCCTTCTTCTGCCCCGAGCAATTCATCCATTGCTTCCCCATCAATGGCCCCAACAGGAACTGCCCCAAGCCCAAGCGAAACAGCCTCAAGCAGTATGTTCTCGCTTATGTGCCCTGCCTCCATCGCAATATACCTATCTGCAGCATCCCCATATTTTCCAGCAGTGCGCTCCCTTACCGAAGTCATAATGATTACAACTGCAGCATCCTTTATCCATTCCTGGCCGAGTGCAGCCGCAGCCACCTCCTCCCTGAAGTCTCCCTCCCTTACCAGCACAAGCTTATGCCCATCGGGGATATATCTGTATATGCCGCAACTGCCCCCCGCCACTTTATTCGGCATAACATAGAGCTCGATAGGGTAAAGCGCACCTGCAGAGGGCGCAGCACGCCCTCCCCATTCGCTTGTAATCCCCTGACCTGCCCATAGCAGCATTGAGAGCTCTTCCACGGTAATGTTTTCCCTGGTATACTCCCGCACAGACCTTCTTCCCTTAATCGCTTCTTCCACATTTATTCCAGAATAATCCGGCTCAGGCAGGTTTATCTCTGACTGTGCCGGGTTTGAACTGCATTCCACTCCAACAACCTCCTCTTCAGAGCTACCACTCCAGATAGCCCATACAATAGCCAAAAAAAGGACAAACACTACAATTCCCCCAAGCATCTCCTTTATTTCTGCCATACCTATCCCTCTCCTGCGCCCCTTTTTACTTTTTCTGCACCAACACCCTTACAATGCAGGAGCAAAGATTCAGGGATTACCTCTATGAGCGTTTTGGAATCAGGCTTCCCGAAGGAGTGGGATTTGAAGGGGAGAAATCACTCCGCGTAATGAACACAGAATTAAAGAAGTTCAAAACAACTACGCCCAAGGGTTTTCCTGCATCAAAAATGAAAGGCAAATTCCCAAAGCCCTCCACTAATTTTATCCAGCTTTTTGGCCATCTTGCAACCAGGAACACAATAGAGTTAAGCCGTGAATCTGCACTGGATTATCTTCAGGGGAAAGATACGGAGGCCACCATTCCTGCAGAAACAGGATACGTAATCCTCACGCACAATGGCGCAAGCCTGGGAATAGGTTTCTACCGGGATAAAAAAATAGAAAATATGCTCCCCAAGGGAAGAAGAATCAGATTAGCCTGAAGCCCAGCACTTTCAAAATTCCCTCCAATCCAGGCATAAATCTCACTCAAGGATGAGTGCGGGCTTGCCCGGAGCAGCCGCAGATGCCTTTTCATGCCCCCCAGAAGCGTCATCCTCCTTCCGCACAAGCACTTCTGCACCTGTTTCCTTAGCAAGGAACTCCGCAGCATCCTGCAAGGCCTCCAGCTCATCCTCCTCTCCCAGCACAGGAGGCAGTGAATGCACTTTTTTCATCAGGGATTTAGCAAAGCCCGAAGCACTTCCCATCTCTGCCCCATTCGCTTTCGCCCACTCAATCCCTGCCCTAAGGTCTTTTTTGTCCTTCATCTCATCATAAATCCCGCGTTTCCAGCCAGAAGCCACGTACACATAAATCATTGAAGGCTTTTTCCCCATCCTTTCAGAAATTTTTTCTACGTCATAAACAATCCCGGAAAGCAATTTCTCCCCAATTTCTAACCCATCATCCACCAGAGATTCATCCGCTTCAGGGAATTCCTGCTCAACCGCAAGCCCCTCTTTCCCCAGAGAAACCCAAATCTCTTCTGCAAGGTGGGGCATAAATGGTGAGAATGCAATGCACCATTTCTCAAAGAATCTATCGAGCCCGGGCTTCTCCGCCCGCTTTAGGTACCACTGCAGCTCCTGCAGGCTCTCGTAAAAAAGCATCTGCCCCAGCTCCCTTGCCTGCATATTTGAATAAAGCATTGGCGCTTCCCTGAGCTTGCGGTTGAGCCTGGAAAGCAGCCATTTCCCGGCCCGTGTCTCATCGTTTCCACGCGAGCTCCCCAGCAAGGAAAGCAGGTGCTCAACCCTTTCTTTTACCCCTTGCGCAACACCTGTTTCAAAGTTTGTGTCCTGTACAAGGTCTGCCCCGGCAACCACAGAAAAGCGAATCACGTCTGCCCCGTATTCCCGTATTGCTTTCCGCAGGGGGAGGATATTCCCAAGGGATTTGCTCATCTTTTTGCCTTCCATTAGCACAAACCCATTGACTATTATTCCCCTTGGCCAATCCTGTTCCGGGAAAATTGCTGCATGGTTTAGCACAAAAAAAGGAAGGTGGTTGCGCACAAGGTCCGCGCCCGAATGCCTTGCGTCCACAGGATACCAGTATTCAAACTTTGCACGCAGCTCTTTTGCTTTGGGGTGCATTCCCGCATCCCCCCTGCCCAAAAACACATAATCAAAAAATTCCTCAGTAAGCTCTTCAGGGCCCATTCCCTCCAGCCCATGCGCAATCGTGTAGAACGCCATATATATTGTGGAATCAGAAAGCGGCTCCACAATCTTGCTTTCATCAAATGGGAAGGGAGTTCCCAGGCCTGTGGAGCGGGTGCATGCCTTCTGCTTGAGCCAGTCTATTGTTGCAAGGTAATCCTTGCGCGTATTCTCCGGAATTAGCTTCATTTCCGCAAGGCATTCTTTCCCCTTTTCTTTCCATTCCGTGTTGCCGTAATCTATGAACCACTGGTCCCGCACCATATTTACTGTAATTTTTGCCCCGCACCTGCAGTGCACAGGCCCATTTGCAATCAAATAAAACCGAAAAGCATTCCCTTCAGAAACCAGCTTTTCCGCAACCTTTTCTTTTGCAACCATCACCGGCATCCCATATATCCCTTCTATGCCAAGATCTTTCCTGAATTCTCCCGATTTGATTGTCATTTTTCCTTTGTGGGCTTCTTTCTTATAGACAGCCTTTGTCATTTCGTCTAATTTTGGGTCATTTTGGTTCTCTATCCCATATCTCTTATACTCCTCCTCCATTTTGTGCACCACTCCCCCCTGATATCCAATCACGTAATGTTGGTCCTGCAACAGGTCCAATTTCCCTAAATCTTTCAAAGCAGCATAATCATAGGGCGCATGCGCGGGTACGCTCATAACGATCCCTGTTCCTGCCCCAGGGTCCACGAATGAAGCAGGGAGCACAGGAACTTTTTTTCCAAGCGGAGTTTCCACTTCCTTCCCGACAAGCTCTTTGCCGCTTATCTCCTCCAGGGCCTTCCCCTCCAGCTGCAGTGAAAGAGCTTCCCAGGCCTCCTTTCCAAAATAGACAAGCCCTTCATTTGTTTCTGCCTTCACCAGGGTTGATTCCGGGTTCACCCAGAGATTCGTAACACCATAAATCGTTTCGGGCCTGTAGGTGCTGACCGCAAGGAATTCTCCCTCTCCAAGCTTAAACTTCACTCCGGTAACTTCCTCAATTTCCGGGTCCACATCTCCCTTTGTGTCGTGTGAGCTCACTACGTTCTTGTCCGAGGGGCACCATGCAACCCTGTGGCTGCCCTTGCTTATGTAGCCCATCTGGTGCAGCTTCTTCATCTGCCACTGCACAAACTTGTTGAAATGTGCATCAAATGTGTAGAATTTCCTTCTCCAGTCGATGGAATAGCCCATTTCCCTCATCCCCTCCTCAATCTCGCGCGAAAAATACATGACCAGCTTTTCCGGGTCCCCTAGCTCCCCAAACTCCCCCTCAGGAATCCCGTAAATGTCCCTGAAAATCCTGAGAAGCTCAGGGTCTTTCTCCCTCACTTTCTTGGCCATTGCGAGAATAGGCGTTCCTGTCACATGGAATGCCATTGGCAGCAGCACATTCTTTCCTGCAAGCCTTGCATACCTGGCATGGATATCCAGAAGCGTATATGTTCTCCCGTGCCCGATGTGCTGCGGGGAATTGGGGTAAGGGAATGCTGCAGTATAAAACCTTTTTTCTCCCCCCGAGTCCTTTGGCTCATAAATATGCCGTTCTTCCCACGTTTCCTGCCATTTTTTTTCCATTTCACGCAAATCCATGCAAATTACCCGAATTCAGAATAGTTTTCCTTTGAGACTATATATTTATATTTGTTAGTCGTAACAAATACCCGTATGACCGGGACGCCTATCATGATGTACGCACCCCCTCTGCTCCAATCCACCGATGTTTTGCGGCTTGGGGAAGCAGTGTCCCACCCCTTTGTTGCAGAGCTTCTCCCGATTGCCCTGCTTTCTGCAGGGTTCATAGTTATTCTGTACTACCTGCTTGGGAAGTTCCTAGGCTCCCCCCAGATTGACGCTTTTGCAAAGGAGGAGCTTTCCCAATGGATGATTTCTGTTTTTATCGCAGCATCCTGGTTTGCAGTATATGCGGCAACAAGCGGAATCGTCTCAGCTGCAATCTGCGGAGGAGAGTCCTGTTCCCTGGTGACGCTTGCATTCTATTCCCTTGATTCTGTTTTCTATGAGATCCTTAGCGCATATGTGGGGTTTCTTTCCCTTGAAATATTTATCGGGGTCCTTTCCAGTATTGGGTTCAGCCTTTCCATGGGAACCCCTATCCTTGCAGTAAAGTGGCTCAGCTTTTCGCCATATGGCGGAATGGCCATGCTCAGCAATGCGGTGGTAAGCATAATCGAGAGCATAGGTATGCTTGTGGGGCTTGTTGTGGGAAGGCAGCAGCTCCTCGAATTCCTTTTTGACATAACCCCTGGCTTCCTGCTCCCCCTTGGGCTGTTTTTGCGCTCGCTTCCCTTTACCCGTACAACAGGCTCCAGCCTCATTGCAATCTCCTTTGCAGGCTTCTTTATATTCCCTGCGTCTATCCTCTTTTCCCATTACCTGATGTTCGGGCCCCAGGCCCATCCTGCATATATCCCAATCGCCCCAACACCCCTCGGAATATGTGAGCCAGAGGGGGCAGACATCAACGAGTCGCTTTTTTATCTCAACCAGTCAAATGCGGAGATCAGGGAGCAGCTTTCAACCGACCTCAGCAATCCGCTTCCCTATGAAAGCAACTGGTACCAGGTTTCAGGACTGATAGGCTCTGCACAGGGGCTGCTCGGGGGCCTGCTTTCTGATTTATGGGAGTTTGTGGGGGGGAAAGTATCCCTTCATACATTTATAGACATAATAAAGCCCACAACTTTTGCATATTTCTTCTATTTCATGGTCCTTGAGAGATTCCAGGGCCTTGCACAGATTTCAGTAATGATTGCAGTTACTTTCGTGATAGAGATAATAATAACGATTACAGGATACCGCGCTATAGCGGCAGCCCTTGGCGGAGAGCTTGAAATCCTCGGGCTCACTAAGGTGGTGTGATGGACCTTGAATCATACATGGGAATAATCGGAATAACCGTGCTTGCCCTTATAGGGTACATCTCGATTGTTTTCATGCTCTCTTATGCACTTAAGCGCCCGCAGCTTGAGGCATATGCCAAGATTGAGCTCAGCCAGCTTTTTCTTTCAGCAATAATCCTTGTGATTGCATTTGCTGCATGGAACTTTGCAGACATGGCATCCACTGCACTTGCAGGAGGCAACCCCATAGATATATCCATAGAGTTCCTCAACATAGTAATAAATGAAGGAATCCTTCCAATTTACCTTAAGCTGGTAAGGATGGAAGTGCTCCTTACTTACTTTAATGCAGTTGAATACAGGATGGGGCCGGGTCCATGGAACTGGATTACAAAAGCTGTTCCCGGCCTTGACCCCCTAATCTCCATCGTCCGCATGCTCGTATTCAGCTTTACTGCCCTTTACGGGACAATGAGCGTCCAGGTGATACTTTTCTACCTTATTGATGCAGTTGCCTATTACTACCTGCTTCCTGCAGGAATCATATTGAGGTTTTTCCCGCCCACCCGTGATGCAGGGGTGTACCTGATAGTGTTAGCCATAGCCTTCCAGTGCTTTTTTCCCCTGCTTTATTCCATCAACTATATCGCGCTTAGCGATATGTGGCAACTACATGGCTGGGCGGATTCGTATACTCCCAACATAGAGGAAACCAACTATTTCAATAGCATGGACGATGCACTTGGGGTTGCAACCTCAACTACGGATACTTATTTCTCCTCGTGGTTTTTGCCAATTTTTCAGCCCCTCTCCTTCATGGCGCTTGTGCCATTTATGGACCGCATATCCCAAATCTCCCTGGTGGGCCTTTTCCTGCCTGCCCTTACCATGACGCTGACAATCGCGTTTGTAAACGCAGTGACCAAGTTTATTACAGGGAAGGGATAGCATGCTTGATGTAGTTAGCAACCTCTGGCAGCAATGGGAAATGATTGCGGTTCTTGCAATTTCCCTTGCTATTGTGTTTGCTGCCCTTGTCTATATGCTCGGGCAGTTCCTTAACAACGACAAGATGATTGCATTTGCAAAGCTGGAGCTGGTTGAGGCATTTTACTCAGCAGCATTAATCGTGGTGGTGCTGCTCGTGCTTGCAACTGCAACAGAAGCAGCAGCGAGCTTGATCAAAGGGGTATACCCTGACCCAGGCCTGGGGGCGCAGATATGCGGCCCTACATTTGACCCTTATTTCAATGATTTTGAAAACCAGTTCCCCTGCCACATGAGGATGGCCCGCTATTATCTGGATACCCTTTACTCAGAAGGAAAGCTCTTCAACTATGAGCTCCTCTCAATCCACATGTGGTATTCCTTTTTCCAGAACATAGGCGTTTCAGCTGATTTCCATGAGCACACAAGCGGCTCAGTGAACTATTCCCCGCTTGGCTCTGCATTCTCCCTTCCATCCTCTATCTATTCCTACATGTTTGAATTCGGCATGAAATCCATGGTCATTGTTCGCTTCCAGCAGTTTTTCCTGAATTTCATAAATTATTCGCTTTACCCTGTTCTTGTAATGCTTGGGCTGATACTGCGCACTTTCCCCTTCAGCCGGAGGCTTGGTGGCCAGCTCATGGCGATAGGAATATCCCTGTTTTTTATTTTTCCAATGTTCTATGTGCTGGGTGCAATAATCTTCAAAAACGTAGCAATGCAGAGCCCTTATTATGATTCTTCACAGCCAGACCCAAGCAAGAGGATGCCCGAAGTGATAACCTCCCTGGATTTCGACCCGGAGGAGTTCTACGGGAAAGTAGGCTTTGTGGAGGAAGATTCCATTGTGTCTGGGGAGGTGCCCGGACAGGATATGCCGGATGACAATGAAAAATACCTTACAGAGGAGCTCTATCCGGAGACTGTAAACTACTGCCAGCAGACTTCTGATTTTGGGGAAGCCGATGCAGCAGACCTCCTTTCAGACTGGTTCGACATGTTCCTTTATTCCATAGACTTCACAGGGCAGATTGTTGATGATGACGGCTATATTGATTCACTTATAGGACCAGGGGGCGTAATAGACGCCACGGCCAGGTTCGTGTTTTTCTCCATGTTCTTCGGCCTTCTTTCCGTGTTCTCCACTGTAGGAGCAATCCGCAGCCTTTCTCCAATATTCGGGGGAGACATAGAGCTTGCGGGCCTTACCCACCTGATATGAGGGATAATGCATGAAAATGAAATTTATTTTGCTGGTGCTGCTTTTCTGCCTTTATGCATTTGCGAGTCCGGGAATTGATGTGGATGCGAGCCCTGATTTGGATGCAGATGCTGATGCAGACGCTTCAACAGACACAGACTCAGATACGGAAGCTGAAGGGCAGGACCCGATAGCCATGGTGCAGGAGGGTGCAGAAAAAACAAAGGACAAGATGCAGTCCACAGTGGAGGACATGGGGGTTACAAGCAACACATGCGATGTCCATTCCCCCCTGGACTACACAATTCCCGCAGCAATCGCCCTTATGGTAATCGGAATAGGGATTGCAATTTTCTACATGGCAGGCAACCTCTTCAATTCCCCCCAGATGGTTGCAATGTCAAAGCAGGAGATTTTTGAATTTATCCACACGCTCCTGATAGTTGCCCTTTTCTTTTCATTTTACCTGATTGCATACGACATCATGGGACTTGGAGGGACAGACCCTGATGGGGTATTCGGGACCGCAATGGATTATTCCATGCTTATGGTCCAGAAGATAAGCAATGACATTTTTTGGCTCGGAGCTTTCAACTCCCTTATCTACATGCTTTACAGCGCCCCGCTGCGCATTGGGGGGGCCCTCCACATGGCCATCCACTTCAACCTCGGCGGAGTCCTGAAGCCCCTTGTGGACGGAATCGGGACAATGGCGTCCCTTCTTTCCTTTGCATTGACTGAGTGGATTGTGAACCTGATAATCCTCTGTTTCATAAAGAAATACATGCTGAGCATATTCCTCCCAATCGGGGTTCTGCTTAAGTCCTTCCCTCAAACCAGGGGAGGGGGGAATGCGCTTATTGCGCTTTCAATTGCCTTTTTCATGGTTTACCCCCTGATGCTTGTGATGAACTACCAGGCATATAGCTACAACTACGGCCTTCTACATGAGCGCAGCGGGGTGGAGGCAATAGTTTCTGATTTCCTCGGAAGCGGAGGCTTCCTCACTCTTTCGATATATTCTATCTTCCTGCTGGGTGCAGTAAAGCAAATTGCAGGCATAATCGCCCTCTCCTGGGTGCTGACTGCTTTCTTCGACCTGTATACTGATGTCATTTATACTGTGTTCGTGCTCAGCATATTCCTCCCCCTGTTCAATATTTTTGTTACATTCACATTTGCAAGGGAGATTGCAAAGTATTTTGGGACCGAGATAAACATCGCAGCATTTGCAAAACTGGTATGAGTGATCAAGATGAATAGGTATTGGATGTTTGCCCTGTTTGCCCTGCTCCTTTCGGGGTGTGCTTCAATGGGCACCACAACCCCTTCTGATGAAGGTGCATACCCCATCCTTGCAACCACCGAAATATGCCCATCTTCTGAGGAAGCATTTTTCATTCCGGACTGGCAGACTTATGTGGCCGCAGCAGTTGCAGCATCCTCCGCAATACTTGCTTTCCTCTACCTGTTCTACCATTTTTTCAATAATGATACGGGGAAGGCAACAGTAAAACTGGAGATTTTTGAGCTATTCACCACCATATTCATAATAATCATTGTGATTGCCCTCATGAATTCATCATGTGCAGTACCCATGGGCTCCCTCATCTCCCCTGAAGAAACTGCAGACATGAATCTTTTTGATGCTGCAGCTTATGTGCTTGACGACTTTTCGGACAGCCTGGTAATCGTCTCCACGATTCTCCATACGCTTTACATACCCATGGATTTCATTACAACAACTACTCTCAGCCAGCATCCTCTTGGGATGGGTACTTCATTGCAGCCCACAGCAGGATTTGGCGCAGTTCTGCGCCCGATTTTTGTAAATGGCCTGCAGTCGCTGACCGTCGCATTCATTGTAGTGAGGGCACAGCTCATAATACTGGATTTCCTCAGCTTTGCAATGATAAAGTATTACCTTCCCATTGGCATACTGATGCGTTCCTTCAGCCCTACACGCAGGATAGGGGGAACGCTGATAGGGCTCGTTGTCGGACTTGTGCTTGTTTACCCATACCTCATTGTACTCAATGGATACATGATTTTCCCGATGCACCCATTCCAGTTGGATTACTATACCTCCAGCATGGACAGCCTGGTCAGCTCTGCATGGGACTGGGAAGCGCTTACTGAGTTCCAGAGCCAGTCACTCTCCCTGAGCGGCGGAGTGCTTACGCTCTTTACTTTTTTTGAAATAGTGATAGGGGGAATTGTTGGCACAGTATTCGGCCTTTACCTTGCACTGATGATGCGCACGGTTGCAGTCGGGTTCCTGATAGGCCTGTTTTTCCCTGCCCTTAATATGCTTATACTTGTAACTGTAGTACGGTACCTGACCAAAACATTCGGGGAGGAAATAGACATAAGCAACCTTTCGAGGATGATCTGATGCAAGACTGGGAGATAATATGCATTATAGCGGTAATGTTCTCTTCAGCACTCTCCGCCATAATGATAATGGTTTCCAGGCTTATGGGCCTGCCCACCCTGGAGCAGTGGGCCAAGGCAGAGTTGGTATTTTCACTTTCCACGGTTTTCCTCCTCCTTTTCCTGATGGTCCTGATAGGGTGGATTGAGCCCCTCCTTGTGGACCAGGTTGTTCTGCCTATGACTGAGGCCAATTTTGGCCAGCAGACCGGCTATGTCCCTGCCCTTGCAACCAGCGCAGATGGCGCTACCCTGATAGATTATATGCTTGCATACATGAATTCAGTGTACCAGTGCATAGACTCCATCTTCAGGCTGCTCCTCAAGCTTAATTTCCCGCTTGAGCTTGCATCATCTTTTTCTGTTGATGTTTTCATGTTTGATGTTGTTGGCGGCTGGGCATACAAGGGCCCTGTGCAGACAATACGCAACATCACCAATTACATGACATTCACTCTCTTCATTTACTATATATTCGTCCACATACTCCGCTTCATAAAGGCAACTGCGCTCACCATCTTCCTTCCACTGGGGATAGTGCTCAGGCAGTTCCCCCCCACAAGGGGTTCAGGCGCATTCATCCTTGCCTTTGCAATAGGGTTTTACCTTGTTTTTCCCTTCGCATTCATCCTTGTTTCTAACGTTACTCCCCAGACATTTGCCTGCCCACTGCTTCCTGAATTTGAAGGCTTGGAGCAGTTCACAACCCAGGGAATCGGCAATCCCAACACCGCATTCAAGGCGATGCTCTGGACCGACGCCCACCAGAGCGGCTTTATGGGGACCCTTAGTGCCCTTTCCAGCCAGCTTGCAGGCTTCAATACTGACCCGCTTGGGGTGATACCGGATTCGGCCGAAGTCGCAGGGGGGAGGATTGCAGGATTCTCAATCAATCTTTGCTGCCTCCCTTTTCTTGCAATGGTAATCACAATGAGCTTCGTCCTCTCAACCACAAACCTTTTCGGGGCATATCTTCCGGAAATAGGCCGTGGCTTTGTCAAGCTCATCTGAGCCAGGCATAATGGTAGAATGGGCTTTTTTCCGCCCCCCGCTTCAGCAGCTCAATGTCATACCCCTCTTTTTCCAGCAGTTTCCTTTTTCCCTCAATCTCTTTGGCTCCCAGGTAATCCAGGCGTTCAGTTTCGACTGCAAACACCTCCTCCCCGAGAGACCTGCGCACAAAATCATCCTGCCTTTCCACGTTCCCTCCGCATCTTCTCTCCAGCCATCCAAAATCTACATCAACAGTATACTGCCCCCCGTATTCACGTACAACAGAATCATTCCAGATTTCCGGGGTGGTCCCCACCATTTCTTTATTTGAATAAAACCCATATTCGAATACGCTTATTCCCCCTCCCTGCACAACTCTTTCCCTCCATCTTTCCACAATATTTTTTGCGCGCAAATTAACCGGGACCCAATATCCCTCCGGCGCTTCCTGCATCCGCTCCTTAACTTCCGCAGGCGCACCGGGCTCTTCCCATGCAGCAAATTCCCCGTTGTTCCATCCCACCTCATAAATTTTTTCCCCTTTTTTCAAAAATACGCGTGCAGGAATATCATCAAGTATTTCGTTCCCGCGCACCCAGAATGCTTCTTTCATCCCTGAAAGATTTTCAGCGGATTCGCATATGCATTCCACAGGATGCCCATGCAGCTTCTCCATCGCCCCGTCCAGCATTTTTTTGCTGATGTCCCAGAGCACATAGCTCACCCGCTTTGCAACCGCAGAATCCATCTTCTCCAGGCTTTCCAGGAAGTTGCCTGCAAAGCACCCGTCCCCCACCCCAAACTCATAAACCCTCAGTTCCCCCTCTGTTTTTTGCGCCCTTTCAAGAAACTCGATTGCACATGCCTTCCCCAGCTTCCTGGATGCTGCAAATGTCTTGAAGTCATGGTAGATGTTTTTTCCCCTCCCTGAATAATATGCAGTATTGGTCCGCTCCATCAGGTTCTCAATGTTTTCCATGCGCTCATTTCCTGCTCCGAAACAAATAATAAGCATGCCTTCCATTTACGGGCATGGAGCAGTTCATACTGGACACCTGCCTCTTTGTAAATCCCGCATGCAGGAAGCAATTCGGAAAGACATCTGATTCTGCAATTGCCGGTTTCCTGAAAAAAGCAAAGCCCAAGAAAAAGAAAGCAGAATTTTACATGCCCCCACTTGTGTTCAAGGAGCTTTCGCATTTCGCAGAAAAAGGCGCATCAAAGCTTTCAACCATTGTGAAAAAGCGCGCACCCAATCTTTATGGAATATACATCCCTGCACCCATCCTTTATACATTCATAGAGGATGTGCGGCACCGCATAAACAAAGGCCTCCGCGTGGCAGAGGAGTTTGCCCAGGACAACAAGCCCGACAACAAAGTTAAGCTCAACAAGCTGCGGGCAAAGTACAGGGAAGCAATGCGGAAAGGAATGGTGGATTCCCGCGAAGACCTTGAAATCCTGCTTCTTGCCTATGAGCTGGGCGCCACAGTAGTCACTTCAGATGAAGGGATGATAGCCATGGCAAACAAGATTGGGGTGCAGTGGATAGAGGCAGAGAAATTTGGCGCTCTCCTCAAGGCCCTCTAGATTAATTTTAAAAACATTTCTCTGGCTAACTTCCCCAACCAGTGATTTGTATGAAGCCCAGAAATATCCATAGAAAACAGCCCCTCTCAGAAAGAAGCAAAGCCCTGAGGAAGGCAGGTGGCATGAGCGCCCTGCAGGAGCTTCCCAGATGGAAGAAGTATTTCAAATTAGGGCAGGTTGCAGAAGAGATAGGTAAAAAGGGCGCTGCAGAAAAATGGAGGAGAAAAGCGTACATGGCTGCGCTCGAGCACGGGGAGTACGAGACCGCAGCAACCTGGGCAGGCCTTTTCCTTTCCAGGGAAGAGGCAGGGATTGCAGAATCCCTTGCCACACTCAAGGAAAATATAATGCGGGGAAGAGGAACCGACCTTTCCCCCCTTGTTGCAGATGCATTGTGGGCAGGGGCCCCGCTTGAGCTGGTAAAATTCGAGCTTTCCCGCCCAAACCATCCTGATTCAGTTTTCCATTCCTGGAAAAGCGATTCGGTTCCCGGAAGGGAAAATCTAGAGAGGTCTGCCTAGTCCGCCTGTGCATAGCCTTCCACTGCCCGCCGCAGCTTCCTGCTCCCTTTTTTATATATTTTCCTGAACTTGATCCTCAGGCCCCCCCGGTCTTTTTTCTCTGAATCCACTTTCACCATTACCTCACCAGACATGTGCTCAAGAACCTTATCCCAGGTTGCCTTCTTTTTCACAAGCACCTCAAATTTCTCGCTCACCTCCCCCCCTGCCTTAAGCGCACTGTAGAGGTTTTTGTGCAGCGCCTCACCCAGTTTCTTATCATACTTCTTTTTGCTGAGCTTCAGCTCAAGCACGGAAAGCGCACTCCTCATGACTCTTTGCTTCATGAACCCTGCAGGCATATCAAAAACCATGTGGGAGTTTTCCTCCAGGTCCTGGATGTCTGAAGAAGGGACTACGTATTTGGCCACTTTTCTGGGGAGGTGCTGCTTCATCACTATGCCCTCTTTCCCTCTTTTGTCTACAGAAATTGCAATGCGCCTGAGCTTTTTTATCTCCTTTTTGCTGAATTTTCCCAGAAGGGGAACGCACTCCAGGCCGAATTCCCTGCAGATTTTCCTTCGCTGCTCCGGCCCCATGAACCTGCCCTTCCCATTCCCTATGTCAAAAACAAAATACTTGACATCGTACTTCCGGGTAGGTGCAGTATAGGGCGTATTCCCAACCATCTCCATATACAGGACGTCCCCGGGGCGCTCCCTGAAAAATTTTGCCACGTTCTCATCATCAGAGATTTTTTCAGTTGCAAAGAAATCCAGGAAGCCCCCCCTTGAGATGCAGTATATTCTCCCGCTTTCGTGTACAACGCGCAGGTTAAAACCGTCTATTTTCTCTTCTGCCCATATCTCCCCCTCATTGAGGTTCTTTTTTGCGCCCTCCATGAGCGAGAAAATCCTCCTTATTTTCGGGTACCCGTATATCACCCTTTTGTTGATTACAACTGTCCCCCGCGGTATGCTCCCTATTTTTTCAGAGAACCGGCAAACTCCATCCCTCTCCTCTATTTTCCCCTTGCGCATTGATGCAAGGATTTTTTTCCGGATCTCCGCCTTAAGCTCCTTCATCTTCTTCACCCTCTTCAACGGTTTCCTGGATTTCAACCCTCTTCTTTTCCTGCTCTATCCTTTCCCTGAGCTTCCTTTTTTTTGCTGCCTCCTCTTTAACCTCTTCATCCAGCCCATCTTCCCTTTCCTCACCCCTGCTTCCTGCATGCCTTCCCTCTCCCCCTGCCATCATCACCCCAAGCGTAGTTATAACTATGCTTGCCACAATCACCACGAAGCCTACCTGGGGGAACACAGAGACTTCCCTGTAAAGCGTGCCAAACTGGGAGTATCCAATAATCCCTGCGTTTTCCAGCAGCACCGTTGCAGGGTAAGTTGCCATGATTGCAGTTGCAAGCCCCCTTGGCATCAGCACACCTATCTCCTTCCTGTACTCTGCAAGGTCGCTTCCGGCTGTTGAGAGCCAGACCGAAACCTGCCTTGCGGCAAGCAGCACAAAGGTTATCCCCACCCCCAGCACCACCACGTCTATGCTGCTTATGCTTACGATTATCCCGAGGAATACAAAGAAGAATGTGCGCACAAGGAATGAAATCTCGTCCTGGAACTGTGCCATTTTTGGCTCTTCCATCACATCCCTGAACCTCAGCATCTTCCCTATTTCCCCCATATTTCCCAGCATTATCCCGAACACAAGAACAGCAATTGCCCCGCTCCCAACCATGAATTCGGTTACTATGTAGAGCACCAGCATTATTGCAAGGGTAAGCATATAGTAGAAATTCAGCTTCCGCAGCTTGTCGCTCAGGTTTATCCATGCCATTCCAAATACTCCTCCAAGAACAGCCCCTATTGAAAAGCTTGCAACCACGTTTTGGGTGGTTCCCTCAATCGTTGCATGCCCGGAAATAAGCGCGCCTGTAAGCGAAAGCACGAGAACTACACTCACCACATCCGTAACTGATGATTCTATTGTCAGCGTCTGCCTAGCCTTTTCGCTGAGGTCCATTCCCCTTGCAATAGGTATTACGATTGCAGAGCCGGTTCCAGAAACAATCGCCCCTATCAACAGCCCGGTAATCAAATCGTTCCCGAGCATCATCCAGATTCCTGCAACTGCAGCAATGGAGAAAAGCAGCCCGAATACTCCCAGGAGTATTCCCCTGCTGCTTTCATGCACCAGCCTGTAGATATTGAGCTGGATCCCTCCGTCAAAAAGAAGTATCATCAGCGCAAGCGGGGCGAAAAGGTACTGGAGCCCCACCATCATGTCCACATCCACAATCCCTGTTACCGGCCCAAGCATGTATCCTGTTGCAAGGAGGATGAGCACCGAAGGTATGCGGAACCTCCTGAATATCAGCTCCCCAAAGAAACCCACCAGGATTATGCCCGCAATAATTGCAAATGCAACAAGTGTTTCAAGAGCCATTTTCACCTACCACGGGACTTTCTTCAGCCCCAGCTTATTCGCGCTTACATTCGCCCCCACATGCAGCACATACGAGACAACCACTATGAACACGATATTCTCTAAGCTATATATTCTGCTTGCAAAAGGGTACGCAAACAACAATCCCCCGATTATGAAATCCATCTGGTCCAGGAAGTTGAAATGCTTCCCCGGTTTCATCCTCATCCTTCTTTTTATGAAACTGCCTGCAGCATCCCCTATAAGCGCCCCCACCGCAAGCATCACCCCTGCCAGGAAAAGAGTTTGCTGGTTACCGAAAAGCAGCCCTGGCCATATGGCTGCAACAATCCCGGAAACAATCGCGCCTGCAGCAACCCCCCCCAGAAATCCTCTGATGGTTTTTGTTTTTCCCAGCAGGCCCATCCCGTCCCCGAGCTTTATGCCCATGTCCAGCCGCATCCCCCCTCCAACTAATACAGGTGCGGCATTCGCAACATAGCAGGGGAGGATGAATGCAAGCAATTCAAGAAAAACCATTTCGCAACCCATTCCCAACCAATATTTTTAAACTCAATCCCCGCGCTTAAATAGTCATTTTTTACCAAATAGTTAATTATTTAAACAAGCATTAACACATTTTACTGATGAATTCCCACATCCCGCATATGCGGGAAGCAATAGGTGCATTTTCCAGGCAACTTTCAGACACATCACCGGCTGTCCGCGCCCAGGCTGCCGAGCAGCTTGCCCAGCATGCGGGGAAACTGCTCCCTTCAGAGCGCGCATCACTCATTGTTAAACTGGCAGAAATGGTCCGTGAAGGTTCCGAACAAGATGAATTTATTTTTGGGATTCACGCGATAGGGTGCCTTGGCTCACAGCAGATGCCTGCCTATGCAACAGAAGAATTCCCCCTCAGGAAAAAGGATGTGGCACGCACCTTGATTGAGCTTTCCTCCCTGGAATGGCCCAAGGCCAAGTTCAGGAGAACAGAGGACATCCTGATACCATGCATAAAGGCGATAAGGAACATTGCAGGAAAGGAGCCCCGCACATCAGTCCTTGGTGTGCTTCTTTTTTCTCTTTCTTCTGAAAAAAAGCAGGAGAGATTGCTTGGGCTTGCAGCAATTCTGGACCTTGAGCTAGCTGAGCCTGAAGCAGCCCAAAAAGCCGCATTTGCCATGCTAGACTGGGATTTGGAAGTCAGGAACCAGGCCAAACAGACATACATGAAGATTTCCAGGGGACACTTCCTCCGCCCGGCTTTGCTTTGCGAAGCCAAGGAAGCAAAGGCAGCAGTGCATGGTTTTCTCGGCAGGAGCCAACTTCCGCATGGTGAGCTTGATGCTTTCAAGGAGTTCTCAGTAGTTTCATTCCTGCGCGGAATCCGGAACGGGAAAGTTTTTTCTGATGCGCTTGCTGAACGCTATCTTCTCTCGGGACAGGAAATTGACAGGTACGCAGAATGCGCCCTGGCAAACTGCCCTTCTGAAGGAAGAAAGGCAGAGCTTGAAAGGCGCAGGAATGGGCTTAAGGGGAAAATCCGCCAGCTCCGCAGGGAGCAGGAAATCCTTTCAAGGCCCGAAGGAATATCATGTGCCCTTGGGTCCAACTTAATGGAGCCTGCCCCAAAAAAGGCAGGCTTCAAAATCCCAGTTCCGCAAAGGCGCAGGGTGAAGAGCGGAAAGCCTGGGGCAAGGCCGCACAGGATGAAGCATCCCTCCAGCCGCGTTTCCCTCCCATGGTTCAGGCCCCCGACAATAAAGGCATAACCCATAACTCATAATCGATAGGTATTTAATTCTCCTTTTTCTATTCCAGGAATACGGTGGGATCAATGGCTGAAAAAAAATATATGCGCTCAGGCAAAGGCAGGGAAGGCAACGGCACAAAGCTCCCCTATATTGTGCTAGCATTTTTTGGGCTTGGGTTTCTCTCCCTTCTGCTTGTTGCGCTTTTCTCCCTTCTGCTTGAGGGGCCCCTGGTCGGGGATTGTGTCGCAGTTGTGGAGCTGAATGGGGAAATTACTACCACCTCTGCCTCAGCAAGCATGTTCACCGAAGGCAGTTACGGCTCCTATGAGCTTTCCCAGAAAATAAAGGATTTGAATGGGAGGGAGGAGGTTGGGGCAGTCCTGCTCGTGGTAAATTCCCCAGGCGGCTCAGTAGTCGCTTCGGATGAAGTTTACCGTGCTGTGGATTCCCTGGAAAAGCCTACTGTCGCATACTTCCGGGAGGTTGCAGCTTCAGGAGGCTATTATGTTTCCGTGCCTTCCGACTACATAATTTCTGAGCCGAATGCAATGACAGGCTCAATAGGGACAGTTATGTACCTTACCGAGTTCAGCGAGCTTGCCAAAATGGCAGGGATAAAGGACGTAGTAGTAAAATCAGGAGAGATGAAGGATATTGGAAATCCCCTCCGCAACCTTACAGAGGAAGAGCACGACCTTCTCTATGACCTGGTAATGGAATCCTTCCAGGATTTCAAGTCCAAGATAACAGACCAGCGCGGAGACAAGCTCAAATACCCATACTTCAATGAAGTTCTTGACGGAAGGGTGCTTTCAGGCAGGATGGCCCTCCAGGCAGGGCTCGTGGATGAGCTTGGTTCAAGGGACGATGCTCTCCTGAAGGCAGCAGAGCTTGCAGGCATGGAATATGAATCTGCATCGGACATAGAAGTATGCATGGTCCGCACCAGCCCAGAGCCCGCAGGGCTTTTTGACATGGCATCCTTCATAGATGGAATTTCCGCATCTGGGTCTACACCCTCCCTTGAATACAGGTGAGGCGCTTGGATGCAGGCACCATTGCAACAATAGTGGTTTTCCTGCTCGTGGGCTTCGTGGTGCTCGCGGCATTCATAACTCTTTTTTCTCCACCTGACCCATCCTCCAGCTTTGAGCCAACCAAGCTTGCGCCCACTACATCAGGAGCAGGCGGATGCACTTCAGGAACGAAGGAATCCTGCCTGGATGAGAGGGGGTGCCCGGGCACCAAAACATGTTCGCATGGGAAATGGTCTGCATGCATTGCCCCGAGGGAATGCGAACCAGGTGGGCAGCAGTACTGCCCCACCCCAGGCTGCATAAGCGGGATCCAAACATGCGACCGGTGCGGCCAGTGGTCCGAGTGCGTTCCCCAGTAGCCCCCCGCTGCATTTAAAAGCTTTTATTCTAGAATTATATCGATGGGAACCAGCAAGGCGTTTATATTCTCGCTTGATTCGTTTGTAGCATTCGTTCTGACTGTTGCAGCCCTTTATTCCCTCCTGTTTTTCTCAACAGTCCCCTCAGCATACTATTCTTCCCTTATGCAGGCAAACTACCTTGCAAAGGATACCCTGCTCACCCTTGCAACCACAACTATTGGAGAGGACGATGCAGACACAGAAGGCATCTGCGATGCAGGGCAGACCTACCTCTCCTGCATAATTTCGGATTCTGACCCCGAAGGAATGGATGAGAATGATGTTGCAGCCCGCATCTATATCGGATCACAGGGCACTGAAGGGATTTATGATGAAAGCGCCCTTGTCCCTGCCCAGTTCGGCTACAAGCTTGAATACATGGATTTTGATGAACTGGAAGAAGGAGAAATAGATTTTTCCGAGGGGGACTGGGTTGAGCTCTACAATACTGCAACCGATTCCCATTCCGCGAACAAGAAGGAATACCACAAGCTCAAGGCAGCAGCCCACGCCCTCTACTTTGGATATGAGGGGGTTCCGGAGGGAGGGGAAGAATCCCCGCTGTTTTACATGACATGCGGAGGGGACTACACAATCTGCGACTGGCCCGAGCCATTCATCTACTACGATAATTATGACCATGAGGACAATGCTGACATCATTGGAGATGCATACACTCGCATAGTGAGGCTTACGGTGTACACATGAACAGGAAAGGATTCTTTTTCATAATTGTTTCATTTATTCTCCTTACCTATATCCTCACTTCCACATATTTCTGGGTGCGTGCGATAGAGATGGAGGAGAACAGGTATTCCGAGTCTTTCCGCACCACTTCAATGGAGATGCTCCTTGCCCAGGTAAACGGGGAAACAATCGGCAATTATGCAGACCTCTCCGCACACTATGCATTCTACAGGCTCAACCACCACTCCATCACCAACCCGGTGAAGGTCCCGGATGGAGTGGATATTGCAGGAGCAGAGTCACTGGATGGCTCCGAGCTTGAGAACATCCGCCTTGCAATGCGCGAGCTTGTGCTTTCCGGAACTGCGTCCGGGGATTATTTTGAAGGGGATGGGCTTGAGTACACCACTGAAGAGAAGACCACCTATACTCTTGAGGGCTGGGCAAGCCAGCTCAATGCATCGCTTGAGGCGGCCGGGTTCGAGCTCACTGAACTCACCATAGATGAGGGCTCCTTTGAATTCAACCAGGTGAATTTTACCCATTTCGAGCTCGTATTTGAAATGAATATGACCATTGTGGATACCCAGGCGGACTCCGCAACCTCCATTGTGCGCAGCTATGAGGTGCGCAGGCTTGTAGACGGCACCGGTATGGTGGACCCATATATCGCAAGGGAATCCTCCCGCCTTGGTTTGACTGAAGGGACCGAAAGCGTACGCGTAGGGAAGCCCATATTCCTTGCGCCCTACTGGGAGGACGGATTTGAATATCTTTGCGAAGACCATGATGCAGGGGACGGATGCTATGAAGTTGCAGAAGGAAGCGAAGGCCAGGGCTGGTTCTATGGGCCTGTGGTAATGGCCGAGGATGCATCCGAGATCTCTGAAAATGCAACTTACAATTACATCCTTGCAGGCAACTATTCAGAAATAATTGCAGTGCCTGGTTATGGGGAGTTCGGGGCATACATCCTTACCAATGAGCCTGTGCTTGAAGATTCCCCCTGCACATCCAAAGACAACCAGGAAGAAACCTTCAACCCAATAGAGTATGATGATGAGTGCGAGCCAAGCATAGATGGCCCTTCATCTTCGATAACTTCCCGGCCGTTTATGGTTTATGATAATTTTGATATCGAGGATTTCACTGGAGTAGATTTCCAGTCTGATTGGGACGAGGAAGCCCACAAGCTCCTTTTTGTTGCCCGCGCAAATCCCGAGGAAGTCGAAAATGAGCCAGACCTGAAGCTACATGATGTTTCAATTTATGATATTGAACACCTGAGGGATTTTGCGATGTGCGGCTACTATATGCCCCGCAACAGCAGCCCCTCCTTCCTCCACCGCATGTTCGACCTCCAGGGAATGTTCGATTCCAGCTCCCCGGATTACTGGAACTGGCCCGAGAGTTCCTGGGGAATGGAAACCCTTGCAGTTGGAAGGTGGGCAGGCGGAAACATAGTGCCTGATACAACCTGGGACGAATACAGTCGCGTGGACATGGAATTCTTCTCAGAGGTTGAGGATTCTCCTTCAAATGAGGTGCAGATGATTAAGGGAATGCCCGGGGATAAGAACCGCATAATGTGCAACATGGTATTCGACCCTGACCTTGAGCACGTAGGGCACTTCAGGCTCAGTGACTGGGCCCAGTGGGACAGGGAAGAATACGATGACATTTACTGGATAGAGACCGGAAACGGGGATGAGGACAACATAGGCTGTGACAACGATGAGGTGGCAAACTGTGAACCAGCAGACTAGGAAAGGGCAGGCAGCAACCGAGATGCTCGTTACGATAGGCATCATACTAATCTTTGTGGTGCCCATTCTCCTCCTCCTCCTGGTAGGCGCGCAGGCAAGGTTTGAGTCCCTCTCCCACGTACAGGCAAGCTCAGTGGTCCGCATCATTGCAGACTCAATAAATGAAGTAAATATTGAGGGCCCGCAGGCCTCCAAGGTGATAATGGTCAATATCCCAACCAATGCGCAATACATAAACATTACTGAAAACGAGGTCGTGATCCGGCTGGAAACAAGCAGCGGCCCCACTGATGTTGCTACCTCTTTCTTTGGGGAGCTTAACCAGAGTTCAGTGGGCCTGGTTACAAATGAGAACGGGGTTGCGCCTTCCGGGCTTTACCCAATGAAGTTTCATGCAATGGACAATGGAGAAGTGGTGATTGAGCATGGCGGCTAGGAAAGGGCAGGTTGCAATCGAGTTCCTGATGTATGCAGGGCTATTCATGATTATTGCAATTGCAGCATATGTGCTGACCTCATTCACTGAGCGCGGCGAAATCAGCCTCAGGGAATCGCAGCTTGTAAACGCTTTTGGATACAAATTCGCTTCCGCACCTACAATCACGTACAAGGGAGGGGAGGGCTTCACCTATGATGCCTCTTTCCCGAAGAAGCTCGAAGCCCGGGACTATAATGTAACATACATATGCAATGAGGAACCAGGGGAGGATAAGAGATGCTATATCCAGTTTGCATGGGCAGGCACCTACCAGGAATTTGTTTACCCATATGTAATCGCCCCCGCAAATTATGAGCGTGCCCCCGGGCAGATTTGCATAGATGACATTTCTTCAAGCTCGGATGTGGATGTTGCATTGCTCCTGACACCCGGGAAGTCAGATGGGCACATCTACTTCAAAAACACAGGGATTGAGGAAGGGGAGGAATATCCCACAATAGAGCTCTACTGCGAGCTGGAGGAGGACTAAAATGAAAGGGCAGTATTTCAGCTTTGATGCAATCGTCGGCGCTTCTATATTCATCCTTACCCTTGTTGCAATTTTTTCCTATTGGTATGGAGTAAGCAACTCAATCGAGCAGCAGCAGTCCACTCTTGCAAAAGAGGCAATCCGCATTGCAGATATCCTTTATTCCCCCACTGAAGTTCCCTATGGAACAACTGTAAACTGGAGCGACAGGCACATTGTATGGGACAAAGTGGGAGGGTTATGCAGCGGGGATACCAATGCCCAGGATGCCCTGGGCTCTGAATATGGAGTTGCAATCTATTTCACGGACAAGGAAGGAGACAATGAGTGCTGGTGGTATTCCTCCAACCCGGACGAAGGGGCAGTAGAGGGGGAAGACTATATCTACTCAAATGAGATTTACCGCGTGCGCAGGGTTGGCTCATATCTTTTCGATGATGGCACAACAGAGCTGGGCTACGTGGATATTTACGTATACAATCCCTACAGCAACTAAACCTGTTCTCCAAACAGGCTCCCATGGTTGCAATCCACTATCTTTACTTTTTTCCATTCCCCAACCCCTGCATCCCCACCAATGCAGACCTGCTTGTAGTTTTCCATTCTTCCTGTAGGGGTTTTCTGCATCTCGGTAATAAGCACATCCGCAATTCTCCCCAGGTACCTGGAGTTCCTTTTCTTCCCCAGCTTTTTCACGAGCCCACTCATTTCAACCGTGCGCCTCTTCACTTCCAGGGTATCTATTTTCCCCAGCCTGCTTGCCTCTGTCCCCCTCCTTGAAGAGAATTTGGAAATGTTTACAGTGTCCGGCTCTACCCTCTCCAGCAGCTTTTTGCTTTCCTCAAAGTCATCCGCACTCTCTGTGGGGTATCCTACTATTATGTCTGTGGAAACGCTCAGGTCCGGGAACTTCTTCCGGGCATTGCGGACAACGTCTTCAAAATCCCCAACAGAGTGCATCCTGTTCATCTCTTCCCGGACTTTTTCGCTCCCTGTCTGCACAGGGAGGTGCAGGAATTTGTAGAATTTTTCGTGCCCCAGCAACTTCAGCAGTTCAGGGAGCATGCGCTTTGCATGCCCAGGGTTAATCATCCCCAGCCTTACTCTGAAGTCTCCCTCTACATCAAGCACTTCCCGGAGCATTTCCGGGAGAGTGGATCCTATGTCTATTCCATATGCTCCGGTATCCTGCCCGGTAATCTGTATTTCCTTTGCCCCCCGCTTCACTCCTTCCTCAACCCAGCGCTTTATCTCGCGCAGCGGAATGCTCGCAAGCTTCGGCCTTGCAATCTTGGTCTGGCAGAAATAGCAGTTGCCTACGCATCCGTCCTGTGCCCCTATGCGCAGTATCGGCGCAGTGTATTCCCTTGGAAGGCTCCCCTTAAGGGTCCCTCCACTGAAAATCCGTGATTCTCCCCTCTCTGCGCACTCAACTGCCTCCACTATATGCGAAACTGCATCAGGCAGCACGATAACTGCATCCGGGTCCGCTTTCTTAACCCTTTTTTGGTTCGGCTCCATCCCCAGGCAGCCTGCAACCACCAGTTTCTTTCCTTCGGCCTTAAGTTTTTCAATCCTGGAAATAAGCTTGTTTTCCGTGGTTTCCTTTACTGCACAGGTATTAAGAATAAAGATTGGGGCATCCGGGAAAACTGCGTACCCTGCTTCTTCCAGAATGCCCCTCATTATGTCTGAGTCTGCATGATTCAGGGTACATCCATATGTTTCAATGAATACCCTTTTCATCCATGCAGCACCTATTTTTTGGAGGGAATTACAAGCTCAAGCTTTGTGGGTTTCTTGTTTACGTTCCCCATCTTGCCGCCCACAAGGACCTGCACGCCTTTGCTTTCCGCAAGGTCCACAAGCCTCTGGGTAACAATACCGTCAAACACTATCGCATGTATTCCCTTCACTTCTTCGAGAGACTTAATCACTTCACGCACAGGCAGCTCCTTAATCATTTCATACTGCTCATTGTAGAAGCGCGCCTTCAGGCTTTTGGAAAGTGCAATTAGCTCATCATTGAGCTCTTCTTTGCTCAGCTTTTTAGGGGGCGCTTCTGTTTCATCAGGCATTTCTTCCTTTTTCGCCTTTTCCAGCTTTTTCTCGACTATTTTTTCAAGTTCCGGGGAAACAGGGGAGGAGTCTTCCTTTATGGATGCCTTTACTTTTGCGGCTTCCCTTTCCACGCGTTCAACTATTGATTCCCGTTTCTTTTTCCTCTCATTCCTTTGCTCGCTTCTCTGCTCTCTCCTGGGCTCAGGCTTTGGCTCCTGCTCCCTCTGCTCCTGTCGGGGTGCAGGCTGGGCCGGAGGCCTTGCGGATGAAGGCATAATCGTGTTCCTGCTGGAGGGGATGGGTGCGCCAACATCCTTTGCTTCCTGCTCGAAAGGGAGCTTGTTCTTGAGGCATTTCATCACTTCTTTCCGTGTGAGCTCTTCTACCTCTTTTCCAGCTGGCGCCCTTGCAAGGAAATCGATGTCTGCCCCTGCCTGGACAAGCTCCCGGAGTATCATGTCTCCTCCTCGGTCCCCGTCCAGGAATACGGTCACTTCTTTTTCCCTGGTAAGTGCATTTATGGTAGGCGGGATTTTCGCCCCTCCGATTGCAACCACATTCGCAAGGTCTTTCTTGAGGAGGTTCACAACATCTGCCCTTCCTTCAACAAGGATTATTGCCTCTGCCCTGCTTATTCCGGGCCCTGATGGCAGTTTGTCCCTTCCGTAGGTAGTAATCTCTGCTGCCTTTACCTCTTCCCTCACCATGTCTGAAATCTCCTGGCTTTCCGGGAGCTCCGTATTGATGAGCGTGCGAAGGAGGCCCTTAGACCTCTCGATGAGCTTGTCCCTCTTTATGTTGCGGGTGTCTTCCACCTGGCTGATTTTTATGTTTGCCTCGCAGGGGCCCACGCGCTCAACAGTTTCAATGGCTGCACCAATTATGCAGGTTTCCACCATGTCCAGGGAGCTCGGCACCTTGATCACTCCGCGTGTTCTCCCTCCTTTTGAGCGGAGGTCAACTTCAATCCTCCCTATTCTGCCGTTTTTCTGGAGGTCCCTCAGGTCGAGGTCTTCTCCAAGTAGCCCTTCGGTCTGGCCAAAAATTGCGCCAACCACATCGGGTTTATCTACCATCCCATCCACATCAACGTCTGCATAGATGAGGTACTTTACTGTATCAATGTACGTTTTTGCCATTGTTTTCACCTTTTTTCATTCTTGTTTTCGTTTTGTTTTTCTTTGTTTTCTGTTTTTGTTTTCTTTTTTGTTCAGTTTTCTTCAAGTTCCTGTTTCTTTTCCTCATATTTTTTTGCAAAGTTCTCTACATGCGTAATCCTGAGAATTGCCAGGAGCCTCTTTCTTGTTTCCAGGTCTGCACGTATTCCATAGCGGCCGAGCTCTTCTTCTGCCATCCTTGCCAGCTCTTCACCTGCTTTGTCCCTGTCTGTCAGCACAACCACTTCCTTGACGTGCTCCCCGGAAGCCCTTTCGCAGGCTGTGCGGAGCTTTCCTGATGCCTGGAGAATCCTGCCCTCTTTTATGTAGGGGGCCAGCGCCCGTTCGTCTTTTTTCCCTTCCACGAGCACAACCGATTCCTCCAGTTTTTCCATCAGTTTACTGAGTTCCTTTTCCTGTGCCTTCCTTTCTGAGGGCGCCAAGGACCTCTTCCTCTGTTCCGTCAATCTCAAGCACCTTGTTCCTTGCTTTTGCGCCTGAAACCAGCCGCACTTCCCGCTTAAGGAGCTTCTTCAGCCCTTTCAGGAGTGCAAGGTTTGCCTTGTTGTCTTCTGCCTTTTCCTTTACGTATGCTTTCCACCCTGCTTCGCTTTGCTCAATCCTGAAAGCTTTTGCATTTGGGACCACACGCATCTGTATTCTCATGCATTACACTTGCCATTTGCTTTGCATTTTATGGATTACAGAAAATGAGAAGGAGACATGAAAGTGAGCTGTGCACTGTTGACGCAACGGTCATCGCTCGGGGCTACCGCGGCCATCCTGTGCACAGCGTGAGCATTACGCCTTCCGGCGTTTCCCGGGAGCACCTGTGCGCACGTCCAGGTTTTTTATCGGCCAGCACTGGCCCTTTCTTCCAGCAGGTCTACTATCGAAGGGAACAAACTTGTTATGTCCCCCTCGCTTATCATTCCCACCAGTTCATTATTCTCATTTACCACTGGAAATCTTTTCACACTGTATTTCTGCATCAGGTTTGCAGTTTCTTCAACAGTTGTGTGCGGCCTTACTACTTTCAAAGGCCTGCTCATGATTTCCTTTGCAGTTATTTTTGAAGCGTCTGCACCTTTTGCCACGACCTGGCATATCATATCTTTCTCTGTAATAATCCCTTCAGCTTTCTTGTTCTTTGAAATCACTATTGAGCCAATGTCGTGAATCTTCATTAGTTTTGCAACTTCGGTTATGGGTGCATCTTCTTCAATGGAAATAACATTTTTTTTCATTATGTCTCCTACTCGTATTTCCGAACCCATAGTTCTTCTTTTTGCTGGAAAGGTTTTAAAACAAACCTCTCCTTTCTTTTCGTCGTTCTTCACTCGTTCGCTTAGTTTAGTTTATGCACAAGAAGGCTTTTAAACCCTCCATTTTCCCCTTTCTAACACACCCCACCCCAAAGAATGCAAAAAATCAATACATTATCAATATTTTATAAGCATTAAGTAGGACCTTTACGCCATGCGAGGCAAAACCAGTAAGGGCTCGTTCAGCTTCAGGCACATGGACGAGCTTTTTGTTCTTTTGGCGGTTTTCTTTTTCATATTCGGATGCATAATTATCCCTGAGCCTCCCATACCCGTGGAGCTCACTACGTTTGCAGACCTCTCCACAGGGCAGAACCTCACGTTTGATTCCCCCGGGGACAGTGATGAATTCAGCCTCAATATCTCCAGGTACACAACGGTTGGGAACTCCTCGCGCCCCGGCCCAAACAACTCAGGGGTAATCCAGAATTTTTCAATGCGCATCTGCCCGATAGAGCACATGGGGTCAAATGCCTCTAACTTAACGATGCACTGGCCCACGGGCGGTTCCACCCTCTTTTACCCGGGCACCCTCACTTCCTGCCAGCAGGTCCAGGTAAATGCTTCAGTATTCAATGAATATCTGTTTGTCCACCAGGCGCCTTCAATGGCCAATTTTGCAACCTATCTTTTTGCAGCTGTCTCAGGGGGCGGCACCGGGCTTGCACTTGAGTGGGGGATAAGCCAGAAGAATCCCAAGATGCATGATGTTGATGTGCCTGTTTCTTACGAGCTCCTCATAATTGAGCCAAGTGTCCCTGATGACCTTATTGCCCAGATAGTGGACCTGAGCGGAACCGCACTTCCACCAGGTTTTGACCTTCTTCTTGATGCTCGCCTTTCCGGGCTTTCATATACCTGCTACGACTGGGACCAGGTCCGGGAAGTTACTTCTTCCTCTGAGGTTTACCCGGTGCAGCTATCAGTTCCAGGAATCAACCTTAGTTCATTAATCCCCGGCCTTAATGTGCCAAATGGCACTGTAGTAATGAATGCAACTGTTTTCGAGCTTCCCTGCCCTGCTTATGGCACTCCGGGCAAATACCGCACCCAGGTGCGCAGGATGCTTTTCACTCTTACAAATTACACGGGTCCGGTGCCCACAATCTCCTTCTCAGATGATTTCAACAATCCAGGCCTTGACCCACAGTGGCTTTTCATTGGCACAAGCAATAGCGTGCTTGGATATTATGTTGACAACAGCGCTTCATCAACCATAGAGCTTTACTCTGAGGGCAACGCTTCAGGCTCCTCAATGTACTTTTACAGGAACCACACAGTAGATGGGAGCGGAGGCTCATTTGTATTCGAGGCAAACATCTCTACTGCAGAAGAGCCCCCAATAGACATGTCTATGCCGCTTCCAGAAGGCGCAGGGATGATTGCATTCACAACCAATGCTTCCTATCCGAGTCCCATGGCATCTGCAGGGTCCCAGCTCCGAGGATTCATGGCTTTCGGGAACAATGCAACCCTTATTGGCTGTCCTGACGGAAACCCTGCATCTGTAGTCCCCACTTCTGCTGGATACCACACCTTCAAGATAAACCTCACCAATGACACAACAACTTATTATCTTGACGGGGTCCAGGTATTCCAGTGCTTTAACGAAACATCAGGAGACCTTTACCCAATGATTTCCTCGGATTTCCTGACCGATGCTTTCCATGGAAACATCTCTGCTGAATGGGCCAATGTTTCCGCATATTCAGGGGGCCCTGGCAGTTGGGCACAGGACTGGGCTGAATTTGACCACTTCAACAACCCGCTCAACACTACCCGCTGGCTGATGCGCAACGTTTCTGTATTTGGGGGAACTGCAACTTACAATTACCTGCCTGCGCTCAGCAAAATAGAACTCGTCTCCCAGCCATCGGCGCCTGGAGGCACAAACACAGCAAATGCACTTTATTTCGACCAGCCCATAAGCCCGCCCACCACAAACGAATCAGGAGTTTATGTTGTAACAAGCGTCTATTTCAATGAATCTGATTTTGATGCTGCCCCCGGCCTTTACTTTGTAAATGGAACAATAGCCCCCACAACAGCAGCCGCTTCTGCAGAATACCAGCGCGGAGGGATTTTCTATTTCCAGGACTATCTTGCAGTAATGTGCCCCAACCTTACCCAGAGCATCGCATTCAACCTTACCCAGGTTACGCCTCTGCTTGGTTGGGCACCGGTAACCGGGTGGCACGAGCTTTCCTACTACTCAACCAACGACACCACTGTTTTCCTCTATGATTCGGTTCCCATCTCCATAAATTGCTCTCCTCACAACGATACTTTTTATGCAGCACTTTCCTCTGACCCGCTTACAGACCAGATGCAGGGAGACACTTCATTCGGGAGGTTTGAGCTATACGCAGTTGAATATGAAGAAGAGTATTATGGGGACAAGTGGTTTGACATCGGCCTCCTTTCATATATGGGATACCTCAACAATTCCATCTATTCAGACATAATAGTATTCGATGAAGATGCAGAAGGGGACTTTTATGGAAGGGAATTCGATTTTGAGGTAAGTTCTGATACCTCTGGCAAGGTCCAGGTGGACAACCTCAACATCACATATGGCTCCCTTATCTCTTATGGGGATGCAGGCACTTCCCCCACAACCACCCTAGATCCAAACAATGATTTCTCATGGTTTGCAATCAATTCCGATATACAGAACTCAGATATGCGCCTAAATTCATTTGCATACAATTCCACAATTACCGATTCCGAGATTGTGCTCTCTAGGCTGGATTGCGTAAATATATCCAATTCCCGCATGGTCTTCTCCGGAGTAATTTACAATACTGAAGAACAGTACCTTGGGGACATTTCAGGAATTCTGGGAGATGTAGTTGTTGATGGCTGCTCAGGAGAGGTTGTGGACTCTGAGCTTGAATTTGTTTTCATGATCGCGGGAAATGTGCGCAATTCACACATCAAGACTATACCCATAATGGTTGCAACGGATTTCAACAATGCACGGGTTGACAACCTCACCCTGTATTCCGGGCAGATGATTATGAATGGCACAAGGCTCCCGGGCACATTCGGCAGCACCCTTGACCTTGCTGATTTCATGGGTCTTGGGGTTTCTCTCATCTCCAATGACACAGGGGTATTCTTTGGATGCGAAGAGGACGCAGAGATTGTATTCGACAGCGCAGCTGACCTTAGAGTTGCGCATGCGCCGCTCGAATCACTCAACTGCCGCTTCAATCTTTACAACACCAACTTTACTATGGACAATATCACATTCAGCAACGAGTTCGGCGGAGTGCGTGTTTCTCTCCATGACAGCTCAATATCCATACAGAATGAGACCCGCCCCTTCAATCTCACCACGTACGGCCAACTCACGGACCTTGTAATCTGGGACATCGACACCACCCACCCTCTTATAGCAGGAAACCCGATTATGCTTTCTGACCATTTCATTTATGTTGAAACAGGAATGGCTTCAGTAAATGGAAGCGAATATGGGGGAGCAGTCGGGCAATTCATGGAAACATTCAATACCTCGCTTATCTTCCACAATGTGGATAGCTGGGACGGAAACATTGCCTATTACGAGAACTACACGCGCAACAAAACAGAGGCAATGGAAAATGGGGTTCCCTGCCCACCCACCCAGTGCCATAATATTGTATTCGATGAAGCCAACCACGAGATAAGGATGGATGTGAAGAACTTCTCCACATATGTAGTCAATTACACAATTTGGTATCCGCCCAATGCCACCCCTCCAGGGCCAAATCCGCCAGGAAATGGGCATGATGCAGAATATGATTTGCAGGTTGAAGGGGAATGCGCAGGGGAGCAGGTGAACTTTACTGCAATCCACTCAGGGCAAGGTGTTGAAGGCCTTAATGCAGATATCTATGGCCCGGACAGCACCATTGTGCTTTATAGCTCCTTTGAAACTGATTCAGCCGGAGAAGGTTCATTTGCTCCGGAGGAACCAGGAAACTACCATTACCAGGTTTCAGCAGATGGGTATGAGTACAAAGCAGGCTTGATTTCAATTGTCCTGTGTGAGGAAGGAGGAGAAGGCCCCCCGCCTACTGAAGGCGAGCCGGAAGTGCCGCAGGAGGAGCCCGAAATCCCTGAAGAAGAACCAGGGTGCGCAGCAGATTCCGATTGCCCCGTGGGCTACTGGTGTGTTGATAGTGAATGCGTTCTTGCAATTGAGCCAATTCAAGAGCCAGAGCCGCCCGCACCCTCCGCAGAAGTCGAAATCCCCCCTTCAGTTCCGGAAGAAGCCCCGGAGGAAGAAGAGCCTGCACCTGTTTGCTGCCTCTTTGGGCTCTGCATGGAACTTTTCGGGCTTTGCTGGTACTACTGGGCAATTGCAATAATTGTGCTCCTGCTCGCAGCAGCATATATTTACTATTTTGCGGGAGAAAAGAAAAAAACTGGAAAAAAGAAGCAATAGCAGGGAGGACAGGGCCTCCCTTTTTTGTCCCTGAGAATGTGAGCCAATGGATGCAAAAGAATATCTCGAGTCCAGGCAAAAGAAAATCGACCAGGCACTGAGCGACAGCATCCCACAGGACCCCTCGTATGTTTATGGAATGCTTCGCGAGTTCATTTTCCGCGGGGGAAAGCGCATCCGCCCCATAATTGTTCTTGCATGCGCAGAGGCGGCGGGCCGCACAGAATCCGATGCAATGGACTATGCAGTTGCAATAGAACTTTTCCACAATTTTACGCTTATTCATGATGATGTGGAAGATAATTCTTCCCTGCGCAGGGGCAAACCCACCATCAATTCTGAGCATGGAATTCCAACTGCAGTAAATGCGGGTGATGCGCTCTACCGTGTGATGTGGTCCATACTACTTTCCAGCAAAACCCTCCCTGAAAAAAAGCTCAGTGCCCTGCGCATAATGATGGATGGTTTTTCTTCTGTTGTTGAAGGGCAGGGAACCGAACTCTACTGGCAGCGCACAGGGAAATTCGATATTTCAGAGGAGGAATACCTGGAGATGGCTTCAGGGAAAACAGGCGCGCTGATTGGCCTTGCCTGCAGGATGGGCGCCTTTTCCGCAGATGCCCCGGAAAGCACCCAGCTTTCCCTCCAGCAATTCGGGAACAAGATGGGCCTTGCCTTCCAGATTAAGGACGACATACTTAACCTTACTTCCAACCCGTCTGAATATACAAAAGAGATTGGGGAAGACATAAAGGAAAGCAAGCGAACTCTGATCACCATAAGGCTGCTTTCCACACTTCCCGAAAAGGAAAAGCAGGAGCTCCTTTCAATCCTAAAGAAGCCTGAAAAAACCCAGGAGGATGTTTCCCGCGCAATCTCCCTTGCAAAAGAGCACGGTGCAATAAACTACGCAAACTCGGTTTGCGAGCGCCTGCTTTCCGAAGCAAAATCCCACCTTTCCGCTCTCCCGGAGGATAAGTGCAGGCTCTTTTCCGAAGTTTCCGATTACATTATACGGAGGGAAAAGTAGTGCTTGAAAAGCTCAAGAAGGCAATCTCCATAAGCCGCCCGGTTTTCTGGCTCGGGCCCATGCTTGTTTACCTTGCAGGCCTGTTCATGGCAGGAATTCCCCGCGGCCCCCTGGAAACAGCCGAAATGCTCCTCCTTACCTTCCCCTTCGCATTCATTATTTACGGGCTCAACGACCTCTTTGATATTGAGGTGGACAAAAGCAGCCCCAGGAAGGGCGGGCTCTGGGGCGCCCGGCTGGAAAAGAGAGACATCCCCTGGGTAAAATCCCTCATCATGCTTTTTTCCCTTGCAATAATACTTGTTTCCGCGCTTTCCTTCCAGCCCCTGCACTTCGCCTTTTCCTTCCTGATGATTGCGGTTCCCTACATGTATTCCGCGCCCCCCTTCCGCTTCAAGGCCCGCCCCTTCTGGGATTCTTTCCTCAGCGGCGGCTACGGAGTCGGCCCCTTCATGTTCGCATATACCCTTTCAGGGGAGTTTTTCCCATACGCTGAACTTTTTGTTGTTTCTGCAGGATTTTCCGCAATCCACTCAATTGCCACAATAATGGACTACAAGGAAGACAAGAAAGCAGGCATCACTACTTTTGCAGTGGGGTATGGGCCCCGCGCCCCCGCCCTCCTAGTAGTGCTAATCTGCCTCGTAAATTTCGTCCTGAGCTGGGGCTACTCCTACCTCCTTTCTGCAGGAATTGCCCTGGGCGGGATTCTTTCCATCTGGCTCGCTTTCCGCCCCACCCCAAAGAATGCAAAAACCGTTTTCAAAATCCTGCTTGCATTTGCCTTTTTCTGGATTTTTTACTTTTTCATAAAATACTTCATACTAGGCGCGTGGTTTGCAGACTATTCAGAAATGGAGTTCCGGACTATACTTCCGGAACTGCTCAATTATGTGCGGCAATGAGCAGCTATCCTTATTTCCGTATCTTGAAAACCCGTGTCCTTCCTGCTCCCCCTTCCGAAAATACAGCCTCCACGAGCCCCATGCTCTCCAATTTCCCCAGCCGCATCCTCACAGTCCTCTCATTTTTCCCAACTTTGGAGTAAATGTCCCCGCTCTTTATCCCGGATTCCCCCGCTTCCTTAATAAGCTCCACAACCTGCTTGTCCAGCTCATCCAGGCTCTCAATCTTCTCCTTCTTTAAGCTCCCAAGCACATTCCCTTTTACCGCCTCCACATCCTCCAGCGTAATCTCATCTCGCGCATCCTTTTCTGCATTCCTCCCCGCAAGCCAAAGCAGGTTAAGCGCAATCCTTGCATCTCCCCCATTTTTTGCCCCAAACCCGGAGCACATCCCAACCACTTCCTCATTATATGCCCCAGGGAAAAGCCCAATGCGCGCCCGCTCCCGCACAATCTCCTTCAGCTCCGCAGGAGTATACCTCTTGAACTCCATAAATGACTGCAAAAGCGAGCTCCGCACGCGGTCATCCAGCTGGGAAAGCACGTCCCCGCGGTTAGTAATAGCAATCACTCCCACATCTATCCCCTCATTTTCCTTCATCCGCAACAAATCATAGAATATTCCCTGCTCCTCCCCAGCAACCACATCTGCCTCATCCAGCACAATAACCGGAACCTTCTTGGTTTGCTTGAGCACGCCCACAAGCTCAGCCCAAACTTCATCCACCGCAACCCCCCTTCTCGGAATAAAGATTTCCAGCTCTTCTGCAATCTTGCTCAGAATCGAAAACCTGCTCGGGTAATTCCAGCAATTCAAATAAACCGAAAAACACCTTGAGGTGTAATCCGAAAGCTGCCCGAGCACATGCTTCACACTACAGGTCTTGCCAGTGCCAGGGGCCCCATAAATAACTATGCTCTGCGGCCTCCGGTTCTCAGAAATCGGGCGCAGAGCAAACGCAAGCTCCTTTATTTCGCTCTCCCGCTTCACAATCTCTTCAGGAATATACTCTGGCGCAAAAGCCTGCTCGTTCTTGAATATCCTCCCTCCTTCCCCAAGCTGCCTGAATACGTTTCCCATCCATTTCACCATTCTGCAGCCAGATATCCCATGTTAAATTAATAAGGATTAGTGCAGAATGCCCCTTGGCCAGTATGTGTGGTGAGTACAAATGAATTCCACTGCCCAAAAGCTTCAGCTAGTTGGTGAGGTGCGCTCCCCCGCAAGAAGAGTGAAGCTAATAAGGATTGCAAAATACACTTCCTCGGGAGGCGGAAGGATGTCCTTTTTTTCAGCCCACAGGAAAGCAGAGGAGAAGAATGCAGGCATCATTTCCATACGCACAGGGGTCCGATTGATCCATGCCCTCTCCAACCCAGATGCTTACACTGAGAGAAAAGAAAGTCCCGAAGGGGCTATCATTTCCAGCCCAGGGCTTGAAATGCTCCTGGAAGGCGTAGACCTCAAATCTGCATGCACACTGGAAACCTTTGCATTCTGGACAGGAGGCCTCCTGGTAAGCCAGGCAAAGAGGAAATTCGGCAGCGAGGTAGTTATGGGCCCGGGCCACATGCACAAGGGCCGCAGTGTTTTCCATGTGCCCAGGGACCTGGAGAATGCATCAGGCATTTCCCTTATTTATGAGCCAGGAACATGGGAATACCAGAGAGATGAAAAAGACATGCACTACCTCCCCAAGGCAAATTCGCGCCCTGTGTGGATTCCTGAGCAGCCAGGAAAATTTGACCTTTCCGTACTGGACAAGGGAACAGACCTTGCAAAAGAAGAAACTCCCCCGGACATTACAATATTCGTATTCGGCCATTCTTCTTCCGAATGGGTGGGGCCCGTGCTTTGCACGCTCGCGCCGAATGACCACAAGAGCATCCGCATCTCTGCCCTTATCCCGCCTACACACCCAATGGGCGCAATACTCGAAGCCCCTCTTTAATCGTCCCGTTTCCCATTCCTTTTCCAGTATTCCTTAATATCATTCACAAAATAAAGCTCTTCCCCGCACTCCGGGCACCTGTTGTATCCCTCAACCCTGTTCTCCAGCACAGTAAACCCGCTCCTGCGCACAACATTTTCCCCGCATTTTGGGCAGTAGGTGCTCTCGCTCTTTTCATCCATCCTGTTCCCGGAGTATGCAAATTTAATCCCCTCATCCATCGCAATCTCCCGCGCCTTAAGCAGAGTATCCAGTTTAGTGCTTGGCACATCCTTCATCTTGTTTGCAGGATAGAATCCAATAAAATGCACAGGCACATTCGGGTCCAGTTCCGCGCACCACTTGGAAAGCGCTCTCAAATCATCTTCATCATCATTCCAGCCAGGAATTATCAAATTTATTATCTCAATATGCCCAATTTTATATAGCCCTTTTATACTTGCAAGAACCCCCTCAAGCTCCACTTCCCCGCAGAGCTCCTTGTAAACTTTATCATGAAATCCCTTCAAATCAATCCTGCTCGCATCAATCCGGCCGTTCATCTCAGAAATTGCAGCATCACTTTCATACCCATTGGTTACAAATACGTTGAATACTTCTTTCTTATGTGCCAATTTTGCAGTATCCAGTGCATATTCCATGAACACAGTAGGCTCAGTATACGTATATGCAATTCCAGGAATATTGTTCTTGTGCGTGTACTCTACAATCTTCTCAGGAGGCCAATCTTCCCCCACAATCCCCCCATATGCTTGGCTTATCTCCCAGTTCTGGCAGAATTTGCAGCGGTAATTACAGCCAACAGTAGAAAATGAAAAGCAATCCGCCCCAGGCATGAAATGGTAAAACGGCTTCTTCTCAATCGGGTCCACATTTACTGCAACAGCTTTCCCATAAGCAAGAGAATACAATGTCCCGTCCCGGTTCTCCCGCACATGGCAGTATCCCTTCTCCCCTGGCTTGATCCTGCACATCCTCCTGCACAAGTAGCACTGCACTTCCCCCTTTTCCCCTTTCGTATACAGCATTGCCTCCTTCATGCAGGCAACTCTCCGCAACAATTTTTATTACTATATTCTTACTGCAAAATTCCTTAAGTTTGGAACATCCTTTTTATTCTTATTCCCTGAATTCTCCCCATGCAAAGAATTGCGGAGCGGGAAAGCTGGTCTTCCCACAGCATATTCATAATTGCATGCATCGGCTCCGCAGTAGGATTAGGAAACATCTGGAGATTCTCATATATCACAGGCCTGCATGGCGGAGGCTCCTTCGTCCTCCTATATGTTCTTGCAGTTCTCCTGGTTGGCCTCCCTGCACTTTTAGTAGAATTGACAGTAGGAAAGAAGCTCCATACTTCCGCAGTAAGGGCATTCAGGGAAATGCTCGGGAAAAAATGGTGGCTCGTTGCATTCCCCCTGGGCCTGTGCCTTCTCGTCCTTTCATACTACCTTGTGGTAATGGGCTGGACCCTCTTCTACACATTCACTTCCTTGGGAGGAGAATACATCCCGTTTGAAACCGCAGTGGGGGATTGGGCCCTCCCGATGGGAGGGGCAATCTCCCTGCTCATGGTGTGGATAGTTGCGCGCACAGACATCAAATCCGGATTGGAAAAAATAAACGTTTACCTTTTCCCGGTGTTTTTCGCATCTCTCCTCCTAATATTCCTAAACTCCTTTACCCTCCCCGGAATAAACGATGCAATCTCTTACCTGACAACAGTCAACACAGATGTGCTCTTCTCCCCCATAAATATCCTCAATGCGATCACCCAGGCAATCTTTTCCATTTCCGTAGGCATGGTGGTGATGCTCACTTTTGGGAGCTACCTGAAAAAGAAGGAGGAAATTTTCCATTCCTCCCTTGCAATTGCAGCAGCAGACAGCATAATCGCAATAATCGGCGCAATAGTTGTTTTCACCGTTACATTCACTTTTGCAATACCCACAACCTCGGGAGCAGAACTTGCATTTGAATCCCTCCCGCTTGCTTTTCTTTCCCTGCCCTTCGGGGCAGTAACAATGTTCTTGTTCTTCCTGCTCCTGTTCAGCGCCGCGACTACTTCAGCAGTGTCTCTTTCCGAAGTGCTTGTAGACAATCTAAGGAGTAAGATGGGTTCCCGCGCAAGGGCAGGATGGGCAATGCTTTTCCTCCTGTTAATATTCTTCATTCCATCAGCGCTGAGCTACAGCCCCCTTGCTTCAGATTTCGTTCTGGACGGAGTCCCGTTCCTTGAATTCATGGATGCACACATAATCGGAAGGTTCGCCCCTCTCATAGTGGTTGCATCATTAGTAGCATTTACCTGGGGCTGGAAAGGCTGCAAAAAAGCGCTCAAGGAAAACATCCCGGAACCGCTAGTAACGCCTGTCTACTTAATGGTAAAATACATAGTGCCATTTGCAATACTCGCGCTTCAGGCGGCAGAAATATTATCCTAGGAACTTCCTCCTCATTGCCGCTTCCAGGACTTCTTCTTCAATCGGCCCGGGGTGCTTGTCATGCACCTTCCTCAGAATGTGCTTGCTCCATCTCCTGTGCTCCCTGTCCACTTCATAGTCCACAAGCCCAAGCACAGGCTTCAGCTTTTTGTAAAGCGCAGGGAATTTTGCCAGGTTGTCCTCATTCAAATAGCGTAGCGAATCTTTCAGGTCCGAATCAAACCCTGCATACACGTCCCGCATATACTCCAAATCTTTCTCATCCAGTGCATTTAGCCCCAGCATCTCCGGGGGAATTCCCGCAGAGTAAAGCGAGCAGCAGAACCGTATGGCGCGCGGCAGCTTAACCCCTCCACTCGTTTTCCTGGAGTATCCAAAGAGCCCAACATGCAACTTCCTCTTCCTCCTGTTTGGGGTAAATTTAGCAACAGTATTAATCAGGGGCGCAAGCACAGTAAGCTGCGACCTGTATTCCCTGGAAATTTTTGCTGCAATCTCCGAACTCCTCTTTTCATCCACCTCCACAGGCTTTCCCTTCTTTGTGGAATTGAGCTCTTCCACACCCTTCATCACTTCCCCAGGGGAGTTATCATACTTGAATGCGGACTGGATGGAGTAGGTTTGCATGCTCGGGTATGCGCTCAAGAAGGTGTGGATATTGTCCGGGCGCAGGTTCCCGCGGAAAGGCGCACTCCCCGCCCCAAGAATCGGGTAAATTTCCATGGATTCTTTTTCCTCCACAGTATGCAATTGCTGCAATGCATTTTTTATTATCAGAACGGATGCAGCAGAACCATAATTAAGCGCAGGGTCACTGCGCGCCAGGAACACACGCTGGTATTCCTGCTTCCTCCCATGCACAAAGTCCCCTACAATCCCCCCAATCCTTTCCATTGAATCCAAATCCTCCACAAGCGGAATCACGTTTATTTCCTTGGGCCCAAACTTCCCAATCCACTTTTCCAGCGTAATATCCTTAGGGGATAATTTCTCTCCTGCTTTGCCAACCACAAACTTGTCGTAGTAGTTCCGCACCCTTTCCAGCGAAACCGTGCTCGTAGCCATAGGCAAAATAACTTCAAAGATGGGTGCAACCTCCTCCCCGTAGAATGCGCCCGCTGCATCAAAATTGCGCGGAATCGCATCCAGGGCCTCAAGCAAAATCTTCCCCTCAGTCTTCTCCACTTCAGGATTAGGCACACGCACGGTCAAAAACAGGTCCTTTCCAAGCTTATTCTTTGCAAAATAATAGCCATAATTATTCAGGAGCTTTTTCACAACATAATTGTCCACTTCCTTTCCTTCGGAATCCCACATCTGTTCAGTGCAGCCCAGGGTAGAATATGCATAAAATGCTTCCTTGATTTCGTCCTCTCCTCCCATCACCTGCCCCTGGCTGAAAAAAGGGGTAGTTGCATTGTCCGGGTGCTGCGTGCTCATGCATCTGGGCATCTTTCTTTTTGCCATAGGGCTCCCGTATGGAGTTCCAGCGAAACATTTATAACCTTCTTTTTTGATACGGGGATATGAAGAAAAAGAAGCCTGTTGCGTGCACTGTTTCTTCACTGGAGCAGGAAGGGAATTTCTATCTTCTCACAGCAAAGCGCCCGACCCGTTTCAAGTTCAAGCCCGGGCAGTTCGTAAAGCTCTACCTTGATGGGAAATCCAATGAGTTCGAGCCATTCTCGTTTTTTTCCGCACCTGAAGAAAAAGGCCTCCAATTTATGTTCAATACTTCAACCCTGTTCAAGGAAAAGCTCTCAAAAAAGAAGAAAGGCTCCAAGATTTATATTGAAGGGCCATACGGGGATTTTACAATTTCCAAGAAGCCCGACCATTCAGTCCTGCTTTGCAGGGGGCTTGGCCTAATTCCTCTTTCTTCAATAGGCAAATCACTCATTGAAAAAAGGAAGAAGCTGAATATCTACCTTCTCTATGAAAATATGGACCGGAAGGAAATCCTGAACGAAGAGCGGCTGCTTGAATTTGACAAGCACAAGCAGGTAAACCTCCTGATGACGCTCCTGAACGAGCGGCCCATGGAATGGCCAGGAAAAATCGGTCCGATAACCGCAGAGATGCTTGAAGATTTTGTCCCCTCTCCAAGGAAGAAGGAATATTATATTTGCGGCCCCTCAACTTTTGTGAACAGGATGCTTGCAATTCTGGAGGAACTGAAGATTCCAAAGAAGAGAATAAGCACCGAGCCGTGGGATTGAATATGGAATCCAAGACTTACATTGTAAAATCAATCAGCGAGATTGCGGAAGATATCGTAAAGCTGGAGCTTGACCCGGAATCAGGGGAACCCATCCAGTATTCTCCAGGTCAGTTTATGCTGCTTACTTCACCCTCCGGCACCAAGCGCGCTTATTCTATCGCCTCTTCCCCGTCCATGGAGCACCTTGAGTTTGCAATAAAGCAGGTGGAAGGGGAATTCACTTCCCAGCTCAAAACCATTAAGGAAGGCGACAAGATACAGGTGGAAGGGCCGATGGGCCCATTTATCTATAACACCTGTGGAGGATATGTGCTAATCGCAGGGGGGATCGGAATTGCCCCAATGGTTTCCATACTCCGCGACCGGGACGGGCGTTCAGAATGCCAGGAAGTTACGCTTTTCTATTCTTCCCGCACCAAGGAGGGACTTGCATATTATGACGAATTAAGGGAAATAGATTCCCGAAATGAAAACCTCAAAACCATCTTCACCCTTACCCGGGAAAACCCGGAAGGATGGGAATATGAAACAGGCCATGTGGATGCGGAAATGCTCAAAAAATACCTTGAAGGCCTGGAAAAGAAGCGCTATTTTGTTTGCGGCCCTGCGCGCATGGTGGAGGCTTTCCGCTCCCTGCTCAAGGAGCTCGGAATCCCGGAAGAGAACTGCACCTTTGAAGGATGGAACGTATAATTCTCCGCACAGCTCAAATAGCTATTAAAGTTTATCTCTTTAGAATAGCCCCCAATGACCAGAAAACTTGCAAATCCAAATCTTCAGCCGCCGGGCCGGAGAAAGGCAGACTCAATAGCCCCACAATCCAGGGGAGCGAAGCAAATACCAATCTATGCACCCGTTCCAGCTTCGCCACTTGCGAGGCTGGTTGCACCTTTAAAGAATCTTGTCGTTGACCCCTATGGCACCTGCCGCAGGGTGTTCTATCCGCAGGACAGGCTGCTGAGCGCAGTAATCAATGCAGTTGCGGAGAGGGGCCCTGTTTCGCTCCAGGAAGCATACAAAATCTATTTTGCTTCTCTCAGGGCAGCAGAAAGAATATCTGTTTACAGGAAGGCAGGGGACGGGACTCTTGCAGGGCACCTGGAAGTGGGGCTCAAAGGCGGAAACCTGGCTATTCAGAGCCTCGATGCTGTCATTGACCCCATGCTTGATGCTCTTGCCTCAAGGACAATGGAGCGGGGTGTAGTTTATTTCCTGCAGGAGAGGAGGCTGCTTTACATAAACCCAAATGACCCTGGCACAATCAGGGAAAAATTCGCAAAACAAGCTGCCGATAATGCAAGGATACTGATGCCCCTTGGGAAGGATTACGGGATGATTGATGTGAGAGGAAGTGACCTGCGCTTCAAAAACCTGGTCACGCCGCCTTCTGCAACAATTGTTTCGGCAAGGGACATCTCAAAGCTTTTCTCGCTTAGGTTTGTTGCTGATGTTGACCCGCTCACAGGGCTTGCAAGCAGGCTTGCATACGAGGAAGGAATCCGCCACCAAATAAACATAAGGAAATCAACAGGGATGAACGCAGCCCTGCTGATGCTGGACATCGATTTCTTCAAGAAGGTAAACGATACTTATGGCCACGATGCAGGAGACAAGGTCCTTGCAAAGGTTGCAGCAATTGCCTCTATGGTCCTGCGGTCTTCCGACCTTGTGACAAAGTCAAGGGCTCTTATTGGCGCAGGTGACGAGATGAGCAGGTATGGGGGAGAAGAATTTGCAGCAGTGCTTTCCGGATCGGACACATTGGGGGCAGTAAAAGCTGCCCAAAGATGCAGGAGAGCAATAGAGGAGAACCCGGTACAGCTTCCATCAGGAGAGGAGATCCCAATAACGGTAAGCATGGGGATTTCAAGCCTTTCTGATGCAGAGCGAATAGTGAATGGCGAGCTGGATATTGACCCGGAATTCATGGCCCATGTCTCTTTTGAGGACCTTGAGAACCAGATGATCCTGCCCGGAAACGGGGAGAGGATGAAATCGCTTAGGGAAACCTGGCAGAAAATTTCCGACCAGGCACTATACATTGCAAAGCGCCTTGGCAGGAACCGCATAGGAATTCCTGAGCTTGTGGAGGACAGTGCGACGGGCAGGGTATCCCTCAAGTTCCATTCGCTCAAGTAACGCACTCGCATTTTTCCGGGTTTTCCGGAAGGTTTATATAGCTCAGTTGTGGCTATAAACCAGGTGGGAAGAATGCAGCCCAGGGCAATAGTGAAAACTGAAAGGCAGGCGCGCCGCGCGCAGCCCAGAGCAAAGTTTGCCCGCCACACAATCCGTTCCAAAGAAGGGACCATTTATGACCCGGAGCTTGGGGTGAATGTAAAAGTTGGCCCAAAGGAGAAGGTCCCTGCCCGCATCGCCCTGAAGATAAGGTCTATTTTTGAGGGTGCAAAGGGGATGTGGGAGCTTGCTTCAGAGCCCCCGCTAACCCGAACGGTGGAAACAAGCCATGATGAGCTTTTTGCGGGACCCAGCGTAAAAGTTGAAAAGCGCGCAGAACCCTGAATTATGTAATCCTTTTAATTCTTCCCTTCTTATCCTTTTCAGGTGTGGATTCTATGAAGGATATTCTCTGGTTTGAAGAGTTGGACAGGGGAAGCCTCGCTGAGGCAGGAGGAAAGGGAGCAAATCTCGGGGAGATGCTTAAGGCAGGATTTCCGGTCCCCCCTGGTTTTGTAACCACGAGCGGAGCTTATTTCAAGCATCTTGACCATAATGATTTGCGCGAGCCCATCACTGAATTGCTTTCCGAGCTGGATGTAAATGATACTGCAAAGCTTCAGGAAACTGCAGAAAAAATCCAGAACCTGATTATCGAGGCCGAAACTCCTCCTGAGCTTGAGGAGCAGATTAAGGGAAACTACCAGAAGCTCTGCGCGATGCGCGGGGAAGAGGAAGTTTATGTCGCTGTAAGGAGTTCTGCAACTGCAGAGGACCTCCCGGGCGCATCCTTCGCAGGACAACAATCCACATTCCTGAATATTCATGGGCCTGACGGAGTTGTGAAAGCAGTAAAAGAGTGCTGGGCATCCCTTTTCACTGCCCGCGCAATCTTCTACAGGGTACAGAACAATTTTGAGCACATGAAGGTCGGGCTTTCTGCAGTAGTGCAGGAGATGGTGCAGAGCGAAAAAGCAGGAGTTATGTTTTCCGTAAACCCAGTAAACAACAGGAAAAGTGAAGTAATGATCGAGGCCGCATATGGGCTTGGGGAAGTGGTTGTTTCCGGCTCAGTTACCCCGGATACATACGTAGTTGAAAAGGATTCCTTCAGGATTCTCCGCAAGGACATTGCAAAGCAGACATGGATGGTAATGAAGCACAAGGGGGAAAATGCAAAAGCAGAAATAAAGGATGAAAAGCAGGACCAGCAGAAAATTTCCGATGAAGTTATTGTTGAGCTTGCAAAAATTGGAGCAAAGCTTGAAGAGCATTATGATTTTCCCCAGGATATTGAGTGGGCATATGCAAATGATGAAGTTTACATTGTACAGTCCCGCCCGATTACCACGCTCAAGGAAGAAGAGGCAGCAGAATCCGGGCCGTCCAAACCAGAGGAACTTGAGGAAAAATCCGAAGTTTCTGAAGCAGAAGTCCTCCTCCGCGGGCTCGGTTCCTCTCCCGGTTTTGGAATAGGGAAGGTTTCTGTGCTTGGGAGCGCCAAGGACATTTCCAAGATGGAGGAAGGCTCCATACTCGTTACGGACATGACCACTCCTGATTTTGTTCCTGCAATGAAGAAAGCAGCAGCAATCGTAACCAATACCGGAGGCATGACATCCCATGCAGCAATTGTTAGCAGGGAACTTGGAATCCCATGCATTGTAGGGACCCAGCGCGCCACGGATGTGCTCAAGGAAGGAATGCTTGTTACAGTGGATGGCACCCATGGTGTTGTTTACGAAGGAAAGGTTGCGCTCGGGGAAACTGCAACTGCAGCAGAAGAGGCCGGAGCAGCAGTTGTTGCAGCCGCAGCTCCGGTAACCGGCACCAAGATTTACGTAAATCTTGCAGAAGTTGAGCTTGCGGAAAAGACCGCAAAGCTTCCTGCGGATGGAATAGGCCTCCTCCGTGCAGAATTCATGATTGCGGACATGGGAGAGCACCCGCGCAAGATGCACGAGGACGGGCGTGAAAACGAGTTCATAAACAAGCTTGCGGAAGGGATGCGCAGGTTCGCATCCGCATTTTATCCCCGCCCTGTTGTTTACCGCACAACTGATTTCAAGACCAATGAATACCGCAACCTCAAGGGAGGCGGAAAGTACGAGCCGGAAGAGGCCAACCCGATGATGGGATACCGCGGCGCAGCGCGCTACATAAACGAACCTGAAGTATTCAAGATGGAGCTCAAGGCAATCAAGAAGGTGCGCGAGGAATTCGGCCTCACTAACCTCTGGATGATGGTCCCGTTTGTGCGCAGGATTGGGGAGCTCCGTGCAATCAAGGACATGATGCGCGAGGTCGAGCTCTACCAGACCAAGGACTTCCAGCTCTGGATCATGGTTGAGGTCCCGAGCACTGTAATGCAGATAGATGAGTTCTGCGAGGAAGGCATTGATGGCATTTCCGTAGGGACCAACGACCTTACACAGCTTATGCTTGGAATCGACCGGGACAACGCAACTCTTGCAAAAGGCTTTGATGAGCGCAACAATGCAATCTACCGTGCGCTGGAGCGCGTAATCAAGACTACCCGCAAATACGGAATCACCTCTTCCCTTTGCGGGCAGGCCCCCAGTGTTTATCCTACTTTTGCCGAGAAGTTAGTCGAATTCGGCATTACTTCCATGAGCGTTAATCCGGATGCGGTTGAGCGCACCCGCAAGATTGTCGCGTCTGCCGAGCAGAAAGTAATGCTCAAATACCTCCGCGAACTGAAAAACGGAGGGAAGGAGGACTAGCTTTTTCTTCTTTTCCCTTCTTCTTTATTCTCATGAAACTATCCCTTCAATTCCCCGATCTGTTTCATCTTGCGATGACATCTCGTGAAACTGCGTACTGCACGAGCCAGGTGATCTCATGAAAATACTTCTGCAGTTTCCCGATCTGAGTGAACTGCGTTCACTTCTCGTGAAATTGTCCATTGCTTATCCAAGGTGTGCCAGATGAAGATACTATTACAATTTCCCGAAGGCCTCAAGAAAAATGCCCTTTCCGAAGCCCAGAAGCTCGAAAAGGAAGGCCATGAGGTTTATGTTTCCTCCTCTTCCTGCTACGGTGCATGCGACCTTCCCATGGACGAGGCCCGCACCCTCCAGATAGACAAGGTAATCCATTTTGGGCACTCAAAATTCATCCAAAAAGGCCTTCCCTTTGATGTTGAATACCGCGAGTATTACGCAGATATAGATGTTGAAAAACTCAAGGAAGCCATCCCTTCCCTTGAAGGCAAGAAGCGCATAGTCCTGGTCACAACCGTGCAGCATATTCCCCAACTGGAGCAGATGAAATCCTTCTTGGAAAAGCACGGAAAAGAAGTGCTCATCGGAAAGGGATGCTTCACCGCACACTCAGGGCAGGTTCTCGGGTGCGACCCCACTGCAGCCACTTCAGTTTCCAAGGATGCGGATGCAATCCTTTATGTAGGGGACGGGAAGTTCCACCCCACCGGAATTCGCTCCGAGCTTCCCATATTCTCCCTCAACCCCTATTCCGGGCAATGCAGGAAAATAAACGAAGAAATAGAAAGAATCCGCAAAAGGAAAAAAGGAATGATGCTAAAGGCCCTGGAATGCAGGGTTTTCGCAATCCTCCTTTCCACCAAGCCCGGGCAGCTCTGCATCCGCGCTGCCCAGGACGCAAAGAAAAAGCTCCAGGCTGCAGGATTCACCGCCGAGATTTTAGTTTCAAATGAATTCAACCCTGTTTCCATAGGGAATTTCCCCCAATTTGAATGCTACATAAACACTGCGTGCCCCAGGGCGGATGAAGATTCCGAACTCTTCGACAAGCCCATCATAAATGCAGTGGATTTGGATGAGTTCCTTAAGCTGTATGTGGAATCAGGTTCTGGATAAAATGTGTTTTTAAGTGGAAGAAAAAGTTTTTTAAATAGTTTCGCACCCAATTATCTCTGGTTAAAATGGGATTGTTGCTCAATATCATGAACCACGTGGAGCGTTTGGGTATTGACCCTGCCCTGAGGGCAGGCAGCGACCCGCTCAGCCCCGGAGAAATCCGGCAGCATATTGCTGGCTTTTCCAAAGGGATGAATACACCAGAATTCTACAATGCATGCACCCATTTCTATTCCATGCCAAGGTTTCAGGCAGTTCCCGCGCTTATCTCGGCCCTTGAAAATCTGCACCCTCAAATAAAACGCAGCGCCGCAGTTATGCTTAGCCTGCTCGATGCCCGCGAGGCAGCCAAACCGATAATGGGGCTTTTTAAGTCGGATGTTTTCACTGTAAGGTATGCGGCGATGTGCACGCTTTTCTGGTTTGGAAAATCTGCAATACCCTGCTTATATGACAACACCCTGAAAGCAAAATCTTCAAAAATTGCAGTAGACTCGCTGGCCACAATCCTGGCCATTGCAGCATATGCCCCACGGAAATACAATGCTGGTTCCGAATGCCTTCTCAATGGAGAACCACTTACAATTGCCGACAGGAGGTCTACTGTAGGGCAGATGTCTTCCTGGATTATCCATGACCGCACAGTGGAAGCGCAGGCCATTTTTTCAGAGATTAACGGAGGACCGTGCAAGGAACCATCTTTGCTGAATGTTTTGCAGAGGCACCTGGATGATGCACAGCTGATTTTTATAGGAAAGCAGATAAACAGGGTCCTTGTGCCCGAGCATGAAGAAAAGCTGCCCAGGCCCAAGGTGCTGAGGCTGGATTTTAAGCGTTCCAGAAAGAGGGTTCTGCGCACCTCCCCCAGGAAACCGCCCCCTGTCCTGGCCCACAGGAGGAGGGGCCCAACCAACAAAACTTAAAAAAGCTCCTTGCCTAAATCACCGCAAGGGTGGAATTATGGAAACCATCACTAAAACAGATTTAGATTTACCCTTAATCCACAAGGGCAAGGTCCGCGAAATGTATGATTATGAAGGGGACAAAATCCTCATGGTTGCAACCGACCGCATAAGCGCATTCGATGTTGTATTCAACGAGGGAATTCCCTACAAGGGCGCAGTGCTTTCCACCCTCTCCCAGTTCTGGTTCAACAAGACCCAGCACATTATCCCAAACCACGTAATCACTACCCAGATGCCCGAGAACCTCCCTAACTATTTAGACAAAAGAGCAGTAATCGTAAAGAAAGCCAAGCCCCTCAAGATTGAGGTAATTGTGCGCGGCTACCTCACAGGAAGCGGCTTCAAGGACTACAAAAAAACCGGCATGGTCTGCGGCATAAAGCTCCCGGAAGGAATGAAGGACGGAGACAAGTTCCCGGAGCCCATCTTCACCCCTTCCACTAAAGCGCAGGAAGGCCACGACCAGAACATTACTGAAGCAGAAGCAGCAGAGATAATCGGGCAGGAAAAGCTCGCATTTGTAAAGAAAAAATGCATTGAGCTCTACCAGTTTGGGCATGATTACCTCCTTTCCAAAGGGTTGATTCTTGCAGATACCAAGTTCGAGTTCGGCGAGCTTCCCGATGGCCCCATGATACTTATTGATGAGGTCCTTACCCCAGATTCTTCGCGCTATTGGCCCAAGGACCAGTATGAGCAAGGCAATCTCGTTTCCTTAGACAAGCAATACCTGAGGAACTACCTAGAAACATTAGACTGGGGCAAAACCTACCCTCCGCCCACGCTCCCACCAGATGTTGTGCAGGAAGTAAGCAACCTCTACCTGGATGTTTATGAGAAAATTACTGGAGAGAGATTCCCAACAGATTGAAGCGTGATGGCATGAGTTTCAGTGGTGCTATAAATAAGAACTTTTAAATAAGTTATTAGTTTAGTATTCCTATGCAGTATAAGGGAGCCAGCATATTTTTCCTTTTTGTTTTGCTGGGCACCCCCCTCGCTCTTCCTTCTGCTGGATTCATAAGCCCCACTCCACCCGATGGCACAATTACAACAAATACCTCATTTATCCTCAACACATCTATTGAGGAGCAGAATCTCCATAATCTTACATATGATTGGAATGGGGCCAACTATACTATTTATGGCAATTCCCTCAAGCTGGCTTTGAATCTTGACAATGTTGCTGCATTAGGGGACAATTCAACTTATTCAGCAGACATATCCGGCCACGGAAACAACGGGACATTCTATGGATTAGAATCAACAGGATACAGCAAAATAAACACGACCTCCGCCACAAAAACTGCATCAGGCACATATTCTACCTATTACCCTGACTTTGCATTTGACAGAAACCTGAGTACGTGGTGGTGGTCGCCAAACGCAGCAACAGGGCATTGGCTTATGGTTGATTTTGGGGCAGGCTCTGAAAAAACAGTTACAAAAATCCGTCTTTACCATGATGATGCCGTTTCAATCGGTGCAGTCCTTCAGGCATCGGATGACAATTCCACCTGGGCAAACCTTACTTTTTTCACACATGATGGGGAGCTGACCTGGTTCAATGAAACCTTTTCCAACACTGAGGACTATAGGTATTACCGTATCCTTGTCCTCAATGGAACTCCTTCTATTAACTGGCTTAGGGTTGAGGAATGGGAGCTTTACGAAGGTGGTGAAGGCACCCTTTATGGCCCGGGAAAATACCGCGAAGGAGTGGATCTCGATGGTTCAAATGATTATATTGATTGCGGAAATGGTGAATCCCTCCAGATTACAGGGGATGTAACCGTGGCAGCCTGGATAAAGCCTGCAACCGGGGGTGACGGCTCTCACTGGAAGCCGTTCATCTCCAAGCTAGTCCATACAAGCAGCAAGGAAGGATATGAGCTCTGGCTGGGAACAGATAATTCAGTAAGATTTTCAGTAGGGAGCAGCTGGAGCAACTGGGATTATGCAACTTCATCCAATACACTCTCAGCAGACACCTGGTACCATGTTGTTGGAATATATGATGGCTCTACAATAAAGGTGTATGTTGATGGGGTGGAAAAAGGAAGCACGAATTTTGGAGGGGGGATAGTTGATTCAGGCACTCCCTTGCTTATAGGAAAGCGCCAGAGTGGAGGAACTCCATTTGACGGCACAGTGGACGAACCAAGAGTCTGGAGCCGTGCCTTTTCAGGGGAAGAGGTGTACGAGCATTATACCTCCAACATCAACAGGCACAATAGTACCCAGTGGTATTTCTTTGCAAACCAATCGAAGAATGCGACCACCGGGCTCCCTGATGGAGCATACAGCTATGAAGTTTTTGCAGAGGATTCTTCTAGCAACTTGGATTCAACAGGTGAGCAGGAGATACTCATTGGAGAGCTCAACCCTTCAGTAAATCTTATGCTTCCTGCAGAGGGGGCATCTTTTTCTTATGGGGAGACAGTCGAATTTTCATTTAACCAAACTAACTCCCATTCGACCAGCATGAGCTGCTCACTCTACATAAATGGTTCCCTGAACCGGACCAACACTTCGGTTCTGCATTCAACTCATACGTCTTTTTCCGTGCCTGGCATACTTACAGGTCCATATAACTGGGGCATTAATTGCAGCAAGTCCTGGTCCAGCGCAGTTTCTGAAACACGGAATTTTACGGTGGAAGACAACGAATTTCCTTCAATAGAGTTCAGCACGGGATGTGAGCCAGAAGGCGCCTACCTTGAGCGCAGGTATGCCCACATGAATGCATCTGCATCTGATTCCCTTGGGATTGAAAACATAACTGCATATCTCTATTCCCAGGACGGCACACTAAATTCGACTGCATTTACGGATTCTTCAGAACATCTTTTTGCAAATTTCACAAAGCTAGGCACAGGCAAATATTATGTCAATGCCACTGTATATGACACAAACGGCAACTCCAACAGCACGGGCACCAGGAATTTCACCATTAATGTAAATCTCGGTCCCGGGGCCTGCTACGATGACATGGAAACTGATATCCTCCAGCTCCAGGATGCAGAGGAAGATTACCATGATGCCCATGGAGCATATACCTGCAATAGTTCTGAGCTGGTTGGGTTCCCCGCCATTACATCCACAGGAGAGTGGATATGCGATTATGCATCTTCTTCAGAATATAACTGGTCTTATGTGAAAGGGGACTCAAATGCCAGTGCCACCAGTTATGATTACCATATAGATGCCCCTGCATGCGGAGGAGGAGGATATTCCGCAGGATGCGCAGGGCTTTCTGAACAGTTGGACATCCTCAAGGATGCAGAGGAATATTATTTCATGGATTATGGCACATATGGATGTGGCCTTTCCAGTTACTGGAGCGTTCCTTCAGGCTGGACCTGCAACTCTGCAAGCGCATCCGACTACTCCTGGACCTACACTTCTCCTTTTTCAGAGGAGTATGCCTTCAACAAGGCAAAGGATATGGACTGCACAGGGAATGCCGCTGCAAGCGCAAGCGGTTTCGATGGCAGCACCACTGACGTTTCAAAAATAATAAATACCAGCAGCTTCAGCGGGCTCACTGTTGAGATTGCCGGCAATGGAAAGATTTACTGGGCAGGACCAATAGATATTGCAGGAATTACAATTTCAGATTTTGTTTCTATCAATTCAAACTATATAGAAGTCATCACCTCCCCTCTGCCCAATTTTGACCTCCCGGCCACCGTATCCCTCTATAATCTTCCATACAATTCAAGGCCGATTATTTACAGGAACGGGGCAGAATGCCTTGGCGCTGCATGTTTATTTGTTTCATATTCAGGCGGAACTTATGAATTTGGGGTTACTGGTTTTTCCAATTATACTGCGGGCCCCAATGCTCAGTTGGGGATATGGGATGACAATGACCCCGAAGGGGGAAACAAGAAAAAACAGCCAGGGGACAACGTCTTCTTCTTTGCAAACTATACGAATGTGACTTCAGGGAATCCGATAACTGGAGCCACCTGCAACATCTATTTTGCCGAAGCCCCATCTGGGCCTTTTGCGATGCAGTACAATGGCTCAAGCGGACTTTATTATTATAACCGCACTTTCTCAAGTGCTACCCTGAACTGGAATGTTACCTGCAATGAAGCAGCGTATGAGATGCTGAACCTTACGGATACATTTTATTCTTTTGATTCTGCGATTGTTGAATTGGAAAATGCAAATGTAACTTTTATTTCCTCCTCCAGGTATGATGGGCCCAATTTCCCTGCAGGAAGTGCTTCAATAGAAGGGGGGAACATTAGTGCATCAAATCTTACAACGAATATATCTACGGACAGATGGGCAGGATTCTATGGGAATGCAACTGCCAGGATTGTCCTTGCAGAGTACAATGCCAGCATATTTATGCATGAATGGCACTGGACTGCTGCGGATGGAGGGCTCGTATGCGCCTCGACCAACTCGTCCCTGGGCCTTGTAAATGCAACCGGCGCAAGGGGCGCAGACATAGATACGGCATGGAGTTTTGCAGTTTATGCTTCTGATTCCGGTGCAAAGACCTTCAATCTTCCAAACTGTTCACTGCGCTTTGGCCCCACTATATTAGATGGCGCAGATTATGCGGACACAGGATATTCGGGAGGCTTTGAAACCTGTGCATACAAAACTGCGTTCACTCCTGCGAAAGAGGACATGTTTTTCTGTGTTGATGTGATTGATAGTGGCCCTTTGTTCAACGGGGGAAATGCAGATTTTGAGCTTATGGTCCCAACGGAATTCGGAGATGCAGCATATGAAGATTATTACTTTTACATGCTCCTGAATTAGCAAAAACCAGCACAGTCTTACCCCCTATCCCAGAATCCTCCCCATTTTTGATATCGCACCCCTCCCTTCACCTCTATTCAGCCCAATCAGGAAACCAATGTGCACAAGCTCCTCAGCACTCCTCATCTCCCCTTCATTTTCCGCAAAGCTCGCCATTGCAAAAGGAACATTGTACTTGATGCAGTAGCGCGCAAAATTTCCCATCCGCTTAAGCACGGAAGCCCGTTTTCCCCCGGAGCTCTTCAGGATATCTGATAGGTCCAAAAGAAACACGGATTCCTTTCCCTCAAACCCCCGGACCAGTTCAAGGCTCAAAGGATATCCCTCAACCTTAATCAGCACCCCCCTATTCCGCAGCTTTAAGGCCGCAGCCTCAGAATCCACAAATTTAACCCTGTCCTTTACTTTCTCGAAAAAATAAGTTTTAGAGAATCCATATTCAGAGGGATTCCCGCATTCAAATTTTAAAATATCAAAAAAGGGAACGCTCATTCTTTTGCCTTAGGAGGAGCCCTTTTCTTAGGCGCAGCCTTTTTCCTGGCCCTCTTTTTAGGAGCCTCTTTCTTCTCCTTGGGCTTTACTGTTCCGGGTCTTCCTTTCTTTTCAAGGCTTTTTGCCCTTTCCTTTTTCTTTGAGCGCCTGCGCGGCTTCCTCTTGCCCTTTGCGCGGTATCCACGGCTCTTCTTCCCGGAGCTTGTAATTCCCCGATATGCACGGCGCTTGTTCAGCTTGGTTCCTGTGCGCTCTTTATCAACAAGGATTACTTCAAAGAATTTGTAGTTTCCGTCTTCCCCTACAACATAAGAGTTCAAAACCTCAAGATTGGAATACTTGCGGTTCGCTTTCTGCTCAGCCTGCCCGCGAAGGCTGGTTCCGGGCTGCACAAGCAAATAAGCATGTGCCGGCTTCCTGCCTCCGCTTGGAGTCTGCCTCCTTCTTTTACCCTTTCCAATACGGACGCGTGCAACCACATATCCGTCCTTGGCCTTATACCCAAGGGTGCGCGCACGCACAAGATTTGTGGGCTTCTCCACCCTTTTCACTACGGGCTCCCTCCTCCATTTGAAAATCCTGTTCTTGATGAGGTCCCCTCTTTCCTTCAGTTCCTTTTGGTATGTTTCTTTCATATATTTGTATGCTCCCATACTTTTCACCTTTTTTCTGTGCATTCCGTTCAGGATACCAATCCCACATCCAGATGCGTGAGATGTGTTAAGACGTGATACCTTTAAAAATAGTTGTGTCTTAACAATTCATTCCTTAGCGGTGTGGTTATGCAGGACACTGATACTTCATTTATAAAAACGATAGAGAATGTTAAGTCCGCTGAGCAAAAGGCAGCAGAGCTCAGGCAGGAAGCAGAGAAAAATGCAGAAAAAATCAGGCTTTCTGCGAAGAAGAAATCCGAAGAGCTAAGGCTAAAGGGGGAAAAAGAGGCCCTTGAGCTCAAGGAGAAGAAAATTTCCGAGGGAAAGAAAGCAACCGAAAAAAAGGCAAGCAAAATAATTTCAGCTGCAGAAGAGAAGGCAGCACAGATAAAAAAGAAAAAAGCAGGCACCAGGGAAGTGAACCTCCTCATGGAGGATTTCCTTAAATCCTTCCAGTGATGTTATGTTGAAACCAGCAAAAATGCAGAAGATCAGACTTGTTTCAATAAAGTCTGTTGCCCGCCCCCTCCTCGCGGAACTGCACCATCTTGGAATGCTGGAACTAAGGAGGTTTGAGTCCACTGATTTTGAAAGCGGAAAAACAATGGATATCCATGACCGCATATCTTCAAGCCTGGTAAGGCTCCGCTCCATAAAGTCCATGCTCGGGCTTATGTCAAGAAAGCCCCAATGCGCTGAGATGGAACTTGACAGGACACTTGAGGAGGCCGAGTCTTTCCAGATTGAAGAGGGGCTCCAGGAAAAGCACCGGATGCTTGAATCCAACTCCACAGAAATTGCGAACCTGCAGTCCAGGTCCGATGATGCAAAGAAGCTTTACCCTTTCCAGTTTGATTTTTCAAAACTCCAGTCTGACCATCTTTCATTTGCCGCAGGGACCGTTGTTGCGGCAAGGCTCCCTGCGCTCAGGAAAGAGCTTGCAGGCACCCAGATGCAGACTGCAGTTTCAGGCAGCGAAGGCGTTGTTGTGCTTGCTTACCCAAGCGATGATGCAAAAGCGGAGCTCGTGCTCAGCAAGCTTGGTTTTGCCCCGATAGACACTGAAGGCTTTACAACTCCCCGGGAAACAGCAAAGGAGTTCCAGTCCAGGATTTCCGCGCTCAGGGCTGAAAACGATAAAATAAAAGCGGAAATCTCGGAAATGGCAAAGAAATACGGGGACAAGGTACTCCGGCTCACAGATGCCCTCGGTCTCTGGTCTGAAAGGGCAATAGCCACAAAGGAGATGGGGTTCGGCTCCCAGACAATGATTATTGAAGGCTGGATAAAGGACTCGGATTTTGAGTCTTTCAGGAACACACTCGAAGCAAAGTTCGGCACAAAAGTTTTCGTGGAGAAAATAAAGAACGGGAAAGAAGAGCCTCCAGTAGTGCTTGACAATCCACAATCCACGGGACCCATGGAATTCCTTGTGAGGCTGGTTTCTCTTCCAAAGCCTTCAGAAATTGACCCAACTATAGTACTCTTTTTTACAGTGCCGCTTATCTACGGAATGATACTCGGAGATGTTATCTACGGGATCATTTCATTCTTTATTGCAGGATGGCTCATGAAGAAATGGAAAAAAGGAGGATTTGGATACGGAGTCGCATCCGTATGGAGGTTCTCTGCAGCCGCAGGAATTATCTTCGGCTTGATTTTCGATGAATGGTTCGGGATGTCTTCCTACCAATTGCTGGAAGTATTCCAGATGTGGGGGTTCATAAACCTTGCATCCCTGGGAATAGACGGCCCGCTTTATGCAGGCTTCCACAGGGGAGCAAACGTGTCCCTCCTCATAGGAATGTCCATACTACTGGGCCTTGTGCATCTTGCGCTAGGTTTCCTGATGGGCGCAATAAATGAGTGGAACCACAACAGGAAGCACGCAATCGGAAAACTTGCATGGATTTTCATCGAGCTCGGAGGCTTCCTTGCAGTGTCCACTGCAATGTTTGGGGTGTTCCCCCCAATATTTGTGGAGGTTGGGCTCGGAATGTTCATCCTTTCTGCAGTCATCATGGCAGTAACTGAGGGCCCAATCGGCCTGATGGAAATTCCAGGTTTGCTTGGAAATATCCTCTCATACGCCCGTATCGCTGCAGTAGGATTAGTAGGTGTCCTTCTTGCAGAATTGATTAATCACAGTTTTGTTCCAACACCTGACCAGGGAATCGTGATGGCATTCATCATGCTTCCGGTGTTAATACTTTTCCATGTAATGAACATAGGCCTTGCAATGGTGGAGTGCGTTGTGCAGGGCGGCCGTCTGAACTTAGTTGAGTTCTATGGAAAATTCTTCCATGGCGGCGGAAAAGAGTTCACTCCGTTTGCAATAACAGCAAAACAAGAAAAATAGGTGAAAAAATATGGCAGGAGAATTGTTTGCAGCTGACGGGCTTATCGCCCTTGGCGCAGGACTGTCGATTGGAATCGGCGCAATCGCTACCGGTATGGCACAGGCTTCTATCGGTTCAAGCGGTATGGGAGTTCTGGCAGAAAAGCCAGAGGAGTTTACCAAGGTACTTATCTGCCTTGCGCTTCCGGAAACACTCGTGATTCTGGGATTCGTTATCGCATTCCTGCTCATCGGCCAGATCGGAGCTTGAGCCCCTTACATGAGGGTGTGTGAATGGGCATTGACCATCTCACCGCCGACATTCTTGCGGAAGCAAGGAAGGAGGCGAAAGCGATAACCGATGCAGCGGAAGCTGAGAAGAAAAAGGCACTGGATGAGGAAAAGCAGAAGGTAAAGAAACTGCTTTCTGCGGCTGAAAAAGAAGCCGATGCATTCGTTGCTGCACAGCAGCGCGAGCGCATAGCCTGGGCAAAGCTGGAAGCCAAGAAGATTGAGGGCGAAGCCAGGGAATCCGTAATAAGGGATGCAATGGACTCGCTTTACAAAAATATGGCAGATTTCCGCAAGTCCAAGCCAGAACAATATGAAAAATTCCTCAATGAGCGGGTAAATGCAGCCACAACCGAGATTGTGACCAAGACCCATATTGCACGCGTGTGCAAGGGAGACAAAAAGCTCCTCAAGGGTTTCGGGGGTACAATCAGGGAAGACCTCACAGGGATGGGAGGAGCAATTGTACTTTCCCCGGATGAGAGTGTCCAGGTTGACTGCACACTCGAAGGCCTTTTCGAGGAAAAGAGAGAATTCCTCAGGAAGAAACTCTATGAGCGGTTATTTAGGTGATTGTTGAATGGACCTGCTGAGCACGGCAAGTGATTTTGCCCACAGGGGATTTCCCCTCTTTGTAAAGAAGCTATTCTACAACAGGCAGCTTACCTACGGGTATGCAAGCACCAGGGTCAGGGCAAGGAAGGCCCTTATCCTGCAGAAAGCCTTTTTTGAAGACCTTCTGAACCAGAGGACTGTCCCGGGCATGATTGCAATGCTTGAAAGGACATATTACAAGAAGGTCCTTACAAGCGGCGTGCTCCTGGATTATTATTCCCCTGATGTGGGTTCAAAGTTCCTGGAGATGGCGGCAGAAATCCACTATAAGGACGTGGTGAACAAGATCAGGAGCATTACTCCTCCCGATGGCCTTCCTGTAGTGAACCTGCTGATGCGCAAATGGGACATCCTGAACCTCCGCACAATAATTTCCTCAAAGCGCACAGGCAAGACATGGGAACAGATTTACCCTTACCTTGTTTCTGCAGGGGAACTTACTGTTCCTCAGCTGAAGAGGATTGCAGAGAGCCCCCCTGACAAGCTTTATGTGCGGATAAAGGCCACTACAGTAGGCAGGGAAATACTTTCCCAGTCCAGCATGGGCCTCAAGGGCACGGAGCTGGAGCAGATGTTCATAAAGGCAATCCAGAGCGCAGAAGTGCTCAGCCAGCTGCAGGTCATCCTTGATGCAAGCTACTACAACTACCTGCAGGAATCAATAATTTCTGCAGACAAAGATGTAGAATGGATACGCAAAACAGTTTCCAAGGAAATTGACCTTCGCAACATAGTGAATACCCTTCGGCTTAAGCACAATGGGGCCGAAGACATACAAAAAATCACACCCCACCTTATCCAGGGGGGGAATGTGAAGCAGGCCTGCTTTGAAAGCCTCCTGAAAGCAAAGGACTATAGGGAGGTTGTGCAGGCAATCAAGCCCGCGTTCAGGCTCGGGCGCGATGATTTCAAGTCCCTGTCTGAGCTGGAGGTTGCGCTGCAGCAGGAGCTTGCAAAGGAAAGGGTGCGCGTGTTCTACAGGAACCCCGTATCCATTGCAACAATAGTTGGTTTCCTTTTCATAAAGGAGGAAGAGATGAACAACCTCCGCAAAATTGTAAGGGGCAAGGACTACAATCTTACCCCCGAGGAGATAAGGCCAATGCTTGTATATTACTGAGGTGCAAAGATGTCTGAAAGAATTGCAGTGATTGGGGACCCGGCGCTTGCGACAGGCTTTCGCCTTGCCGGGCTCTACCATGTATATGTAACCGAAAAAGGCAAGGAGTTCGAGGACAAGCTTAGGGAAGCAATCAACAATCCCGAATTTGGCATAGTGATAGTAAATGAATCTTACCTTCCTGGAATTGACTGGAGGCTAAAGAAAAAAATAGACAACCTTGCCCATCCAGTAGTAGTGGGCGTTGCAGATATCTCCGGAAAACAGGAGGAAGGCGAAAACCTCAATGAGCTTATCAAGAAGGCTCTAGGGTTTGATGTTTCGAAAAAATAATGGTGGTATGAATGGCAGTTAAGGGAAAGCTTGCGCGCATTACCGGTCCAGTAGTAGTTGCAAAGGACCTGCATGGCGCAAAACTCTATGACGTGGTTAGGGTCGGCGAGGAAAAGCTCGTCGGAGAAATCATCAAGATTGTAGGCAACGAGTGCGTTGTCCAGGTTTACGAAGATACAGCCGGCCTGAAGCCAGGGGAACCAGTATTTTCCACAGGAGAGCCTCTTTCAGTAGAGCTTGGCCCGGGCATCCTGCGTTCCTTCTACGATGGAATCCAGAGGCCGCTCCAGGGGATTGAGGAAGCAGCAGGTGCTTTCATTACCCGGGGCATTGATGTGCCTCCCCTGGACCACAAGAAGAAATGGGACTTCAAGGCAACCCGCAAGAAGGGCGAGAAGGTTGAAGCAGGAGATATTCTTGGTGAGGTAAAAGAAACAGATGTAATCACCCACAAAATCCTTGCAACCGATTCCGGAACCCTTACGGACATCAGCTCCGGGAAATATACCCTGGAAGACACAATCGGCACGATAGACACCCGCAAAAAGAAGGTGCCCCTTCACCTATACCACCGCTGGGTAGTCAGGAAGCCACGCCCATACAGGGAAAAGTTCCCGCCAATAGTTCCGCTTTCCACAGGAATGCGCCTGGTGGACACTTTTGCGCCCATTGCAAAGGGAGGCACCGCAGCAATTCCAGGGCCATTCGGTTCAGGGAAGACGGTTACCCAACAGTCCCTTGCCAAATGGTCTGATGCAGAAATCGTGGTTTACATAGGATGCGGCGAGCGCGGAAACGAGATGACTGAAGTGCTCAACGAGTTCCCGAAAATCCTTGACCCGAAGACAGGGAAGCCCCTCATGGAAAGGACAGTGCTTATTGCAAACACATCCAATATGCCTGTAGCAGCCCGTGAGGCTTCTATCTACACAGGGATTACTCTTGCAGAATACTACAGGGACATGGGTTATGGTGTTTCCCTGATGGCAGATTCCACCTCAAGGTGGGCAGAGGCCCTCCGTGAAATTTCCGGCCGCCTCGAAGAGATGCCTGGTGAGGAAGGTTACCCTGCATACCTCGCGCGCAAGCTCGCAGAGTTCTACGAGCGTGCAGGAAGGGTAAAGACCCTCGGCTCACCCGACAGGGAAGGAAGCGTTACAGTTATAGGTGCGGTTTCGCCCCCGGGTGGAGACATTTCCGAGCCGGTTTCCCAGAACACCCTCCGTGTTACCAAGGTGTTCCTTGCGCTTGATGCTTCGCTTGCGCACAGGAGGCATTTCCCAGCGCTGAACTGGCTTAACAGCTACTCGCTTTACACAGAAACTCTCGACCCGTGGTATGAGGAGAATGTGGGTGCAGACTGGCCAAAGCTAAGGAACAGCGCAATGGCCCTCCTCCAGAAGGAAGCAGAACTCCAGGAAATCGTCCAGCTTGTCGGGCCGGATGCCCTGCCTGAAAAGGAACAGGCAATCCTCCTGATTACCAAAATGATAAGGGAAGACTATCTCCAGCAGTCCGCGTTCCATGAGGTTGATGCATTTGCAACCATGACCAAGCAGCACAGGATGCTAAAAAACATCATGCGCTTCTACGAGCGCGCGATGGGGGCAATCGACCTTGGCATCCAGCTCAAGACAATTTCCAGCATGAAGGTGCTCGAGAAAATCGGAAGGATGAAGGAGATTCCTGAAGACAAGATGAAGGATATTGAAGCCATCTACAAGAGCATAGACAGCGAATTTGATTCGCTGAAGAGGGAGTAGGTGATAATATGAAAGAATACAAAACAGTTTCACAGATTGCGGGCCCGCTTGTATTCGTTGACGGGGTAAAGGGAGTAGGCTACAACGAGCTTGTTGAGGTTACCCTCCCGGACGGAAGCAAGCAGAAAGGCCAGGTCCTGGACATTACCGAGAAAGTAGCGGTCGTCCAGATTTTTGGAAGCACATCCGGTCTGAACACTTCGGACACATCCGTAAAGTTTCTCGGGGAAACCATGAAGCTGGGCGTAAGTGAAGATATGCTCGGCCGTGTTTTCTCCGGGCTTGGAGAGCCCCGTGACAATGCACCAAAGCCGGTTGCAGAAGCCCACCTGGACATTTCAGGTGCCGCAATCAACCCCTATTCCCGTGCAGAGCCCCGTGACTTTATCCAGACTGGTGTTTCCACAATCGACTGCATGAACACTCTTGTGCGTGGGCAGAAGCTCCCAATCTTTTCAGCTTCAGGGCTTCCGCACAACCAGCTCGCGGTCCAGATTGCGAGGCAGTCCAAAACCAAGGACCAGAAGGAAGAGTTCGCAGTAGTTTTCGCAGCAGTGGGAATTACGCACGAAGAAGCATCCTACTTCATGAGAGATTTCGAGAAAACCGGCGCCCTTGAGCGCGCAGTGCTTTTCCTTAACCTAGCAGATGACCCCTCAGTGGAGCGTATCATTACGCCCCGCCTTGCCCTAACGACTGCAGAATACCTTGCGTTTGAAAAGGGGATGCACGTGCTTGTAATCATTACGGACATGACCAACTACTGTGAGGCGCTCCGTGAAATCGCTTCTGCAAGGCAGGAGGTGCCCGGCCGCCGTGGCTACCCAGGGTACATGTACACAGACCTTTCTACAATCTACGAGCGCGCAGGCCGCATAAAGGGCAAGACAGGAACAGTTACCCAGTTCCCAATCCTCACCATGCCTGGTGATGACATTACCCACCCAATCCCTGACCTTACAGGGTACATTACGGAGGGCCAGATTGTGCTTTCCCGTGAACTCCACAGGAAGAATGTTGCGCCCCCGGTTGACCCGCTCCCGTCCCTCTCAAGGCTCATGAACCTTGGTATCGGGGCAGAGCGTACTCGTGAGGACCACAGGGGAGTCGCAGACCAGCTTTACGCTGCATACGCAAACGGCCGTGACCTCAGGAGCCTTAGTGCGGTTGTAGGTGAGGAATCCCTTACTGACACCGACAGGAAGTATCTCCGCTTTGCAGATGAGTTCGAGAAAAAGTTCATTATGCAGGGCCAGGCAGAGGACCGCACTATTGAACAAACCCTCGACCTTGGATGGGAGCTGCTGAGCATGCTGCCCGAAGAGGAGCTCAAGCGTGTAAAACTCGACTTCATCAGGAAGTATGGCTCAAGGTTCAGGGAGGGCGGCGCAAAAGCCCCTGCCCCTGAAAAGGAAGAGAATCCCGAGGCCGCAAAAGAAGCTCCCAAGGCCCCTTCCAAAAAGGCCTCAAAGAAAAAGACCCGGAAGAAATCCAATAAGAAAAAGAAAAAGAAGAAGTAAATAGGCGGTAATAATGGCTGAAAAGGCTAACCCAACCAGGATGGAACTGCTCAAGACCAAGGCAAGGATTAAGCTTGCGAAGAATGGGCACAACCTCCTGAAACAGAAGCGTGATGCCCTGATCATGGAGTTCTTCAAAATACTCAAGAAGGCCAAGGACCTTCGGGGGGAGCTCAATGAAAAGATGGGCACAGCATACAAGTCCCTTTCCATCGCACACGCCTACCATACAACTTTTGAGCTTGAATCCATTGCAGCAGGGCTTGAGCAGGACCTTGGCCTTGAAGTAAAGTCCCGCAACGTAATGGGTGTCCGCATTCCTGAAATTAAGGAAGCAATACAGGAAAGAGGATTTGGTCAGCGCGGCTATTCAGTAATGGGGACTTCTGCAAAGATTGATGATGTGGTTGAAGATTTCGGGGAAGTACTCAAGCTTGTAGTCACCCTTGCAGAAACGGAAACCGCAATCAAGCGCCTGATCAAGGAAATCGAGAAAACCAAGAGGCGCGTAAATGCCCTTGAATTCGTGGTCATCCCAAGGCTGGAGCATCAGCGCGACGACATAATTTTCCGCCTTGAGGAAATGGAGCGTGACTCCTTTGTTTCCCTCAAGGTAATCAAGCGCAGGCTCGAGCAGGAAGCGGCAGAGAAGGAGGCCGCCTGATGGGCAGGAGAACCCTTTCCAAGCGCGAAATCAAGGACCTGATTCCAACCCTCCCTTTTGTTTCTGTTTTTCCAAAACAGAAAGTGGAAATTGTTACAGATGACAAATCCACAGTTCTTGAAATAGATGACAAGGCCTTGTTCTTCCAGTTTGAGGGGAGATGGCTCCCCCTCCTCCGCCTGATTATCTCCGGGGAAATCCAGGTTCCCTACAAAAAAGTAACTGTGGACATGGGCGCAATCAAGTTTGTTGCAAACGGGGCAGACATCATGCGCCCCGGAATCACCCAAATCGAAGATGGAATCTCTCCCGGAGACCCAGTACTAATTGTGGATGAAACCCACGGGAAAACCCTCGCCTTGGGCGTTGCAATGCTTTCCTCAGAAGAAATGCGTTCTGCTTCGGGAGGAAAAGTAATAAAGAATGCGCATGCAGCAGGAGATGCACTCTGGGAGCTTACAAAATAGGTTCATGCCTGGTGGCGTTTTTTGAATTCCACAATCCAGTCCACGGTGGCTTTGAGGATTTGTTCCCCTAACGCAGTAACTGGCTGGGACCGGCCAAAACCAGGCACAGTATTTATCATAATGCATCTTCCTGCCTGCTTGTAAGTAGAGACAACCCCATGGGATTTTAGGAATCCCAAAATTTCTTCCCTCTCCTTTCCAGGGTCAGGGTTTTCATAGCTCAGTTCCTGGTCTATCCTCTTCTTCAGGAGGTCTTCCCTGTGGTATACTCTGCCTATTGCCCTTTTTGGCGCGTGCAGGTTGAATCCATTTACGATTACTAGCTTGACATGGTCCACATCGAGGCCTTTTTCTTTGATCGCTTTTTCTGCTTCCACAGGAAGGTCAAGTTCACAATATGAATATATCTCGTATGATGAATTGCTTTCCTCCAACTCAACCTCATATTCGTCCCCAGAGATTCTGTCCATGATCCAATCGATTCCGCTTTCACTGCATTTATCACGATATTCCCCAATTATCTCATATATGTTATCAGAGTCATCGATTATCTTCTTGCAGGTCTCCCTGCCAAGGTTACGGTACAATAGCTTGCTTGCCTGGACCGAATCCTCTCCGAATTCTGGCTCTAGCAGGCAGGCCACTCTCTTTTTTAGCTCATTTTTTGTTATTCTTTTTCTCTTGGGTCTCGGCTCTCCATACGAAACATTCGGCGCATCAGGCACCTTGTTTTCAGGGCCCTTCACCAGCATTCTTCTCTTTTCTTCCCGCATCCTTCTTTTTTCCTCTTTTTTCCTTGCCCGTTCCTCCCGTTTTTTGTGTTCCTTTCTTTCCCTTTCCGCTTTTTCGGCTTCCCAGTTTTCCTGCAGCACCTTGAACCTGTACCTCAGGAATCTCCGCTCTAGGATGTTGAGTGCCAGCGCTAAAACCAGTGCAGAAGCTCCTGCGATTGCCACAGATTGGGGATAAAGCCATTTCCTGTCGTTTATGAGAGCGGCCTCTTCTTTCCAGAGTACATTGAAGTGCAGGAGATTTTCGTCTTCCTTTTTGGCATGTTCCATAACAACCTCATAGCTTCGGTTTCCTATGAGCAGCTGCCCGCCATCTCCCCTGAGCCCCCTGTCAAATTCCCCTGCCATGCTTATTTCTTTTTCCCCCCTGTTCTCGTTTATCCTTTTTTCTGCGGCTTTATTAGCTTTCCTAATAATCTTAATTTCTTCTTTGCTTGCACCCTCACCCTTCAGGGCAATATACATGTCCTTCGCTATCCTGATTCCCTTTGCGCCCAATTCATCCCCCCTGGCCTGCAAACTCTCTTTTCCTGCTTTGAGCTTTCCTTTTTCATGGGCCTTGTAGGAATGGCCTGCAGCAAGTGAACCAGCAAGCACCCCTGCCTCCTTCCAATGCCTCAAAAAGACATTCTTCCTTTTTTTTGTCGGAGGCGCACGGGTTGCAATATGCTTCCTGTATGCTTTTCTGTTGCGGGACATTGCCTATACTTCTGTTTTGTTCTTTTTAAAAAGGTTATCTTTTATGTTCTCGGGTGGTAAGCCATTTTCCTGAGCAGCGCAGAAACCCACTTCTCCAAAAACAGTTCTTTCTTTTTCTCTTTTTCCAGCGCCCCCTTCAGGGAAACCCACTTAAAACCCGCAAACTCTGAAGAGGGCCTGCACCGCATCCTTTTTGCGCTCACCCTGAACACAAGAAGCGGAATCCATTTCTTGTATTTCCTGCTCCCCGCATTGTACCTCCCCTCAAAAACCACTTCATGCACCTGCCCATCGATTCCAGTCTGCTCTTCAAATGCAGCCCCAAGCTCCGAAACCGGATCCCCTCTTCCCCAAATCTCCACAAACGGGAGCGCCAGCCTCTTCTTCCCGTACCTCTCCTTTCCCACAAGAAATAGCACTCTCCCCCCATCTTCCAGCATCCCGCATGCAAACGCTTTGGGGTAATTAACTATCTTCTGCCTCTTTCCCATCCAAATCCCTAACTGTATGCAGTAATCTCGCGCCTCTTCCACACCACAATCCCCAGAAGAACTGCAAGCAGCACAAAGTAAGTAAGCAGCGCGCTCAGGTCCGCAATTGGGTTTCCATTTGTGATAATCACGATCTTGAATATGTTGGTTATGTGTGCAAGCGGAAGCAGCTCCTGCAGCAACTGGGTATACGCAGGCAGCAGGTCCGGGGAGAAGATTATGTTCCCCAGGAACATCATCGGGATTGCAAGAATCAGGCATCCCTGTATCGCAGAGGATTCATTCCTGGAGAAGAACCCGACCAGCATTCCGATTGATGCAAGCACAAGCGAGGAAACCAGGGTTCCTGCAACCAGCATCGCCAAATCCGTGGGGAACCTTACCCCAAAGAAAAGCGCCGCTACTACCAGCACCACGAGAACCTGGGCAAAAGAAATAATCACTATTGATGCAATTTTCCCGACCACAAGGTTGCGAAGCGCGCCCGGAACAAGCAGCGACCGCACAATTGTTTTCCTTGTTTTCTCCCGAACCAGGCTGATTGAAGCCAGCAGGAAGCACGAAAGCAGCAGCGAAACCGCGATCACCTGGGGCATTATGAAATCAACAAAGCTTTCCCGCTCATAATGGTTTTCCACTTCAATTGAAAGAGGAACCGCAATATTTTCCGGGTCCTTCCCGGTTTGCTCTGCAACGGTATCCTGCAGGGATGCAATAAGCTCATCCACAGAGCCCGCCTGCAGAAGCGCTTCATCCAGCGTGCCCTCAATCTCCCCCATCGCTGCCTTTACTTCCTCAAGAAGTGCCTTAAGCTGCTCTACGTCTTCACCAGCTTCCGCAAAAAGCCCTTCCATTGAGCCCAAGGTTGCAGATGCCTCATCCAGTGCATCCTCCATTTCCGCAGCATTCTGTGCTTCTTCTGCTTCCCCAACAAGAACAGCATATTGCCCAACTGAGCTGTTCATATCATGGAGGGTCGCATTCAGCTCCTCCAGCTCCAGGAGCTGCCCATTCACGCTTGCCATTTGTGTTTCTGTATTGCTCCTCAGCCCTTCCAGGCTTGCTATTGTTATATCTATTGCCCCTACAGTAATATCACAGTCCCCGCTTGCACTGGTTTTGAGCAGTTCCAGGCCATCAATTGCCGCGCTCAGCGCCACCACAGTTCCCTGCAGCTCCACTTTCTGCGCACTAAGCTCGGAATGCGCATTTCCAACCGCATAAACCGATTCATTCAAGGTTCCCTCTGCTTCCCCAAGGAATTTTTTTGTTTCATTGAAAAGCAATTCATTTCCTTCTTCTGCATCCTGGAGCGCATCCTTCTGCTCTGCAATCAATTCCTGCATAGATGAAAGTGAGGAATCTGCCTGCTCAATTGAGCCGGAAAGCCCTTCAATGTCCAGGCCTTCTATATCTTCATCAATCTCCTGCAGCCGGGTTTTGGTTTGCTCCATCCCCTCCCTGCTCTCCGCAATGTCCAGCGCAAGGGAGGTTGCAGATTCATTGAGCCCGTATAAGTCCTCCCATGCCCCCGAAACATATTCTCTGGTGATGTCTGCAGAGGATGCCTGCACAACCGAAGCCATTGCAGCAAGTATTGACTGCTCCAGCACAACATCTGAGTTATCTACTACTATCCTCACTGTTGAGCCCTTCCCGCTTTCCAGGTCCTGCTCAAAATTCTGCGGCACAACAATTACTGCACGCACCTGCCCGTTCCTGAATGCTTCCATAGCTTCTGCTTCCCCCGGAAACTCCTGCAGCTTGAAAGCGCTCGAATTAGAAAGCCCTTCCAGCAGCACACCCGCAAAAGGCGCATCTGCCGGTCCGGTAATCCCAATGGGGAGTCCGCTTATTTCCAGGGTATTGAACGAACTTCCCATAAACATCATAATGAAGATTGGGAAGATGAGCAGCACCGCCATCATAGTGCGGTCATGCACTATTTCAAGGAGTTCCTTCTTTACTACTGAAATTGAGCTCATCCTACACACCCCTCTTGATTAGATGCGCAAACACATCCTCCATCTGGTTCAGCTTGTGCTTTTTCTTGAGCTTTTCCGGAGTGCCGGAGTCCACAATCCTCCCTGCAAACATTATTGCCACTTTGTCGCAGAGCTCTTCAACCTCATCCATGTAGTGTGATGTAAAGATTATTGTTTTTCCTGCCTTGTGCAGGTCTTTTATCAGCATCCATATCTCCTTTCGCACTACAGGGTCCAGCCCTACTGTGGGCTCATCCAGGAAAACCACAATGGGGTCATGCACAAGGGAGCATGCCATGTTCAGCCTTTTTTTCATTCCCCCGGAAAGGCTTGAAGCGAGCGCATCCTTCTTTACAGTGAGCTTTACCTGCTTGAGCAGCTCACTTATTCTTTCCCTGCTGACTTTTTCCGGAATCCCGAATTGGCCTGCAAAGAACTCCAGGTTCTCCTGCACGGTGAGCGTCTCGTAGAACGAGTCCTGCTGGGTAACCATTCCCACTTCCGGCACACCCCCCGATTTCTTCCTTTCCCTGAGGCTTTTGCCCAGCACCTCTACATCCCCGGAGGAAGGGGCAAGAAGCCCGCTCATCATGTTGAATGTGGTGGTTTTCCCCGATCCGTTTGCCCCCAGCAGCCCGAATACCTCTCCCTTTTCCACAGTAAAGGAAATCCTGTCTACAATTATTTTTTCCTTTATTACCTTGCTAAGCTGGCTTACCTTTACCGCATGCCCCATGCACACAAATCCCTCTTATTCTTTTAAATATCTGCCCCCACCCAAAGATTTTTATTGCAGAAAATCGTAATTTATGGTGTGGGAGCATGGCTAATGTGCAAAGAAACCTGGCTGTTTTTCGTGGTGCATTAATCAACCGGCTGGATAACGCAGGGTTCCCTGCAGTAAACAACAGGAGGATGAAAAAGCGCCTCCTGAATGAGGGGTTCTGGAAGAAAAATTCTCCAACAGGAATTGTGCAAAAAGGCGAAACAATATTCAACCGGGGAATCCGCTCAAAGAAATCCAGCTTTTTTGTGTTCCTCAAATCTGAACCCTCCAAAAACCAAGTAACCGTCTATTACTATAATCCTGATTCAGGCTCCGATGCACCCATGCGCAGGAAGGGCAGCAATGGAAAAACACTTTCAGGGGAGGAATATCTTATCCGCAAAGTGTACAGGGGCACCTCAGACCCGGTTGCAGCTTCCGACCGCATCCTCAAAGACATCTTCCATTATGCTTCCCTCAAGCCGCTAAATGAGTACAGGATGGAATCCCACCTGCATTGCGGGTGGATGCCCAAAGGGTACAGGCACACCCGGAAATTCAGGGATGACGGGGTTTCCCATGCCAATAATGTCCTGCGGGTAAATGGCTTATACGATAGGGACGTAATCTCTTTCACTTCCCATAACTCCTTTGACAGGAAAAAATTCTGGGCACTGGAAATAATTGCAGAAGAGATGGGCATGATTATGGTGCCCGGGATGGAGCTCACTGCCCCGGGAAACGTCCCCAATGGGCCACACCTACTTCTCTGGTTTTCTGATTTCATGGCAGCACATGAAGGGGAGCTTATTGCAGCAAAAAGAAGGAGCGATTTCGCGATGCCTCCCTTCAACGACGATGTTGTGCTGCACAAGGTGCTCCCGCTCCTTTACAACCGGCTTTCCAGGCGCGGCGAGCTGATAATCGGTGCAGCCCACCCGTTCAACATGCATGAGCCCGACCACCCCATCTATGATGTAGGCATGGTTAGCACAATGGAAACAGGCCCATACAAATACAATTCAATAAATGCGCTTTTCGAATATGTCCATGCAATTGAAGTGTGGAACGCATCCCTCTCTGTTGGGCACACACTTCCTCACCTGAAAAACAGGTCCCTTCAGCGCATGGTCGATAACCTAATCAACAACCTTTCTTCTGACATGGGCAGGGAGCTGGGCCCGACTGCAAATGCAGTTTCTTTTTCGCTGCCCAACATATTTGGGGTTCCGTTTGAGTGCTTTGGGACAGATGACCACACAACTCCTTCCATGAATTATGTTTCGGATGGGCTCCCCCAGGCATGGGGCCACACAATAATCGACCTTGGGCACATTTATGCAACGCTTCCCAACAAGCCCACTGCAAAGGAGCTGGTACAGATGCTCCACCATGGCCTTATTTCAATGGAAGCCCATGTATTCCAGGAAGTGCGTGATGGCCGCATCCAGGTGCCCAAAGGCAGAACCAGGATGAACAGGTGGACTAAAAAGCTGCGCCGGAATCTGCAGGACAAAGCCAACCGCGCATATCTGCGCGCAACCCTTAAAGATATCGCAAGATTCGAACTCGATGCAGAAGAGCTTGGAAATGTAGTGGATTCATATTTCGGGTAAGGGCAGGAAGGGGGCAGCTACCACCTTCCCCCTCTGCGCCCTGCACCCGGGCGGTTTTTGCGCGCCCCTGAATTTTCTGGGGGGTTGCATCCTCCTCTTCCGCGGTTTGCGCGCATTCCTCTACCAGAACCATCTCTTTTTGGCATTCCTTTTTCTCCAACCATGTATTCGCCTCCCTCTATCCTGATTTCTTTTCCATTTACTATCGCATCCGCAACCTTTTTCCTTGCGGACTCAATTATCCTTGAGAAAGTAGGCTGGGAAACGTCCATCTTTTCTGCACACTCCTTTTGCCCCCTCCCTTCAAGATCATTCAGTCTTATTGCCTCAAACTCATCAACAGTAAGCATCACTGCCCCATGCCCCTGGATGCCTATAGGCCTGAATCTGCAGAACCCTGGCTCTCTCCAGACCATCCTTCGCCTTCTTCCTCTCGGCATATGTGAATATATATTCAAAGTTCTTTAAATACTTTCCAGTTCTCCCATGCTTTCCAGAATTAGTTCCCCGACCTCCATCTCCGCATAATATTCCTCCACAATATGCTTCTTCGCCTTCGTAACCGGGCTCTTTACCGCAACAAGCGAGCAGCAGTCCTGGTACTCCTTTATGCTTTCCCCATACGTTCCCATGCGCTCCGCAGCATCCACTATTTCCATCTTGTCCATGGAAACCAGGGGCCGGAACACAGGAACCTCCAATCCATGCTGCGCCGCCGCAATATTCTCCAGGGTCTGGCTTGCAACCTGCCCAAGCGAATCCCCACTCACAATTCCCCCATACTTTTTCTCCTGCGCAACCCTCTCCGCCAGCTTATACAGGTACCTCCTGAAAACAACCAGCTCATACCTCCTTTCCACTTCCCCGGTTCGCGCATAAAACCCTGCATACGGAACCACCAGGAGTTTCCCCTCCCTCTGCTGGTAGGAATCCAGCATCCGCACAAGCTTCTCAATCTTGCTCCCCTTCACTTTCCCGTTTTTCTCAAATGGGTGTATGTGCAGGAAGTCCACTTCGCACCCCCTCTTCATCATCATCAGCGCCGCAACAGGAGAATCAATTCCCCCGCTCATCAGGCACAGCAC